>NZ_JBXSOL010000001.1:0-336466 GCF_057784555.1 Rhizobium sp. CNPSo 3670
ATGCCGCGCCGGCCTCCTCCATCTCAACGTCGCACCTGTTGGAAAAGTCTCAGAACTCTTCCCAGCTCTGCTCGGCTGCAGCCGCACTGCCGCCGAAGGCGCGGGCGACTTTGGCGATCGCGCGGCGGGCGGGTGAGGCGACCGGCTGCCTGTGCGGCTCGTTGCGCACAAGCGCCACGGGCGCCACCGCATCCGAAAGCTTGAAGCGGGCAATGAGGTGCACCAGCCCGTTGGCTTCGGCTGAAAGCCGGTGCGTGGCGGCAGAGGTTTCTTCCACCATTGCAGCATTCTGCTGGGTCACCTGATCCATCTGGTTGACGGCGGTATTGACCTCCTTGAGACCGGTCGACTGTTCGACCGCGGCCGTGGCGATCGAATGGATATGGTCGTTGATGGCGATGACGCGGGCGCCGATTTCCGACAGTGCCTCACCGGTCGCCTGGACGAGTTTGACGCCGACCTGCACCTCATCACCCGATTTGGTGATCAGTGCCTTGATGTCCTTGGCAGCGGTCGCCGAACGCTGGGCGAGTTCACGCACTTCCTGCGCGACCACCGCGAAGCCCTTGCCGGCCTCGCCGGCGCGGGCGGCCTCGACCCCGGCGTTCAGCGCCAGGAGGTTGGTCTGGAAGGCGATCTCATCGATAACGTTGATAATCTGGCTGATTTCGCGCGAGGCCTGCTCGATGCGGCCCATGGCCTCGACGGCGTTGCGGACGACGACGCCGGAGCGGCCGGCATTTTCTTTGGCTTCTGAGACCATGACGGTCGCTTCATGCGCCCGCTCGGTGGAGTTCTGGACGACGGCTGTGATCTCGTCGAGCGCCGCGGAGGTCTGTTCGAGGGCCGCCGCCTGCTGCTCAGTGCGCTTCGACAGGTCGTCGCTGGCATTGCGCAGCTCGGATGTGTTGCCGTTCATCGCTTCGGTCGTCTCGCGCACTTCGCGCATCGTCGCCTGCAGCGTTACGAAGCTGTTGTTGACGTTCTGCTGCAGCTCGGCGAATGCTCCCTGGAAATTGCCGTTCATCGTCTGGGTCAGATCGCCTTCGGCAAGGCTTGCGATGACGCGGCGGGTCTCGCCGATCCCGGCATCGACGCTCGACAGCAGCGTGTTGATATTGCCGGCGAACCGGTTGAGGTTCTCGTCCTGATAGTCCTTGTCGATGCGATGGCTGAAATCGCCGGCCGCAGCCGCGGCCACGACGACCGACATGCTCGACTGCAGATCGTCGCTCTTGGCGCGCATCGCCGCCTCCTGAGCGTTCAGGCGCTTGACGGCAAGGCCGTTCTCCTTGAAGACCGCGACAGCGGCGGCCATCTCGCCGATTTCGTCCTTGCGGCCGGCAAAGGGAACCTCGGCGTCGAAGTTGCCGTTGGCGACCTCCTTGATCGCGTGGGTGACACGCTTGATCGGGCGGCTCAGATGGCTGGTGCCGATATAAAAGCCCATGCCGATGCCGACCGCGATGCCGATGCCGGTAATGCTGAGCACGAGCATCAGGACCCAGGAGCGGAAACTTTCGATATCGGCGTTGACGGCGTCGAGAGCTGCCTTGTCGGTAGCGACGACCGCGTCGATTTCAGCCTGGAAGGCCTTGCGATTGGCGCGATTGGCCTCGTTGTTGCCCTGCTGGCTGGCGGCCTCGGGCCCGACTTCGGTGCCGAGGCGGGCCGTTTCCGTGCGGAAGGTGCGGAATTCGGCGGCGCGAGAGACGAGCTTGGCGAAGTTGGCCTTCTCGCCTTCGGGAACGAGCGGCGCCCAGCCGGCGATGACCTTGTCGATCTCATCGAGAGCGGCCGTGATGCCCTTGGCGAAGTTCGGCGTATCCTTGATCGTCTTCGCCGCATAGATGCCGCGCGACTCCATGACGACAGCGGTGACGAAACGGTTGAGGCGCTCGCCGGCATAGGCGCGGGCGGCGGCCTGCTCGTAAGCAGTGAGGTTGCGGCTGTATTCGCGCATGGCGGACAATGCCGTTGCGCCGATCAGAAGGGCGACGGCGCCCATTACGCAAACCAGCAGATTAATCTTGCCGCGGATCTTCAATGCAATGCCTCCTAGCTCCCATCACTGCCTGGAAAGCCAGTTCCCGGCTGATGGTGCGAATATCCGCGAAATTCCTTAAAGTTACATTTCTAATGTTTACGATTATGGCCCCTGAATATTAGCCATGCCGGCGTCCGCCCCGGGCGCAAGTCGCTGAAAAGCATGACTTTCCGTCGCGGCGGCGATCAAGCACAACCTTCTGGAGCAGAGAAAACTTATTAACACTTACATGCGAAAACCACGCGCAGGCCAGCATTAGCGGTGAAATGATCTGTTATAATTGACTTTGGCAGGCTTCATCCGTATAAGCCGCCGCACGTCCGGTCACCTAGGCCTTCATGGCTCGCCCGTTCGAAAAACAACGCTCCTTGCATCATGCAAATTCAAGAAGGGCCGCACTCCGCGGTGTTTAAATAAATGAAGCGTACTTACCAACCATCCAAGCTTGTTCGCAAGCGTCGCCACGGCTTCCGTGCGCGCATGTCCACGAAGGGTGGCCGCAAGGTCATCGCTGCCCGCCGCGCGCAGGGCCGCAAGCGTCTCTCGGCTTAAGGCCGGGTTGCCCGATAAGAGATGGCGGGCGAATTGACGACCAGTGAGAAGAAACACGCTGTCGGGCGGCTGAAGAGCCGCCCGCAGTTTCTTGCCGTGCGCGAGGGCGAAAAACGCCGGGGAGGACTCTTCCTTCTCGAAGTGCTCGACCGGAAGGAACCCGACAGCCAGGCGCGTGTCGGTTTTACAGTCACCAAAAAACATGGCAATGCCGTAGAGCGAAACCGCATGCGCCGCCGCCTGAAAGAGGCGGTGCGGCTTCATGCGGGGTTTGCAATGAAGCCCGGACACGACTATGTGGTTGTCGCGCGCAGGGACGTGCTCAACGCGTCCTTCCAGGAATTGGCCGCGGAATTGAAATCCCGCGTGGAAACCAGGCCGAAACACCGGCGCCCCGGAGACGGACGCCCCAGGAACCTATGATGGAAAACAACCGCAATTATTTCATTGCGATCGCTCTCTCGGTGCTGATCGTCCTCGGCTGGCAGTTTCTCTATATGAATCCCCGCATCGAGGCCCAGCGCAAGGCGCAGGAAGCGCAGAAGGCGCAGCAGCAGACCGAGCAGACGCAGCAGCCTGCTGCTGCCGGCGGCGCACCGGCGCAGACGACCGGCGCGGCTCCGTCCGGCCAGGCGGCCGCGACGGCGACGCGCGAGCAGGCGCTCGAAAAGACCCCGCGCATCGCCATCGACACCCCTGCCCTTTCCGGCTCGATCAACCTTGCCGGCGCCCGGCTCGACGATCTGAAGCTCAAGGGCTATCACGAGACCGTCGACGACTCGAGCCCGACCATCACGCTGTTCAGCCCGGCCGAAACCAAGGATGGTTACTTCACTGAGCTCGGCTATATCGGCAGCGACGCAACGGGTGCGGTCCCCGGTCCCTCGACGCTGTGGACGGCGCCGGAGGGCGCCAAGCTCACCGAGAAGACACCGGTGACGCTCTCCTATACCAATGACAAGGGCCTGACCTTCACTCGCACGATTTCCGTCGACGACCGCTACATGTTCACCGTCGCCGACAAGGTTCAGAATTCGAGCCAGGCTCCTGCCTCGCTTTCCTCCTACGGCCGCGTGACGCGTTACAACAAGCCGACGACCCCCTCCGTCTACGTGCTGCACGAAGGGTTTATCGGCGTCATCGGCGACGACGGCCTGATCGAAAGCAAATATAGCGCGGTGGAGAAGGAAGCCGTGGCCCCGGCGAAATCCACCGGCGGCTGGCTCGGCATTACCGACAAATACTGGGCGGCGACGATCGTACCGCCGCAGACGTCAGCCTATGAGGCACACTTCTCGTATTTTTCCGACGGTCAGCCGCGCTATCAGGCAGACTATAAGGACGATGCCTTCACCGTTGCGCCGGGCCAGTCGGTTGAGCTCAAGAACCTCGTCTTTGCCGGCGCCAAGGAAGTGCCCGTCATCGACGGCTACGAGGCCTCCTATTCGATCCCGAAGTTCGACCGGCTGATCGACTGGGGCTGGTTCTATTTCATCACCAAGCCGATGTTCAAGCTGATGGACTTCTTCTATCGCTTCTTCGGCAATTTCGGCGTGGCGATCCTCTGCACGACGATCGTCGTCAAGGCGCTGTTCTTTCCGCTCGCCAGCAAGCAGTACGCCTCCATGGCGAACATGAAGCGCATGCAGCCGAAGATGGAGGAGCTGAAGGCGAAATTCGGCGACGACCGCATGGCGCTGCAGCAGGCGACGATGCAGCTCTACAAGGACGAGAAGATCAACCCGATCGCCGGCTGCTGGCCGGTGGCGCTGCAGATCCCGATCTTCTTCTCGCTCTACAAGGTGATCTACATCACCATCGAGATGCGGCACGCGCCGTTCTTCGGCTGGATCAAGGACCTTTCGGCGCCCGATCCGACGACGATCGTCAACCTGTTCGGCCTGCTGCCCTTTGAAGCGCCGACCTTCCTGCATCTCGGCGTCTGGCCGCTGATCATGGGCGTCACCATGTTCCTGCAGATGCGCATGAACCCGACGCCACCCGATCCGACGCAGGCGATGATCTTCAACTGGATGCCGCTGGTGTTCATGTTCATGCTGGCAAGCTTCCCGGCCGGCCTCGTCATCTACTGGGCCTGGAACAACACGCTCTCGGTGATCCAGCAGTCGGTGATCATGAAGCGCCACGGCGTCAAGGTCGAACTCTTCGACAATCTGAAGGGCCTGTTCCGACGAAAGACGGCACCGTCGAAATGATGCTTTCAAGCCCCGCTTCGGCGGGGCTTTTCATTTCCGGCCAGCTTGTGAAGCAAGACGCTGGCCGTCTGAAAGCTTGACATCCGCCGCCAAAACCACGAAGCCGACAGAAGACTGAACCCGGAGATTGCCGAGCCCGCATGCCCGAACACGAAAAGCCACTCTTCGGCCACCCATGGATTTTTATCCGCGGCGTCCCGTCGCTCAACTTCCTGCCGCCGGAAGGACCGCCGGAAGTGGCCTTCGCCGGGCGTTCGAACGTCGGAAAATCGTCCCTCATCAATGCGCTGGTCGGTCAGAAAGGTCTGGCGCGTACCTCGAACACACCGGGGCGCACGCAGGAACTCAACTACTTTGTACCGGACGGATATTCCGGCGAAGCGGGCGACCTGCCGCCGACGGCGATCGTCGACATGCCGGGTTATGGCTATGCGCAGGCGCCGAAGGAACAGGTCGACAAGTGGACGAAGCTCGTCTTCGATTACCTGCGCGGCCGCGCGACGCTGAAGCGCGTCTACGTGCTGATCGACAGCCGCCATGGCATCAAGAAGAACGACGAGGAGGTTCTGACCCTGCTCGACAAGGCGGCCGTCTCGTACCAGGTGGTGCTGACCAAGACCGACAAGATCAAGGCGCCGGCCGTGCCGAAGCTTCTGGCCGACACGGCGGAAAAGATCCGCAAGCGCCCGGCCGCCTATCCCTACGTGCTGTCCACCTCGTCCGAAAAAGGCGACGGGCTCGATGACCTGCGCCAGGCGATCGCCGAAACCGTCGGCATTGCAGGTTGGAAATAAAAGCGGCGCTGCGCAGAGCCCCCGATGCCTCTGCCATACGGATAGTTTTACATCGTCGGCAACAGCACCTTATCGACGACGTGGACGACGCCCTCGTCCTTGCCCTTCCTTGTCCTTGATTATCTTGGCGACGGTCCTGGCCATCGCATCGCGCGAGGCATCGTTATGGCCGGTGCACCTTGCCGCTCGCAATGACCGGACCGGTCACCTGTCCGCTCGGGGAGCCGCCGAAAGGCTCTAGGCTGACGGCAAGGGTTGCGCCATCGGCGACATTATTGCGCAGATCGGCGGGAATGACGAGTTCGCCGCTTTCGCCGGGCTGGAAGATGCCGAGCGATTTCGGCGCGCCGCTGCCCGGCACCAGCCAGAGTTCGAGCGATTTCTCCTCCGGCTTGCCGGCGGCGACAGGCACGATCTTCAGCCGGCCGCTCTGGATCTCATAGGAGGCGCGGAGATTGATCGCGTTGTTTTGGCCCGAAAGTTCGGCTGCCAGCGGTGCCGGCCCCTGCGGCTGCGGCACAAGGCCGGAGGCGAAGATGACGGCACTGACGGCAACGACGATGCAGGCGAACGCCAATGAGCGCCAGAAGATCGCCGAATTCCACAGCCCCTGCGAAAAGGATGCGGGTTTTCCGGCCTCGCCGAACAGCCGGGACTCGATCTGCTTGAAGGTTTCCCGGCTCGGCGCGACGCCGTCATATTCGTCGTTGAAGGCGGAAAGGTTGGTTTCCCAACGGCTGACGATCGCCGCAAATATCCGATCGCGGCGCATGCGCTCTTCCACCACCCGGCGATCCTGCTGCGATAGGACGCCCAAGACATATTCACCGGCGAGGACCTCGTCGCGGGAGCGGTTTCCCTTGCTTTTGTCGGGCGATGTCATCGTTCCATGCACTCTCTCAGTTTCAAGAGGCTGCGCCTGAGCCAGGTCCGCATCGTGTTCAGCGGAACGCCGAAGTGATCCGCCAGTTCCTGATAGCTCCAGCCCTTCGACATAAGCCCGTTTCATGGCGACCGCACGATCAGCTTCCAACTCTTCCATGCAGGTGTCAATCCGCCTTCCTCCATCCTTCGTCACCGTCTGTCTTTCCGGGTCGGGTTCGGAAGCGGCAAGGTCGTAAACGCTCTCGAGTTCGTCGGTGACGGGCTTGCGCGCACGCCGCAGATCGATCGACCGGTTGCGGGCAATTGCGGCCAGCCACGCCGAGGACGATCGCGGCTGCCTGGAAGCTTCGAGCGCGTTGCCAGATGCTGATATAGACTTCCTGCAGGCATCCTCGGCCTCCGTGCGGTCCTTCAAGATGCGCAGGCAGATTGCGAAAAGTTTCGGTGCAGTCTGGTTGTGGAGGGCAGCGAATGCCAGGCGATCGAGCGCGACGCGGCCGATCAGGTCCTTGATCTCATCGCCTTGCATGAGTTCCCCATATCGTGCTTCGCTCAGCCGGCGGGTCCAACTCCTTTGGCTCCGTGCCACATACGAAAAACTATTGCGGTCTGGATTATTCCCTCTGTCAGAAACTTGCGATAAAAGGCCCGCGATCAACTCCTGCGGGGTCCCCATGAACGAGTCCGAAAGCGAAATCCAGGCACGTCTTCTCGCCCAGGCGCTGCCTTTCATGCAGCGTTATGAAAACAAGACGATCGTGGTGAAGTACGGCGGCCATGCGATGGGCAATCCCGAGCTCGGCAAGGCCTTTGCCAGCGATATCGCGCTTCTGAAGCAGTCGGGCGTCAACCCGATCGTCGTCCACGGCGGCGGCCCGCAGATCGGCGCGATGCTGACCAAGATGGGCATCGAATCGAAATTCGAAGGCGGGCTTCGCGTCACCGACCAGAAGACGGTCGAGATCGTCGAGATGGTGCTCGCCGGCTCGATCAACAAGGAGATCGTCGCTCTGATCAATCAGACCGGCGAATGGGCGATCGGCCTTTGCGGCAAGGACGGCAACATGGTGTTCGCCGAAAAGGCGCGCAAGACCATCAAAGACCCGGATTCCAACATCGAGCGGGTGCTCGATCTAGGCTTCGTCGGCGAAGTGGTCGAAGTCGACCGCACGCTGCTCGATCTGCTCGCCCGCTCCGAGATGATACCGGTTATCGCGCCGGTGGCGCCGGGCCGTGACGGCGCGACCTACAATATCAACGCCGACACTTTCGCCGGCGCCATAGCCGGCGCGCTCAACGCCACCCGCCTGCTGTTTTTGACCGACGTCCCCGGCGTGCTCGACAAGAAGGGTCAGCTCATCAAGGAACTTTCCGTCGCCGAAGCGCATGCGCTGATCGCCGACGGCACGATCTCGGGCGGCATGATCCCCAAGGTCGAGACCTGCATCGATGCGATCAAGGCCGGCGTGCAGGGCGTCGTCATCCTGAACGGCAAGACCGCCCATTCCGTCCTGCTCGAGATCTTCACCGAGCACGGCATCGGAACGCTGATCGTGCCCTAATCGAACAGGGCGCCTGCAGGCGCCCCTTTCTCATGCTTCGGCAAAATCCGTCGAAAGCGTGAGGTTTTCCCAGGCGTCGATTTCCGCGCTCAAGCTTTTCAGCTTGTCGCGGATGAGCGAAAGGGCATCGGCTCCAAGCACCAAATGGACAGGTGGTTTTTCTGCCTCGACCAGCGCCATCACGGCTGCTGCTGCCTTACGAGGATCGCCCGGCTGTGTGCCGTTCTTTTCCTCACGTGCCCTGCGGATCGGATCGAATAGCGCATCGTAATCGGCAATGTTCCTGCCGCTGCGCACCATGGAGCGGCCCGCCCAATCGGTTCGGAACGAGCCAGGAGCCACCGCTGTGACCGAGATGCCGAAGTCTTTCACTTCTTTTGCAAGAACCTCGCTCACGCCTTCCAGCGCAAATTTGCTGCCGCAATAATATGCGATGCCCGGCATGGTGATGAAACCGCCCATGGAGGTGATGTTGATGATATGGCCTGCCCGTCGCCGGCGCATAAACGGCAGGACAGCCTTCATCATTCCGACAGCCCCGAAGACATTAACTTCGAATTGCCGGCGCATCTCCTCGATGAGCGATTCCTCCAATGTTCCCTCATGTCCGTAGCCGGCATTGTTGATGAGAACGTCCACGGGACCGACTGATTTCTCGATATGCATAACAACCGGTTCAATCGCCTCGACATCGGCGACGTCGAGCTGAACGGCGATGGCACGACCGGGCGCCAGATTTTCGAACCGTCTCGCGGCTTCGATGTTGCGCACCGTGCCAACGACTCTGTACCCCTTTGCGAGTGCGGCTTCCGCGAAGGCTCGGCCAAGGCCCGAGCTGACACCGGTAATCAGCCACTGCTTTCCAATTGCACGCATGTTGAACTCCTGAATCGCTATAATCGCGCACCGGCAAGGCGAGTGCGCTGCGGTTATGTGGACAGGCGAAAGGAGTATTTCCAATATATTGCACAGGCGATGTTGATATCTTAAAGGTATGACATGGAGCTGCGTCACCTTCGTTATTTCATTGCCGTCGCTGAAGAACTGAACTTTACGCGGGCGGCGCGCAGGGTTGGCATCGGACAGCCCCCACTGAGCAACCAGATTCGCGATCTTGAAAATGAGGTTGGCACGTCGCTTTTCCGGCGCCTTCCGAGCGGCGCCGAACTGACCGAGGCGGGTAAGGCTTTTCTGCCTGAAGTTCGCGCCATCCTGTTGCAGGCGGAACAAGCAAGGCAAAGCGCTCTGCGGGCAGCGCACGGCCAGCAGGGTCGGCTGCGGGTGGGGTTTACCAGTTCAGCGGTTTTCAATCCGATCGTGCCTGCCGCGATCAACGTCTTTCGCGAGAAATATGCAGCGGTCGGGTTCAGCCTGGAGGAAGCGCCCACTGCGCGATTGCTGGAACGGCTGAATGCGGCCGAACTCGACGCCGTCTTCATCCGTCCGGGCAGTGGCGACCCGGCGCAAGCCAGGTCTCAGCTTCTGGCCGAAGAGCCGATGGTCATCGCCCTGCCGTCCGGACATGCCAAGTCAAAAGCGCAGGCATTGCGGCTCGACGAACTTGCGGAAGAAAGCTTCGTCCTCTTTCCGCGCGAGGCAGGCGCCGGTTTTTTCGACGACATTCTCGCCGCCTGCCGACGAGCGGGATTTGAACCGGTTCTTGGCCAGCCGGCGCCACAAATCACGGCGATTCCCAGCTTGATCGCCGTCGGCCTCGGCATCTCGATCGTACCGGCGGAGATGACCAAGATCAATGTCCCCGGCGTTCGTTACATTGCGATCGCCGGCGACGCGCCAAAGGCACGATTGGCCCTCTCGACCCGGCGTGACGAGCGCTCGCCTGTCGTTCGAAATTTCGTCGCACAAGCCATCAGCATGCAGCGGAGCTTCGCCTAGCAAAAGCCAGCTGCGGCGCAAGTTCGCCGCCGTCAACGACCTCAGGCCGCACGATCCGAAGGTCAGTCAAGGCCGGCGTGCAGGGCGTTTTCATCCTGAACGGCAAGAGCGCCCATTCCGTCCTGCTCGAGATCTTCACCGCGCACGGCATCGGGACGCTGATGGTTCCCTGATCGAGGCTGCGCCCCTTGCCGCACGAGAGGCGCATCTTTCTACACGGGCACAGCGCCTGCCCAACTGGTCCCTCCTGTCGCGCTTTTATCCGGCGATCAGACCGGCATGGGATCCCCGCCTATCAAGGCGACTCTTCGCGCGGGCGAGCGCCTGGCTTTCCTTTTTAATCGGCCGACCGACCGGGCAGACCTCCTGAACGAAACCGTTGAGCGTATTGACCAGATTGTTCTCGATGAGCACAGGGAGCAGCGCTGCGGCGTGTCCTTCGAAGCTTCGCCCTGTGGGCTGCGCGCCTCAGAGGGACGTCGGTGGATGCCGCGCCGAAGCACGGAGGAGCGCGGTGGCACAGCATGAGCCGCGTCAGAGGATAAGCGCAATACCCCAAGAGAGCCTCACCCTCAGGTGCCCCGCAGGGGTCTCGAAGGGCGGGGCGGGTGCGCTGCCAATCGATGAATGCAGGAGCAGCGCTGGCGCATGTCCTTCGAGGCTCCGGCCTTCGGCCTGCGCGCCTCAGGACGAGGTCGTTGAAGGATGCCCCGCGCCGAAGCAAAGAGGTGTTGAAGGATCGCATCCCATGCAATAACTGGCATTGAAGCGCGGCAAGGCAGAGCCAATGCGGGTGCGCCCTCAGCAGAGGATATGGATCATGCGCCTCAATCAGGTGACCGTTACGATGCCTGACCTCGATGCGGGCTGGCATTTCTACTGCGTCCTCGGTCTTCGCCCCGTTGTCGATGCGCGTCCCCGGTATGCGCGTCGTCTGCCCCGATGGGGACAGCACTTTTTCGCTTCACCAGGGCGAGAAAGGCGGCGGCGGGACGACGGTCTATTCGAGTGCGAGGATCTGGACGAAACGGTCGCCAAGCTTAGCGCAGCCGGACTTCGGTTCGCAAGCGGGCCGGAGGACAAGAGCTAGCTGTGGCATGAGGCGGAGCTGTTCGATCCCGGCGGCAACCGCGTCGTTCTCTATTTCGCCGGATCCAACCGCGTAGATCCGACATGACGGGTGGGATGAGCGGCCAATCTTCGCGCCGAGAGGTCGCAAATCGTACAATGAAGCCTTGGCAAGATTTCGAATCGTGCTTTAGGTTGCGCCCCGAAAATCAACGGCTCGAGCAAAAAGATGCGCCTTACAGACTGCTATAACTTCCACGATTTCCGGCGCATGGCCAAGCGGCGTCTTCCAGGGCCGATCTTCGACTATATCGACGGCGCCGCCGATGACGAGGTGACGTATCGGCGCAATACCGCAGCCTTCGACAATTGTGATCTGGTGCCCGATGTTCTCAAAGGGGTGGCCGAGGTCGATATGTCGGTGACGGTCATGGGGCAGAAGCTCGCCATGCCGGTCTATTGCTCGCCGACGGCGTTGCAGCGGCTGTTTCACCACAAGGGGGAACGGGCGGTCGCGGCGGCGGCGGCGAAATACGGCACGATGTTCGGCGTCTCCTCACTCGGCACGATCAGCCTGGAGGAGGCCAGGCAGATCAGCGACGGACCTCAGGTCTATCAGTTCTATTTCCATAAGGACCGCGGGTTGAACCGCGAGATGATGGCGCGGGCGAAAACGGCGGGCGTGCAGGCGATGATGCTGACGGTCGACAGCATCACCGGCGGCAACCGCGAGCGCGACAAGCGCACCGGTTTTTCCATTCCCTTCAAGCTCAATCTCGCCGGCATGATGCAGTTTGCGATCAAGCCCTCCTGGGCGATCGGCTGGCTGACGCATGAGGGTTTCCGGCTGCCGCAGCTCGAAAACCATGTCAAGATGGATGGCGGCGCGCTGTCGATCAGCCGCTATTTCACCGAAATGCTCGATTCCTCCATGTCGTGGAACGACGTGGCCGACATGGTGCAGGCCTGGGGTGGGCAATTCTGCCTGAAGGGCATTATGTCGGTGGAGGACGCCAAGCGCGCGGTCGAGATCGGCTGCACCGGCATCGTGCTGTCCAACCATGGCGGCCGCCAGCTCGACGGCTCGCGCAGCGCCTTTGATCAGCTGGCCGAGATCGTCGATGCGGTCGGCGACCGGATCGACGTGATGATGGATGGCGGCGTGCAGCGGGGAACCCACGTTCTGAAGGCGCTGTCGCTAGGGGCGAAAGCGGTCGGGCTCGGCCGTTACTACCTCTTCCCGCTTGCTGCCGCCGGCCAGCCGGGCGTGGAGCGGGCGCTGGAGACGATGCGCACCGAGCTCGAGCGTGACATGAAGCTGATGGGCTGCACCTCGGTCGATCAGCTGACGCGGCGCAATCTGCGCTTCCGTTCCTGAGCGGCGCAGCATGTGATTACGGGCCGCAGCCTTTCATGCGGATGCGGCCCCCGCAGCAGCCCGCTCAGAGTAGGCTGTAGATCGCCGCGGCCTCCTGCTTCAGCTTTTCCATCATCGACCGGTATGGTCCCGGGCCGTAGCTGATGCGGCCGACGCCGAGCTTTGCCAATGTTTTCACGTCAGGCGCGCCCGTCCGCATCATGATGTTGACCGGCAGCGACGAGGCTGCGCAGATCTTTTCGATCAAGGCGGGATCGATCAGGCCCGGAACGAAGAAGCCGCTGCCGCCGGCCGCGGCGTAGGCCCTGCCCCGCTCGATCGCCTCATCCACCAGGCCGGTATGTTTGGAGAGGTCGCTCTCGGCCAGGAAGAGGTCGGTACGGGCATTGATGAAGAAAGGCATGTCTTTGCTGTCGGCCATGGCGCGAATGGCGCGGATGCGGGCCGCCTGGTTTTCGACCGGATAGAGCCCCTCGCCCGCAACCACCCGATCCTCGAAATTGATGCCGATGACGCCGACCTCCATCAGCTTGGCGACATTGGCGGCCGCACCCTGAGGGTCTGCCGAATAAGCCCCTTCGAAATCGACCGAAAGCGGCAGATCGACGGCATCGGTGATGGATTTCGCCGTCTCTACAAGCACCGACATCGGCAGTTTCTCGCCGTCGGCAAAGCCATGAGCTGCGGCAACCGACCAGCTTCCGGTGGCAAGCGCCTTGGCGCCGGCATCGGCGACGGCCTTCGCCGTCCCCGCATCCCAGATATTGTAGAGGACGATCGGGTCGCCCTTCTTATGAAGCGCGCCGAATGCCTTGGCCTTTTCAGTCCAGTTCATGCTGTCTCCTCCATCCTTGTCTCCATGCTGATCTTCTCTTCGTGGCGCAGCAGCCATTGCTTGCGCCAGAGGCCGCCGCCATAACCGGTCAGAGAACCATCGGCGCCGAGGATGCGATGACAGGGCACGATGATGGCAAGCTGGTTGGCGCCATTGGCGCGGCCGACCGCACGCACGACCTCCGGCCTTTCCATCTCCCTGGCGAGATCGCCATAGGCGCGCGTCTGCCCGACCGGGATCTCCATCAGCTTTCCCCAGACATGCTTTTCGAAGGGCGTGCCACCGAGCGCCAGAGGGGTCCTGAAGACGGTCAGCCGGCCTTCGAAATAATCGCGGATTTCCGCCTCGATCTGATCTATCGCGGGGGTGCGGCCGATTGCGACGGAGGAGCGAACGCGCTTCTGCAGCGCTTCGAGTTCGCTCAGCAGCGCCTTGCGATCGTGAAATTCGAGAAGATGCAGATGCGTCTTGTCGGCGACCGCGATCATCGGCCCGAGCGGCGTATCGAACCAGTCGGCAAAAAGCAGTTCGCGATTCTGCGAGAGTGCCGGCGCCTTGCCGACGAGCCGCTGGAACGCCGCCCGGAAACCGCTCGGAGATTCGTAACCCGCGTCGAGCTGGGCATCGATGACGCGCGCCCCGTCGGCGAGCTGCCGGGCCGCTTCTCCGAGCCTGATATGACGGACGATGTCATGGAAGGTTATGCCGAGCGCCCGCTTGAAGGCGCGCCGCACGGTCGAGGGATCATGGCCGCGGCGCACGAGCTCATCCTCGCTCCAGCGAACCTCCGGCTCGTCGTCGAGCGCGGCAAGCAACAGATCGACGACCGGCTCCCTGCCCGGCTGCTCCAGCGGCCTGCAGCGCCGGCAGGGGCGGAAGCCGGAATGCATGCAGGCGGCGATCGTCTCGAAGAACAGCGTATTTTCCCGCTTCGGCTTGCGCGCCGGACAGGTCAGACGGCAGAAGATGCCTGTCGTCTTGACGCAGACATAGGCCTGGCCCTCATACTCGGCGCTGCGCGCGATCAGGGCATCATAGAGCGTGTCATCGTCGGGGCGTTCGAAAAGCATGACCGCTTTCTAACATCCCAGGCCTGCCGCGTCCGCCGAAAATCGGGCGTCTATTTTTTCTCTGTCGATTTCCTTGGGCGACCAGCCGTGCCATAAGGGCGGCCATGACCAAGATCGACCGTACGCCTGAAAAAGCCGATTTCGAACACGTGACAGACTGGGTGTTCGATCTCGACAACACGCTCTATCCCCATCACATCAATCTTTTCGCGCAGATCGACAAAAACATGACCGCCTATGTCGCGGCGCTGTTGCAGATGGAGCGGGAAGAAGCGCGCAAGCTGCAGAAGCAGTATTATCTCGACCACGGCACGACGCTGCAGGGCCTGATGATCCATCACGGCATCGATCCGAACGATTTCCTCGAAAAGGCGCATGCGATCGACTATTCGGCGCTGACGCCGCAGCCGGAACTCGGCGAAGCGATCAAGGCGCTGCCGGGGCGCAAGTTCATCTTCACCAACGGCAGCGTCAAACATGCCGAAATGACTGCCGGGGCGCTCGGCATCCTCGAACATTTCGACGATATTTTCGACATCGTCGCCGCCGAGTACGTGCCGAAGCCGGCGCAGGCGACCTATGACAAGTTTGCGGCGCTGAAGCGGGTCGAAACGAACAAGGCGGCGATGTTCGAGGATCTGCCGCGCAATCTGACGGTACCGAAGGCGCTCGGTATGCAAACCGTGCTGCTTGTGCCGCGCAACCTGGAAGAGACCGTCGTCGAATGGTGGGAAAAGACCAGCGGCGACGAGGATCACATCGATTTCGTCACCGACGACCTCGTCGCGTTTCTCGGCAAGGTGACCAGATCCGGCAGCTAAAGCCACGTTACCAAAGTTTCACCCAGCTTACCGATGTTTAACTGGGTCTTTCAGGCCCGCTGCCATAGCTTCTTTCGTGAGGGGACACCTTACGAAGGGAAACACGATGTACCGCAACAAGCTGATACTGGCAGCGCTCTCCTCCGTCCTAATCTTCGGCGCTGCAGCCGGGGCAAGCTTTGCCGCGCCGGGCGACGGGCCGCGCCCGCATCATACCGGCATGGACCGCCCGGGCCGCGACGCCTTCCTCGAAATCACCTATGTCCGCATGCTCAAGCAGTTCGACGCAAACAAGGATGGAAAGGTCTCCAAGGAGGAGGCGACGAGCGGCCTCGACAAGATTTTCGCGGCGATCGACACCAACAATGACGGGTCGCTGACGCCCGGCGAAATCCGGCAGTACCGGCAGACGCAGCTGCAGGCGATGAGAGATCAGCACAAACAGGACGCCGGCGACGAGAAGGACGCGAATGCCGCGCCCGACATGCCGGACAGCGACTCCGGGCAGCCGCCGCGCGACGGCCATGACGGTCATCGCTGGATGCGCCATGGCGGCAACATCATGCGCGCTTCGATGATCATGCATCGGATCGACACCGACGAGAACGGGCAGATTTCCAAACAGGAGGCCGTGGCCGCGTTCGACAAGCTGTTCACGCGCATGGACCGCAACAAGGATGGCGTCATCTCGATCGACGACATGCCGGATCGGCCGCTGCTGTAAGCGCGGACTTACCGTTGCCCCTGCTCTTTCCCCGTCCGACGGGGAAAGAGCATATCTCAGAGACTCTGGCCCGGTTCGCGGTGTTCGTAGAAATCCTGGACGATCTTCCACGCGGCGTCGGCCGTGTCGACGAAGCTGATCAGCTTGACGTCATCCGGCGCGATCGTGCCGAATTCCGCCAGGGCGTCGAAATTGATGATGCGGCGCCAGAAGGCCTCGCCGAAAAGGATCAGCGGCAGACGCTCCATGCGGCCGGTCTGGATCAGCGTCAGACATTCGAAGAATTCATCGAGCGTTCCGAAGCCGCCGGGGAAGACCGCGATCGCCTTGGCGCGCACCATGAAATGCATCTTGCGAATGGCGAAATAGTGAAAATTGAAGCTGAGTTCGGGCGTGACATAGACGTTCGGAGCCTGCTCGTGCGGCAGCACGATGTTGAGACCGATTGACGGCGCGCCTTCGTCGGCCGCGCCGCGATTGCCGGCCTCCATGACGCCGGGGCCGCCGCCGGTCACGATGACATATTCCTGAAAGTCGAAGCCCGCCGAATATTTCGAGCAGAGACGGGCAAATTTGCGCGCCTCGTCATAATAGACGGAGGCCGCCTCCAGATTGGCGCGCTGGATCTCGTTGCGCGCCGCCCAGGCACTCTGGCCGGGGGCGGGAATGCGGGCGCCGCCGAACATGACGACGGTCGACCGGATGCCGCGCTCGGTCAGCATCATCTCCGTCTTCAGCAGTTCGAGTTGCAGCCGGATCGGCCGCAACTCCTCACGGCAGAGGAAATCCTCGTCGACATAGGCTAGGCGATAGGCCGGCGACAGCGTCTGCGGCGTCTTCGGCACGGCCTCGGCGCGCTGCCTGTCGGTCGAGCTGCTCTTCAACGGGTCCCATACGCCGTCCTTGCGCCTAGAACCGCCGTTTCGTCCCTTCGCCATGTCGAAATGCCTTTCAGTATTGCCGGCCGTGAAACCGGATATGTCGCTATAACGCCTTGAATCCAGGTATGATCTTGTTCGAAAAATCATTCCGTTCTACGCGTGCATGCTGTAGAGCAGGACAAACCCACGCCGATCGCATGTCCGGAGACTCCGCCGTCTCCACGATAAAGATCGAAGTTTAAGGAATTCTCATGAGCGCCACCGACCTCGCATCCCTGGAAAAGACCATCGAAGCCGCCTTCGACAATCGCGATAATGTGAACGTCTCGACGAAGGGCGAGGTCCGCGATGCGGTCGAAGCGGCGCTCGATCTGCTCGATTCCGGCAAGGCCCGCGTGGCGACCCGCGGCGCCGACGGCGCCTGGACGGTCAATCAGTGGCTGAAGAAGGCGGTGCTCTTGTCCTTCCGCCTCAACGACATGGAAGTGGTCAAGGGCGGCTCGGGCAATTCCACCTGGTGGGACAAGGTCCCCTCGAAGTTCGAGAACTGGGGCGAAAATCAGTTTCGCGCCGCGGGCTTCCGCGCCGTTCCGAACTGCGTCGTGCGCCGCTCGGCTTATATCGCCCCGAATGCGATCCTGATGCCCTCCTTCGTCAATCTCGGCGCCTATGTCGGCGAAGGCACGATGGTCGACACCTGGGCAACAGTCGGCTCCTGCGCGCAGATCGGCAAACATGTGCATCTGTCCGGCGGCGTCGGCATCGGCGGCGTGCTCGAACCGATGCAGGCCGGCCCGACCATCATCGAAGACAATTGCTTCATCGGCGCCCGTTCCGAAGTGGTCGAAGGCTGCATCATCCGCGAAGGCTCGGTGCTCGGCATGGGCGTCTATATCGGCAAGTCGACCAAAATTGTCGACCGCGCCACCGGCGAGGTGATGTACGGCGAAGTGCCGCCCTATTCCGTCGTCGTCGCCGGCTCGATGGCCTCGGCCAATGCGACGATGGCAAACGGCCAGCCGGCGCCGCATCTTTACTGCGCCGTCATCGTCAAGCGCGTCGACGAACAGACCCGCTCCAAGACTGGTATCAACGAGCTGCTTCGCGATTGATGACATCGGGAGATTGATCCGGTAAACAGACGGCGTCTTTTTGCGCGAGGCGGCCCCGCCTTGCCATGTCTTTGCCATTGCCGCTGGATAATTCGACCGCCATGACCGTTACCGATCCCGTCGCCAATCTGCAGACGCTGATTCGCTGCCCCTCCGTCACACCAGCCGAAGGCGGCGCGCTGACGGCCCTCGCGGCGATGCTTGCGCCGCTTGGCTTCAAAGTCGACAAAGTGAGAGCGAGCGAAGAGGGAACGCCCGATGTCGAGAACCTTTATGCCCGCCTCGGCAGCAACGCCCCGCACTTGATGTTTGCCGGCCATACCGATGTCGTGCCCGTTGGCGATGAAGCCGCCTGGACGCACCCGCCTTTTGCCGCGGAGATATCAAAGGGCGAACTCTTCGGCCGCGGCGCCGTCGACATGAAGGGCGGCATCGCCTGTTTCGTCGCCGCCGTTGCCCGCCACATCGAAAAGAACGGGCCGCCTGCCGGCTCGATCTCTTTCCTGATTACCGGCGACGAAGAGGGCCCGGCGATCAACGGCACGATCAAACTGCTGCAATGGGCGGCGGAGCGCGGCGAATGCTGGGATGCCTGCCTTGTCGGAGAACCGACCAATCCGGACCGGCTCGGTGACATGATCAAGATCGGCCGGCGCGGCTCGCTGTCGGGCAGGATCATCGTACACGGCGTTCAGGGCCATGCCGCTTACCCGCACCTCGCCGACAATCCGGTGCGCGGTATGCTGCAGCTGACGCAGGCGCTGATGGATCCGCCTTTCGACGGCGGCACCGACGATTTCCAGCCGTCGAACCTCGAAGTGACGACGGTTGATGTCGGCAATCCTGCGACGAACGTCATTCCGGCCAAGGCATCGGCAAGCTTCAATATCCGCTTCAACGACAGCTGGACCGTCGAAACGCTGCGCGCCGAAATCCTGCGCCGGCTCGAAGCCGCCGCCGGCAATGGCCAGCTGCGTCCGGGCCGCGAGCCAGTCAAATACGATATCGTCTGGGCGGACCGGCCGAGCCATGTCTTCCTGACCCGCAACAACGCCCTGATTGCTTCACTATCGTCTGCCGTCGAAAGCGTGGCCGCCCGGTCTCCGGCGCTTTCGACGACCGGCGGCACGTCGGATGCGCGCTTCATCAAGGACTATTGCCCGGTCGTCGAGTTCGGCCTGGTCGGCCAGACGATGCATATGGTCGACGAGCGCGTTACTCTTGCCGATCTGGAGACGCTGACGGCGATCTACGAGACCTTCATCGACCGCTGGTTCGCCCATGCCGGGTCTTAGGGAAGTGCAATATTACTTGGCCGGCCTCTGGCTGCTGATCCGGATGGATCCGCGCGGCTTCCGCTTCCTCGATCTGTCGGAGCGCGGCGTCAACCGGTCGTTCTGGGCGATGGCCTGGTGCCTGCCGCCGATGGGAATTTCCTGGCTCTGGTGGCGACAGGCCTTCCTGCGGTCGATGCCGCCGGAGGCCGATGTCGACTTTGCCTTCTACATCAGGCTCGGCCTTGTCGAGGTCGCCAACTGGTTCGTGCCGCTGGTCTTTGCCGGGCTGCTGCTGCTTGCCTTCCGCATGGGCGAGCGCTTCGCCCCCGTCGTCGTCAGCGTCAACTGGCTCGGCGTGCCGCTCTCCTATATCAACGGTCTACTGCTGGCGCTGGTGTTCTTCCTGCCCGGCACGGTCGGCCTCGTCTCGCTGCTGCTGCTCGCCTTCATGCTGGCGCAGGTCTTCGCTTTGGCGCGCATTCTCAGAATGATCTGCCACGATCACGCGCTGATGGTCGGGGCGCTGACGCTGGTGCTGCTGGTGCCATCGATGATCCTTTCGGAATATCTGCAGCACTTTCTCGGCATCTACCCCGCCTGACCAGCCTCGGCGGCGGCGGAGTTACGACGGATCGTCGTTTTCGTCGCTTGGCCTTCGCCGGTCGGTGATCACCTCGGGATAATCCACCTGCATGAAATAGAGGCCTTCGGGCGGCGCCACCGGACCGCAGGCCTTGCGGTCCTTTGCCTCCAGCGCTGCCTGGACATCTTCAGGCGTCCATTTGCCTTCACCGGCGAGCTTCAGCGTGCCGGCGAAGGAACGGATCTGGTTGTGCAGGAAGCTCTGCGCCGTGGCGCGGATCTCGATCAATTCGCCGGTACGTGTCACGTCAAGCCGGTCGAGCGTGCGCACCGGGCTGTTTGCCTGGCAATGGGCGGAGCGGAAGGTGGAGAAATCGTGCCGGCCGACCAGCCGCTGGGCGGCGGCGTGCATGACCTCGTGATCGAGCGTCTTCGGCACCCACCAGGCCTTGCCAGCTTCGAGCGCCAGCGGCGCCCGGCGGCTGACGATGCGGTAGAGGTAATGGCGCCTCAGCGCCGAGAAGCGGGCATCGAAGAAGTCGGGAACGGCCTCGACGTCGAGAATGGAGACACGCTCGCCGGCAAGCCGCAGATGCGCGTTCAAGGCATTTTGCAGCTTGTAGGGCGACCAACTCTTGGAAAGATCGGCATGGATCACCTGTCCCATGGCGTGGACGCCGGAATCGGTGCGGCCGGCGCCGCGGATCGACACGGTCTCGCCGGTCAGCGACAATACCGCCGCCTCGATCGCGCCCTGCACCGAGGGTCCGTTCTCCTGCCGCTGCCAGCCGACATAGGGCCCGCCGTCATATTCGACTGTCATGCGGAAACGCGGCATCAGGAAAGCCTCGTGCCGGCCGCAAGCGGCGTGCCTCGGAGGAAATCCGCCGCGGCCATCGGCTTGCCGCCGGCCTTCTGCAGCCGTGTCAACCGCACCGCACCCGAAGCGCAGGCGACGACGAGATCGTCGGTCAGCAGCTCTCCGGCAGCGCCCTGCCCGTCGGCCAGTTCGGATCCCAGCACCTTGACCCGCTCCGGCCCGCCGCCGATCTCTAGCTCGAACCAGGCGCCGGGAAACGGCGCCAGGCCGCGGATATGGTTGTGCACATCACGGGCGTTTCTTGCAAAATCGATGCGCGTCTCAGCCTTGTCGATCTTGGCGGCGTACAGCACGCCCTCCTCCCGCTGCGGCGTCAGCGGCAGGTCGTTCATCTCCAGCTTCACCATGGCTTCCGCTATAGCCTTGGCGCCAACGAGCATCAGCTGGTCGTGCAATTCGCCCGCCGTCATGTCCGGACCAATCTCGACTTCGCGGGTCATTGCGACCGCGCCGGTGTCGAGCCCCTTGTCCATCTTCATCACCATCATGCCGGTCTTGTCGTCGCCGGCCATGATCGCCCGCTGGATCGGCGCAGCACCGCGCCAGCGCGGCAGCAGCGAAGCATGACCGTTGTAACAGCCCTCGCGGGTGCCGTTCAAAACGGCCTCCGGCAACAGCAGTCCGTAGGCGACGACGACGCCGACATCGGCCTTGAAGGCGGCAAACCGCTCGCGCTCCTCGGCATCTTTGAAATTGACCGGCGTGAAGACGGGAAGACCGAGCAGTTCGGCCGCCTGATGCACCGGCGATTTCTGCAGATCGAGCCCGCGGCGTCCGCCCGGCCGCGGCGGCTGTGTGTAGACGGCGACGATTTTGTGGCCGGCGTCGACGAGCAAGCGCAAGGTCGGAACCGAGAACTCAGGCGTTCCCATAAAGATGATGCGAAGAGACATTTTATCTCGCCAGTTGAGGATCAGCCGTCTTCAAACGGGTTTACGAGCTTGAGATCAAGCCCCTCGAAATCTCTGGTGTTACGGGTGGCAAGCGTCGCACCGTTTACAAGGCAAATGGCGGCAATCATGGCATCCTGAACCGAAATTGGCCGTCCCACGCTTTCGCGTCTTGCGCGCAGACGGCCCGTTGCCATTGCCGCTTCCAAATCCCAACCGACGATACGGTCACGAAATTGGCCCTTCACCAAATTCTCTATGGCACGGAAGAATCGGTCCGATCCTGTCTTCAACAGAACCCTTTCAGCGCCATAAATCTGCTCCATCAACCCGACGGCGCAAAGCCAGATCCGCGAACCATCCTGCCGCTGCAACCAGGTCTTCACTTTTTCATCTGGCAGTAACTTTGCGAATTCTGATACTACATTCGTATCCAGAACGATCATTCGATATCCTCGAACGGCCGACCGAAATCCTTTTTCCGCGCGGCCTCGACTTCTTTCATGACCGCGACAAATTCGTCGTCCACCGCGTTTTCGCTTACGAACGCGGCGCGTATTGCTTCATATGCCGACATAGGCTCAGGCTTGGCCTCGGCTTTTCTTTGAAGCGCTTCCCGCAAAAGCTCCTTGGCCTCATCAGAAAGGCTGTTCCCACTCCGTTGGGCCGCTTCCGCGATGTCTCGCTTCATTGCGTCGGAAATATTTCGGATCAGAAGGTCGCCCACTTAAAGCCTCCACTATGATATCAATGATATCATAGTGCCGTTGAAGCCCATTTTCAATCGTCGTCAGAGGGCCTTGGACTTTGCCGCCTTGGTGAACTTCTTGATCACCATCTCCCGCTTCAGCCGCGAGATATGGTCGATGAAGAGCACGCCGTTCAAGTGATCGATCTCGTGCTGCAGGCAGGTGGCAAGCAGCCCGTCGGCTTCCACCATCTGTTCCCTGCCGTCGCGGTCGAGGTATTTCACCGAGACGACAGCCGGGCGCTCGACCTCGGCATAATAGTCCGGAATCGACAAGCAGCCTTCCTCATAGACCGAGCGCTCGTCGGACGATTTGACGGTCTCGGGATTGATGAAGACCTGCGGCTGCTTTTCCTCGCCCTCGCGGGAGACGTCAATGACCAGCATGCGGCGCGGCACGCCGATCTGGATTGCGGCGAGGCCGATGCCCGGCGCGTCGTACATGGTTTCCAGCATGTCGTCGGCAAGGCGCTGCAGGTCGGCATCCACACGCTCGATCGGCTTGGAGAGCTGACGGAGAACGGGGTCGGGAAGAATGATGAGTGGCTTGATGGTCATGGGCGTTCCCATAACCCATCTTTTCCCGCTATGGAATTATCCGGCGGGCGGGGAAGACGCTTTTTTGCGTCCCCGCCCGGAATTTCGCCATATTTGGGTCAGGCCGCCCGGCGGGCACCGACGACGGCGTGGGCTTCCGGACGGGCGCGGAAGCGGCGCAACAGCTCGATCAACTGGTCCACCTCGTCCTTGAGGCGGCAGGTTTCCGCCGACGTGCGCTCGACCATGCCGGAATTCTGCTGGGTGATTTCGCCCATGCTGCGGATCGCCACGCTGACCTCGTTGACGCCGGTCGCCTGATCGCGGGCGGCGGCGGCGATATCGGCGACGAAGCGGTTGATGATGTCGATGCGGCTGATCATATCGTTCAGTGCCTCGCCGGTGCTCGAGACGATGCCGACACCCTCGTTAACCTGACTCGAACTCTGCGAGATCAGGTTCTTGATCTCCTTGGCAGCATCGGCCGTGCGCTGGGCGAGCTGGCGGACTTCCTGCGCGACGACCGCAAAACCCTTGCCGGCATCACCGGCGCGCGCCGCCTCGACGCCGGCGTTCAGCGCCAGAAGATTGGTCTGGAAGGCGATTTCGTCGATGACGCCGATAATTTTGGAAATCTCCGTCGAGGATTTCTCGATACCGGCCATCGCCGACACGGCGCTGGTGACGAGTTCGCCCGAATTCTTCGCCTTCTGCTGCGTCTCGCGTACGGCGTCCGAAGCCTTCTCGGCGTTGGCGGCGGTCTGGCCGACGCTGACGGAAAGCTGTTGCAGGGCAGCCGAACTCTCCTCGACGCCGGCCGCCTGCTGGGCAGTGCGCAATGCGAGATCGTTGGTCGCATTGGAGATGACGTCGGCGCCATTCATGATATGGCCCGACGTGTCGCGCACCGATGCGAAGGAATGGCGCAGCGCCTTGACGGCACGGTTGTAATCCTCGGCCATCTGCCGAAAATTACCGGGCAGGTCGGATGGCAGAGTGGCCTCGAGATCGCCGCTCGACAGCGCCTCCAGACCGCGGCGCAGCTGCTCCAGCGCCATCGCCTGATCGGCCTCGGCCTGGGCACGCTGCTCTTCCAGAGCCTGGCGCTTGGCTTCAAGCGTCTCGAGGTAGACCGAGATCGAATAATCCATGTCGAGCATGCCGGCCTTGATGACCGCCGACAGCCTTTCGGCGAGCAATTTGCCCTGCTGGCGCGCAAAGACCGACGGCCACTGCTTCTCCATGATGCCCTTGACGAGCTCGGACAGAACCAGGGCATAGCCGCCGACATACCAGCGCGGCTCCAGCCCGATGCGGGCGTGCGTGCGCCCGACCGCGGTCACGCCGTCGACGTAGGTTTCGTCGAAGGCGCCGCCTGCAAGCTTGCCCCAATGATCCTGCTGCCGCTTCTTGGCATGAGCGACATGGTTCTTGTCGGCGAAAAAGCCTGAGACGGCGGGGGTCTTGGCGATCTTGGCATAGAACGTGTCGAGGGCACCGCCGATTAGCTCTGATATGACGGGGCTGAGATCCCGTATCGACCGGCGCGCCGCCTCGTCCAGTTCGATGAAATCGAGGCGCTGCCTGAGTGCACTGTCGGTCTGCTGGGATGTCATGGAAATCTCTGTACTTGGCGCAACGGCGCTGGAGGGAATTCTGCGGCACAGATTTTGGCGAATATGGTTGAGCAATGGTTAAATCGGCGGCGATTTTCTGCATCGGTGAGGAAAAAGGCGACAGAGGATTTCGTTCACGTTTTGATCTATGTATTGCCGCAGCTTCTGTTATGGTTGCGGCATGACCGTTCATTCCGAATCGCTCGCCCTCTCCAACGCCTCTCTGAGCCCGGCCATGCTGGCGCTTGCCGGCGGCGTTTTTGTCGCCTTCGTGCTTCTGGTGATCATCCTTCTCTTGCGCAGCGCCAGCCTCCGCCGCGAGCAGGCGGAGGAGGCGAGCCTCCGGGCTGGCGAAAGCGAGGCGCGCATGGCCGAGCTTTTGAAGATCCAGGCGGAGATGCAGGGCCGCATCACGGCCATGGCCGAGGTTTTCGGCGCGCGCCAGAGCGAGCTCAATCAGGCAATCAGCCAACGCCTCGACGGCATGTCGCAGCGCGTCAGCTCGACGATCACCGAGCAGACGAAATCGACGCATGAGAACCTGCAGCGGCTGCAGGAGCGGCTGGCGGTCATCGATGCGGCGCAGAACAATATCCAGACGCTCGCCAAGGACGTCGTCGGACTGCAGGCGATTCTCTCGAACAAGCAGACGCGCGGCGCCTTCGGCCAGTCGCGGATGGAGACGATCGTCGCCGACGGCCTGCCGATGGGGGCCTATGCCTTCCAGCAAACGCTCTCAAACGGGTCGCGGCCCGACTGCACCATCCGCATGCCTAACGGCGCGCCGCCGCTTGTCATCGATGCGAAGTTCCCGCTCGAAGCCTGGAACGCCATCCGTGACGCCGGCAGCCCCGAGGCCGCCAAAATCGCCGGCCAGCAGTTCCGCCGCGACCTGGAGATCCATATCCGGGATATTTCCGAGAAATATCTGATTCAGGGGGAAACCCAGGAGACGGCCTTTCTCTTCGTGCCGTCGGAATCGATCTTCGCGGAGATCCACGAGAACTTCGAGGCCCTGGTGCAGAAAGCACACCGGGCGCGCATCGTCATCGTCTCGCCGTCACTGCTGATGCTGTCGATCCAGGTCATCCAGGCGGTGCTGAAAGACCAGCGCATGCGGGCGCAGGCGCATCTGATCCAGGGCGAGGTGGCGATCCTGATGGACGATCTCGGCCGTCTCGACGAGCGGGTGCGCAAGCTGCAGGGCCATTTCGCCATGGCGCAGAAGGATATCGACATGGTCGTCACGTCAGCCGACAAGCTCACCAGGCGCGGCGCCAAGATCGAGGCGCTGGAATTCGAGGCAGGCGGCGACGCCAGGCCAGCCCGCGACGACGAGACTCCGGCCAAATCCGTGGAAAGCCGTACCGGCCTTCTCAAGCTTCGGGTGGTTGACGAGGAGTGACCGCTTCGGGCAGTGTCTCGCCCCATGAAATAGCAGGAGCATGATGTCATTGGCATGCTCCAAAAGACGGGACAGCCTGATGATCACAGTTTTCGGATCCATCAACATGGATCTCATCGCCACGACCGAGCGACTGCCGAAGCCCGGCGAAACGGTGGCCGGCAACGGTTTTGCCACGGCCGCCGGCGGCAAGGGCGCCAACCAGGCGCTGGCAGCCCGCCGCGCCGGCCGCTATGTGCATATGGCCGGCGCCGTCGGCAAGGATGCTTTTGCTGCCGATGCTCTTTCTCTGCTCGATGAGGCAGGAACCGATCTCTCCCTCGTCAAGCATATCGACGGTCCCACAGGAACGGCGCTGATCCTGGTCGGCGGCGACGGCGAGAACATGATTGCCGTGGTGCCGGGCGCCAACGGCCTGGTCGCGCCCGCCGATGCGGAAACCGCGATCGGCCGCATGCACGAAGGCGACATACTGATGTTGCAGCTTGAGGTGCCGGTCGCGGCCGTCGAACGCGCGCTCTCGGCCGCACGCGCCAAGGGCATCACCAGCATCCTCAACCTCGCCCCACTGATTCCCGATGCGCCGCGTCTCGGACGCCTCGCCGATATCGTCATTGCCAATGAGACTGAGTTCGAGCGACTTGCCGGACAGGACGGCATGGACGCAGGAGCGCGCGAGGCAGCGCTTGTCCGCCTGCATCATGAAACCGGCCAGACCCTGATCGTGACGCTCGGCGGCGATGGCGTCATCGCCATTCGTGACGGGGTCCTCTCAAGAGCGCAGGGGCTGGCGATCGATCCTGTCGATACGGTCGGAGCGGGAGACACCTTCTGCGGCTATTTCGCCGCCAGCCTCGATGACGGGCTTGATTTTCCGACAGCGCTGCGCCGCGCGGCGGTCGCCGGTTCGCTCGCATGCCTCAAATCAGGCGCGCAACCGTCGATTCCTTTGAGTGGGGAAGTCGCAGACAGAATATAGCCTGGCCTGCCTGCGAAACGTCGGCAGATGTCCTTCAATTTTAAAGGAGATTTCTGCGGTTTTGCTCATATAACCACTCAAGTTTCATTTAAATTTAACAGGTCTCCGGCGATCTTCCCAGCGATCGCCGGATCGTCGCATGTGCGGATCCGCGGCTGATGCGGCGGCTCCATGACGGAGCCATGCCTTCGCTCCTGCGCCGAAGAATGCCCGTTCGGCGCATCCTTGCCTGAGGAACCCATGTTCATTTTTCGCATGAAATCGCTTGCGGCGAAACTTATCGCCATCACCGGCATTGCCATCGCGCTTGTTCTCATCGCTTCGAACTTTTTCCTCATCGGCCAGACCAGGGATCGCGTTCAGATGCTGACGATGGATCAAGCCAATCTCGAGGCAAAGTCGATCGCCAATGAGATCGCCGCCAATGTCGGCGAACTCGCCAGCGCTGCCCGCAGCATGTCAGGCGTCATCGGCCGAGCCCACGATGGAAAGTCGCTCGATCGCAAGGGCATGATCAACGTGCTGAAAGCCAATCTGGAACAGAATGCCTTCGCCTTCGGCAGCTGGTTCTGCGAGCAGCTTGGTGCGCTGGACGGAAAGACGACCGAGATTGCCAACAACAATGACGAAGGCACCAACAAGAACGGCGCCTTCACGCCCTATTGGTCGAAAACCAAGGATGGCGGCATCCAGTATTCGACCTTCGACAATGATTATACCGCTGAGTGGTGGAAGCTTGCTGCCGACAGCGGCAAGGGCGCGATCACCACGCCTTACATGGCCGAGGGAACCGACGTACCGACGCTGCTGACTTCCATTGCCTATCCTGTCATGTCGGGCGGCAAGATGATCGGCGTCGGCGGCGTCGACATCTCGCTGAAGTCGCTGACCGATAAGCTTCAGGCGCTGCACCCCTTCGGCTCCGGCCGCGTGACGCTGCTGTCGCAGGCCGGCAACTGGATCGTCGCGCCGGTCCCCGACCTGATGACCAAGCAATATGACGGCGAAGGCGCCGACGTCGTCAAGGCGGCGCTGTCGAACAAGCAGCCCGGCCTCGTCCGAAACCTCACCTATGACGGCCTCGATCCTTTCGACCGCGTCGTCTATCCATTCGAAGTCCCCGGCGTCAACGCCACCTGGGTCGTGCTTGTCGACGTCCCGCACACCGCGATCAACGCGCCGGTGCAGGATCAGACCTACATGATGATCGCCACCGGCCTGATCGTGCTCGGCGCGGTGATGCTGGCGCTCTATTTCGCCGTCCGCTCGCTCGTGCAGAGGCCGCTCGGCAGCCTTGTCGCCAGCGTCAAAACGCTCAGCGACGGCGAATATGCCGAACCCGTCGCGGCCCAGGACCGTACCGACGAAGTCGGTTCGGTCGCAAAGGCACTCGAAGGCTTCCGCTTCAAGCTCGCCGACTCCAGGCGCCTCGAAGACGAGGCCACCCACCAGCGACAGGCCGCAGAGGCCGAGCGCGGCCGTTCGGAATCGGAACGGCAGCAATCGGTGTCGCTGCAGCGTCGCATCGTCTCGGTCGTCGGCGCCGGCCTCTCGGAACTGTCTCAGGGCAATCTGGGTTACCGCATCACCGAAGATTTCCCCGGCGAATACGGCAAACTGAAGCAGGATTTCAATGCCGCGCTTGCAAGCCTCGAAGAGACCATCAACACGATGAATCTCAGCGTCGTCAATATCGGCGCCGGCACCGGCGAGATCAGCAACAGCGCTTCCGATCTCGCCAAACGTACCGAGCAGCAGGCAGCAAGCCTGGAAGAGACGGCGGCAGCGCTCAACGAGCTCACCGCCCAGGTCGATTCCAGTGCCGAGAATGCCCGCACGGCTGCCGACAACGTCAATCTCGCCTGCCAGGATGCCGAGAAATCAGGCGAAGTGGTGCAGAAGGCCATCGCCTCCATGCAAGGGATCGAGCAGTCTTCGACGGAGGTATCGCGGATCATCGGCGTCATCGATGAGATCGCCTTCCAGACGAACCTGCTGGCGCTGAACGCCGGCGTCGAAGCGGCTCGCGCCGGCGAAGCCGGCAAGGGTTTTGCCGTCGTCGCCCAGGAAGTGCGTGAACTCGCGCAGCGTTCGGCCACTGCCGCCAAGGAGATCAAGACGCTGATCAACACCTCGGCCGTCCAGGTCAAGGAAGGCGTCGATCTCGTCGGGCGCGCCGGCGGGACGCTGCACAAGATCGCAGAACAGGTGATGGGCATCAACAGCCTCATCCGGCAGATCTCGGCATCGGCCAGCGAACAGGCGGTGGGGCTGAAGGAAATCAACCAGGCCATGAACCAGATGGATCAGGTGACGCAGCAAAATGCGGCGATGGTGGAGGAAGCGACCGCCGCCAGCGTGGCGCTCAACGACGAGGCGCAGACGCTGAAGACGCTCGCCACGCGCTTCAGGGTGTCCGGCTCCGCCAACGCAACCGCGCTCGCCTCCGTGGCGAGGCAGATGCGTGCGCCGGCTGCGGCCCCCTCGCACTTGGCAACCGCTCCTGTGGTCCGCCACGCGCCGGCGACCCGCCGCACCACACCTCAATCGCATGGCTCGGCCGCCGTGGCTGGGGATAACTGGGAAGAGTTCTGACCGTTCAGCCCTGGGTAAATAAAAAATGCGCCTGCGAAATCAGGCGCCTTTTTTCATTTAGGGATTATGCAGCTCAAGCAGCGTTCGACGTCTGCTCTTCGTTGAGGAAGGCGTAGATCGCCGAGGCGGAATCGGTGGCCCGCAGCTTTGCAACCAGGTCTTGATCGCGCAGGACGCGGGCGATGCGCGACAGGGCTTTGAGATGGTCGGCGCCGGCGCCCTCCGGCGCAAGTAGCAGGAAAACGAGGTCGACGGGCTGGTCGTCCAGCGCTTCGAAATCGACAGGCTGCTCCAGCCGGGCAAAGATGCCGACGATGGAATGAATGTTCACCAGCTTGCCGTGGGGAATGGCGATACCGTTGCCGACGCCGGTCGAACCCAGGCGTTCGCGCTGCAGGATGACGTCGAAGATCTCCCGTTCGGAGAGCCCGGTGATCCTCGCGGCTCTTGCCGCCAATTCCTGAAGCAACTGTTTCTTGGAATTTACTCTGAGGGCGGGAATGATCGCATCCTGATGGAGCAAATCTGCCAATGCCATTTCTTTTTCCTTCTGTCGCCGGGATCAGTTGATGCGAGGAGCGGCGGCGATACCGCCGCTCACCACTCTGATCTCAGCCTTTGATATTGGCCGAATCGATCCAGCCAATATTTCCGTCGTGCCGACGATAAACGATGTTCAGATGTTCCTTGCCGGGACTGCGGAACAGGAGAAGCGGCTCGTCGGTCATGTCGAGCGCCATCACGGCGGTGGCGACGGACATGGTCTTCAACTGCTTCGTGCTTTCAGCGACGATTGCCGGGGCGAAATCGTCGGGAATTTCATCCTCGTGATCAGGAACGGAGTCCATGACCGTATAGGAGACTTCTGCAAAGCCATTCAGGTGGTTTCCGGCATGGTGGTCCTTCAGCTTGCGCTTGTAGCGACGCAGGCGTTTCTCGATGCGTTCGGAAGCGGCGTCGAAAGCAAGCTGCGGATCCGTCGCTTCGCCGGCGGCATGAAGCACCACCCCGCTGTCGAGATGAAGCTTGCAGTCTGCCGAGAAACGAGAACTCGCCTTTTCGACGGTCACCTGGCCGGAATACCCCCCATCGAAGTATTTCGTGATGGCCGTTCCAATTTGGTCCTCGATCTTTTGGCGGAAGGATTCACCAATTTCCATATGTTTCCCGGATACACGCACACTCATGGAGTTTCCCTTCTTATGGTCGTTTGCGGGTATCAGTTTACGCCAAGCCTCGGGTTCATCCAAGCACTTCGCGCAATCTCAAGCAAGATCGGCGTAGGCCTGCGGTCCTCGGTGCCCTTGGGATGATGGGGATAACTTCAAAACGCCGTTCACGGCGACGATTGCGGCGGGCTTCTAGCCAGAGGTTGCCGGAAAGTCAATAGGGCGCCGAATCAGCTCCGGGCGCGCTCGCAGAAGGTGTAGCAAATCTCCTACGGAAGGAGCCTTCCGGCGACTTTCCCTTCATCAGCTCCCGCGCTTCGTGCCTGCGTTGCGCGCGGCATCGTCATGGCGATGACACCGAGAATGACGCAGACCAGTCCGATCCACGCCGTCGGGCTCAGCCTCTCGCCGAGAAAGACGATACCGATCGCCACACCGATCGGCACACGGAGATAGGCTTGCGATGTGGTTCCGACCGAACCCAGCGTCTGAACGAGGCGGAAATAGATCGTAAAGGCAAGCGCCGTCGAAAAGGCGGAAAGGGCAAGCAGCGCCAGCACCGATGCGGCCGAGGGATCGAGCCCCCAGGGCCGGTCGACGAGCAGGCTCACAGGCATCAGAATGACCGCGCCCGAGATCAGCGAACCGGCCGCCGGCACGGCAGGATCGAGGCCTCTAAAGTTCTTGCTGAAAATCGCGGCCCCTGCGTAACAGAAGGTTGCCAGGATGATGGCGAGCTGCGCCATCAGGCTTTCACCTAGACCGCCGAGCGCTTCGACGCCGATGACGAGGCAGATGCCGGCAAGCCCGGAGACGACGCCGAAAAGCTTTCGCGCCGTCGCCGGCTCATGGCGGGTTATCGACACGGTCAGCAGGAAGGTGAAAATCGGCGTCGCCGAATTCAGGATCACCGCCAGTCCGGCATCGACGGACTGCTCCGCCCAGGCGATCAGCGTGAAAGGAAAGACGCTGTTCAGGCAGGCCTGAACGACGAACAGGCGCCATGTCGCGCGATCGCGCGGCAGGCGGACATGCCGATGGCGAAGCACGGCCAGCAGAATGGCGCCGGCGATCAGTGTGCGCACCGCGATCAAGGTCACCGGCGGGATCGTTTCGACCCCGATCTTGATAAAGGTGTAGGAAGAACCCCAGAGGGTCGCAAGCACCAGAAGCAGGACAAGTTCTCTGGTAAGGTTCGGCTTTTGCGGCGTCATAGGCACATCGATCTTCGTTCAAGACGCGGGAGAAATAGGCCAATTTGGAAGGTGGATGCTTCGATCCAGATCGAAGCGTGCTGCTGCGTCAGAAGCCCGCGACTTTGGCGAGCGCCCGCTTCTCGCGGCGGCGCTGCACCGAGGAAGCGATGTTCATCGCTTCCCGGTATTTGGCGACCGTGCGACGGGCGAGATCGACACCGCCCTTCTTCAGCATGTCGACGATATCGTCATCGGAGAGCACCGCGTCGGGGCTCTCCTGCATGATCAGCGCGCGGATCTTGTGACGCACGGCCTCGGCCGAATGGCTGTCGCCGCCCTCGACCGCGCCGATCGATACGGTGAAGAAATATTTGAGTTCGAAGAGGCCGCGCGGCGTCAGCATATATTTGTTCGAGGTGACCCGGCTGACGGTGGATTCATGCATTTTGATCGCCTCGGCCACCGTCTTCAGGTTCAGCGGCCGCAAGTGGTCGACACCGTGCAGCAGGAAGGCATCCTGCTGGCGAACGATCTCGCTTGCCACCTTCATGATGGTCTTTGCCCGCTGGTCGAGGCTGCGGGTCAGCCAGTTGGCGCTCTGCAGGCACTCGGAAAGGAAGGCATGATCTTCGCCGTTCCGGCTCACGCGGGAAAAATAGGACTGATTGACGAGCACGCGCGGCAGCGTATCCGGGTTGAGCTCGACCAGCCATCCACCCTCAGCGGAGGGCCTGACGACGACATCGGGCATGATCGCTTCGGAAACGCCCGTCTCGAAACCGCTGCCGGGTTTCGGATTGAGCTGGCGGATCTCGCCGAGCATGTCGAGAAGATCTTCCTCATCGACGCCGCAGAGCCGCTTCAGCGTGGCGAAGTCGCGCCGCGCCAGGAGTTCGAGATTTTCAACCAGCGCCTGCATGGCAGGGTCGTAACGGTCTTTATGCCGGAGCTGGATCGCCAGGCATTCGGCGAGGCTGCGGGCGAAAACACCCGGAGGATCGAGCGTCTGTAGGGCGGCGAGCACGTGTTCGACCTGCGTGAGGTTCGTGCCGAGCCGCTCGCCGGTTTCGACGAGATCGACCTGAATGTAACCGGCATCGTCGAGTTGATCGATGAAATTCTGCGCGATCAGCCGGTCGCTCATATCAGGCAGGACGAAGGGGATCTGCTGCGCGAGATGATCGCGCAGGGAGACCTGACCGGCGACAAAATCGTCAAGATCGTAATCGGCGGCGTCGGCGCTGCCCGGCATCGACTTCCACTGACCGACGAGTTCCGGTGCGTCGAGGCGCTGCGGACCACCATCATCGGGAAAGACATTGGTGTAATTGGCGTCGAGCTCGTCGTTCAGCCGGCCGGTGCTTTCGCTGCCGCCGTTGTCGTACCAGTCACTGGAAAGCGCCTCGGCGCGATTGTCGGCGCCGTCGTCCGCGCCGGCGTCCTCCGGCGAATGAGCGAACTGCTCGTCCTCGCCTGCCGCCCGTTCGTCGCCCGCCTCGCCATCATTCGACGGAAATTCGAGCAGCGGGTTCTTCTCCACTTCCTGAGCGATGAACTGGGCGAGCTCAAAATGGGTCATCTGCAGCAACTGGATGGATTGCATCAGTTGCGGCGTCATGACCAGGGACTGGCTCTGGCGCAGAAATAGATTGGCGGACAGTGCCATGACGGACGCGAAACTCCCTCGACTCCTCCGGGAAACCACGGCCGATCCACGCTTCAGGCCACGGAAATCCGAGTTGGCCCAAAAATTGCTTTTTTATCTCATTTGGTCAAGCGGAACTACGCGGCAAGGTGAATCAGCGTGGGATCAAAGGCTGAAATTGTCGCCGAGATAGAGCCGGCGTACTTCCGGATTGTTGACAATGTCATTCGCACGGCCGTGGGTCAGCACTTCGCCGGCATGGATGATATAGGCGCGGTCGATGAGGCCGAGCGTCTCACGCACATTGTGGTCGGTAATGAGAACGCCGATGCCGCGGGCCGTCAGATGGTGGACGAGGTTCTGGATGTCGGCGACCGAAATCGGGTCGACACCGGCGAAGGGCTCGTCGAGCAGCATGAAGGTCGGGTCGGTTGCAAGCGCTCGGGCGATTTCGAGACGGCGGCGTTCGCCGCCGGAAAGGGCGACAGCGGCACTCTTACGCAGCTTCTGGATATGAAATTCCTCCAGCAGCTCGTTCAGCTTCTGCTCGCGCTCGGCCTTGTCCTTCACATGCACTTCGAGGACGGCACGGATATTTTCTTCCACCGTCAGTCCGCGAAAGATCGAGGCTTCCTGCGGCAGGTAACCGACGCCGAGGCGCGAACGGCGGTACATCGGCATGGTCGTGACATCGTTTCCATCGATCTCGATCGTGCCTTCATCGACCGGCACCAGACCGGTGATCATGTAAAAGCAGGTCGTCTTGCCGGCGCCGTTCGGACCGAGCAAGCCGACGGCTTCGCCGCGACGCACCACAAGGGAGACGCCGTTGACGACACGCCGCGTCGCATAGGTCTTCGTCAGACCACGGGCGATCAGCGTTCCCTGATAGCGGCTCTTGTCGGCGGCACCTGCAGCTTGCGGCTCAGGCCGGCCGAACATGGTGGATAGCGATGATAATTTCACGGGGGAGGCCGGTTCAGTTCTGCTTCTGCGCGTTCGGCTGCGATTTCGGATCGAGCTGAATCTGGACACGACCGCCGCAGCTTTCAAGCTCCGCCTGGCCGGTTTGCATGTGAACGGTCAGCTTGCAGCCGGTGAAGACGTTCGGTCCGTCCGACAGAATGACCTTGTTTCCCTGATCCGCGGTCAGGATGAATGTCTGCGAGGCCATGTCGAAATTGCCGTCGTCGGCAGTCGCCGTCTGCGTGCCTGAAACCAGGTAGACCTTGTCCGTCACCAGGATCTTGTCGATATCGGCACTTCCCGATGCCAGCGAGGCCGACTGCTCGGGCTTCGCCTCCGGTTGAGCCGGCGCGCCGGCGCCCGGCTTTGCCGCCTTGTCCTTGTAATAGACGGTCATCTTGCCGGACTGCATCGTCGTCGTGCCCTGGACGACCTTGACGTTGCCGGTGAAGAGCGCCGTGTGCTCCTGATCATGGATCTCCAGCTTGTCGCTTTCGATTTGGATCGGCTGATCGTTGGAAAGCTTCATGCCCGACATGGTGGTCGACTGCGCACCCGCGCCCGAGACCGTCAGAATAAGGGCAAATGCGCCGGCAACGAATGCGATGCCTGTCTTGCAAGCTGAAATGCGACAATCTTTTGTCATGGGTGACCCGGCTGGTTAAGTGCCCTGTTTATGAATGGTGGATGGATCGACATTCATGCGAACATTCCCCTCGAATGTGATCACGCGCCCCTTATCGGTTATCTCCAGCGTCTTCGCAACAATGGAAGCATTGTCCTTTGTGATGGTGACGGGATCGTCGCTGCGCATGTTGCCGCCCTTGATGTCGAGCCGGGCGGACTGGAATTGCGCGTTGAGGCCGCTGCTCAGCACCAGGGTGAAGGGAGCCGTCATATGCAGGTTGTCGGTGGCGCGATTATAATCCGCAGTCGAAGCGATGACGCGGGCAATCAGCCCGTCATTCATCGGCACGGCGGCCTTGATGGTCTCGAGGGTGATGAGATCAGGATTGCGGATATCCTGCAGCGCCCTTTCCGCAAGCATGGAATAATTGACACCGTCGGAGTTGCGTCCGGCAATTGCCGGCTTTTCCATCACGACCTTGCCGTTCTCGATCTTGGCGCCTTCCATCTTGATATTCTCGGGCAGATATATCTTGACCAGTGCAACCGCCGTGAGGCCGGCCGCGATGACGAGGGCGGCCAACGGCAGCAAGATCTTCAGCCGCCGCACGCGGGCGGAATGGAACAACGCATCGCCATAGGGGCTCCGACCGGAGCCCGCATAAGCGGCATTTCCGTTGTTCTTCAGGGTATCGAGCATAGGTCTCGTTCCATGTGCGATGATTGCCCCGCCTGCGTAACAAAGCGGCCGGCAATCACAGTTCGTTTCGCATTATTACATTGGCTTGCCAATATGGAATTTTTTCTGCAACAAGCAACAAAACGGAAAAACATACAAAAGTGGCATTCGTACGCGCCGCTGCGATCAATTTCACCGGACCCATCGGCGCCATGCCGACCCCGGGCCAGCGCTGGAGGTTTCTATGGACAGTTCGATCATCGCGGATCGCCGGCGGCTGCGCCGCAAACTCGGCTTCTGGCGCATCGTCGCGGTCGCCCTCATCGTGGCGCTTGGTTTTGCCTTTTACCGCTTCGCCCTCGGCGGAGCCGGCACGGCAAGCCCGCATATCGCCCATGTGACAATATCGGGGCTGATCGTCGATGACGACGAGCTGCTGGAGCGGCTGAAGAAGGTCGAGACCAGCGATCAGGTGAAGGCCGCGGTGATTTCGATCTCCTCGCCCGGCGGCACGACCTATGGCGGCGAAAAAATCTTCAATGCGATCCGGGCGATATCAGCCAAGAAGCCTGTTGTCTCGGACGTGCGCACGCTGGCCGCCTCCGCGGGCTATATGATCGCCACCGCGGGCGACACGATCATTGCCGGCGACAGCTCGATCACCGGCTCGATCGGCGTCATCTTCCAGTATCCGCAGATCCAGCCGCTGCTCGACAAGATCGGCGTATCGCTGCAGGAGATCAAATCCTCGCCCCTGAAGGCCGAGCCCTCGCCCTTCCACGAGGCGAGCGAGGAAGCCAAGGCGATGATCCGCAACATGGTGGTCGACAGCTATAACTGGTTCGTCGACCTGGTCGCCGACCGGCGCAAGCTGCCGCGCGATGAGGTGCTGAAACTCGCCGACGGCACGATCTATACCGGCCGGCAGGCGCTGAAGGCGAAGCTCGTCGATACGATCGGGGGCGAGGCGGAAATCCGCGCCTATCTCAAGTCGCGCGGCGTCGACACCGATCTGCCGATGGTGGATTGGGACAAGAAGAGCAACACGCCTTTTCTGCTCGCAGGAGCTGTTTCGCGGCTGGTCACTATCTTGGGTTATGATGATCTGGTCAAAGGCCAGGATATCAATGGAATCCTGCCCCCAAAGTTGCTTCTTGACGGGCTGCTTTCAGTTTGGCAGGTTGGCCGGGATTGATAAGAAATCAATAATTTAAGGGGGCGACTGTGATCAAGTCCGAATTGGTGCAGATTGTTGCGGCACGCAACCCGCATCTCTATCATCGCGACGTCGAAAATATCGTCAACGCGGTTCTCGACGAGATCACCGATGCACTGGCTGCGGGCAACCGCGTCGAATTGCGCGGCTTCGGCGCGTTTTCGGTCAAGAACCGCCCTTCCCGCTCCGGCCGTAATCCGCGCACCGGCGATACCGTCTTCGTCGAGGAGAAGTGGGTTCCCTTCTTCAAGACGGGCAAGGAACTGCGGGAGCGGCTCAATCCCGGCCAGGCCGACGAAGAGGATTGAGCGGCGCGAGCCGCCTGCGGCGAAACCGCACTTGAACTTGAACACCGTTTTCCTATTCTGCTAGCGCATCGGCCCGAAAGTCGGAATCGATTTTCGGGCCGATGCATCTAAGACGCATGGAGAGCTTAAATGGCCAAGAAGATCGTCAACCTGTTGATTCTGCTGCCGCTCGGAGTCATCCTCATCGTCTTCTGCGTCGCCAACCGGCAGAGCGTCACGCTGGCCTTCAATCCCTTCAGGCCCGAAGACCAGGTGCTTGCGGTTTCCGCACCCTTGTTCGTCTTCCTGTTCATCGCATTGATAGCAGGCATGCTGATCGGATCGGCCGCCACCTGGTTCAGCCAGGGCAAACACCGCAAGCGCGCCCGCACCGAGGCCAAGGAAGCCATTCGCTGGCAGGGCGAGGCCGATCGTCACAGGTCCCGCGCGGAGGAGATCGCCGGACAGCTGCCGTCGCGATAAGATCGGCTCTCGCCCCGAGTCAAACCGGAGAAAAGCTCAGCTCCTCGTAGTCGCCTTCCGGCGACGCGCCGTTGCCGGTCACCGCGAAACCATGGGAAAGGTAGAAGGCCTTCGCCCGCCGGTTGTTCACAAGGCATTTCAGCCGGTACTTATGTCGCGGCCATTCCGGCAGCGCCCGGAGCAGCGCGGTGCCGGCGCCGAGCCCCTGGAACTCGGGCCTTATATAAAGCATGTGAATGAAATCGTCCTCCGGCCAGAGCGACAGGAAGCCGGCGACGCTCCGGTCGGCATGCTCGCAGACGAAGATCGTCTCGCCATTGGTATGGGCGGAGAAATCCTCGCGGTGAAACTTGCCGGGATCGACCCAGACGAATGTCTGGCGGCGCACGGAAAGATAGATGTCCGCAAGCAATTCCTGGTCTTCTGCCCGTGGCGGCCTGATGGTCCATGTCATCATGTCGCAATAGCTCAGGCGCAGGTCCGCGCCAAGCCGCAGCGAAAGCCTTCGGCGCTCAATCCGCAGTCATTTTTGCAACGATCGCAGCATTGAAATCCGAGAAGAAACCTTCGGCCAGCCGCTGCGAGGTCGAATCGAGCAGGCGTGCGCCGAGCTGGGCGAGCCTGCCGCCGAGTTCGGCTCTTGCCCGGTAGTGCAGGATCGTCTCCTCGCCCCTCGCCTCGAGCACGACATCGGCGCTGCCCCTGGCGAAGCCGGCAAGGCCGCCCTTGCCTTCGGCCGATAGCGTATAGCTTCTCGGCGCATCGATATTGGAAAGCGTCAGCAACCCATGGAAGGTGGCGGAGAACAGGCTGAACTTCACCTTGATCGTCGCCTCGAAAGCGCTTGGCGACAGCCGCTCGATGCCCTGGCAGCCGGGAATGCAGCCGCGCATGATATCCGGATCGTTGAGCGCTGCCCAGACCATGTCCCGCGGCGCGGCGATGCGTTCTTCGCCGGTGAAATCCATTCGACAGCCCCATCTGCGATTCGCCCCATCTTATCCCAGCAGCAAAGCCCTTTGCCACGGCGGATGGGAATGTTACCTGGTGGCTTCTATCGGAAAGAATTACGATGAGCGACGAATTGAAACCCTGGAGCGTGACGGCGAGCCGGATCACCTACGAGGATCGCTGGATCCGGCTTCGCAGCGACGATTGCGTTACCGCCGAGGGGATCGTCGTCGCTCCGTTCCATGTGCTCGATTATCCCGATTGGATCAACGTCATCCCGCTGATGCCCGACGGACGCGTGCTGTTGACGCGGGAGTACCGGCATGGCCGGGCCGAAATCGTCCTCGGTCTAGTCGCCGGCGGCGTCGAACCCGCTGACATCGAAGCCGGCGATGCGGCGATGGCGGCAGCGCGGCGCGAACTGCGGGAAGAGACCGGCTATGACGCCTCGACCTTCGTCAAGCTGCTCACCTCCTATCCGAATGCCGCCAACCACAGCAATATAGTCACGAGCTGGCTGGCGTTTGGCTTGAACAGATCGGGCGAACCCCGTTTCGACCCTGGTGAGAAAGTCGACATGTTGTTTGCAGATCTTGGCGATATCCTTGCCGACCTGCGGTCCGGCGCCGTTATCATGCAATCGATGCATGTCGCGGCCCTCTATGCGGCGGAAAGCTGGCTTCGCACGCACGCATCCGAGGGCTTGAAATGAGCGCCGCCACAAGAGAACCTGTCCAGGCGTGGTCGGCGCCCAGTTGATCCGCTGCAGTCTTCTAGGCTAGAGGACGAAAAAACCGACAGAGACGCGGAAGAGCACGTGAAACAAAGAGAACGCCGGCCGGGCCAGAAGAAGACATCAGGTCCCGCCGGTGAAAGCCGCAGGGACGATCGGGCCGGCCGAGCACCAAAGCCCGTGGCACGTCCCGCGGCCACACGCGATACGGTTCGCGAGAGTGCGACGCCGGCTGCGGTTTTGCGCCCGCTGATGACGCGCAGCGGCGATCGGCCGGCGGAGCGCGTGCCGGTCATTCTCGAATCGCTCGGCGCCGGCGATTTTCACCTGATCGACAGCGGCGACGGCCAGAAGCTGGAGCAATATGGCCCCTACCGCATCATCCGCCCGGAAGCTCAGGCGCTGTGGCGGCCTGCGCTGGCGCCGCAGATCTGGGAGAAGGTGGATGCCGTGTTCACCGGCGATACCGACGAGGAAGGCACCGGCCGCTGGCGCTTCCCGAGAGAGGCGCTCGGCGAGACCTGGCCGCTCAACCTGCTCGGCGTCGATTTCCTCGGCCGCTTCACCTCGTTCCGTCACGTCGGTGTCTTTCCCGAACAGATCGTCCATTGGAGCTGGATGAAGGAGGCTGTCGAAAAGGCCGGCCGACCGCTGAAGGTGCTGAACCTCTTCGGTTATACCGGGGTCGCGTCGCTGGTCGCCGCCGCTGCCGGCGCCGAGGTCACCCATGTCGACGCGTCGAAGAAGGCGATCGGCTGGGCGCGCGAGAACCAGGCGCTCGGGCGCATGGAGAAGCTGCCGATCCGCTGGATCTGCGAGGATGCGATGAAATTCATCCTGCGCGAGGAACGCCGCGGCAGCCAATACGACATCATCCTCACCGATCCGCCGAAATTCGGCCGCGGCCCCAACGGCGAAGTCTGGCATCTCTTCGAGCATCTGCCGCTGATGCTCGATGTCTGCCGCGAAATCCTCGCCCCGAGGGCAGTCGGCCTGGTGCTGACGGCCTATTCGATCCGCGCCAGCTTCTATTCGATCCACGAACTGATGCGCGAAACGATGCGCGGCGCCGGCGGCGCGGTCGAATCCGGCGAGCTGGTGATCCGCGAGGCAGGCCTCGACGGCAAAACGCCGGGCCGCGCGCTTTCCACCTCCCTCTTTTCGCGCTGGGTGCCGCAATGAGCAAGGACTTCAACTATCACGGGCCACGCAGGGTCGGGCAGGTGAAGGAAGTCACCTCGCTCGCCAATCCGATCATCAAGGACATCAAGGCGCTGACCAACAAGAAGTCGCGGGAGGAAAGCGGGACTTTCCTCGCCGAAGGGCTGAAGCTCGTCATCGATGCAATCGACCTCGGCTGGACGATCCGCACGCTGGTCTATGCCAAGGCCGCCAAGGGTAAGCCGCTGGTCGAGCAGATGGCGGCAAGGACCGTCGCCTCGGGCGGGCTGGTGCTCGAAGTCAGCGAAAAGGTGATTGCCGCGATCACCCGGCGGGACAACCCGCAAATGGTCGTCGGCATCTTCGAGCAGCGCTGGAAGCCGCTCAAGGGCATCCGGCCGCAGGAGGGTGAGACGTGGGTGGCGCTCGACCGCGTGCGCGATCCGGGCAATCTCGGCACCATCATCCGGACGGCCGATGCGGCCGGCGCGGCCGGCATCATACTCATCGGCGAGACGACCGATCCCTTCTCGCTGGAGACCGTGCGGGCAACCATGGGCTCGGTCTTCGCCGTTCCAGTCGCGCGGGCGACGCCGGAGGAGTTCCTGGCCTGGCGGAAATCGGCCGGCGTTTCCATCGTCGCCACCCATCTGGCCGGCGCGGTCGACTATCGCACGATCGACTACCGCAAGAAGCCCACGGTCCTCCTGATGGGCAACGAACAATCCGGCCTGCCGGACCAGCTCGCCAGGGAGGCCGATGCGCTCGCGCGGATCCCGCAGCAGGGCCGCGCCGACTCCCTGAACCTCGCCGTCGCCACTGCCGTCATGCTTTTCGAGGCGCGCCGCCATCTCCTTTCACTTGCCGAGGGCAAATGACCGAACCGACGCATGCACGCCCCGCCCTGTTTTCGCGCCCGGCGCCGATCCTGATTTTCATCCTTCTCGCCGTTCTCATCGACCAGGTCGTCAAGATCGCCGTCGATCATACCCTGCCGCTGCAGGAAGCCGTTCCCGTCATCCCGATGCTGGCGCTCTACCGCACCTATAATCTCGGCGTCGCCTTTTCGATGCTGGAGGGCATGGACGGCTGGATCATCGTCGGCATGCGGCTCGTCATCGTCGCCTTCGTCATCTGGCTGTGGTACCGCACGGCAAAAGACCGCTGGCTCGCGCATCTAGGCTATGCGCTGATCATTGCCGGCGCGATCGGCAATCTTGTCGATCGCTTCGCCTACGGACATGTGATCGACTACATCCTCTTCTACACCGAAAGCTGGTCTTTCGCCGTGTTCAATCTCGCCGACAGTTTCATCACCATCGGCGCCGGCTGCGTTATCCTCGAGGAGCTGCTGCTGCCGAAAAAGGCCGGCCGCTAAAATCTTATCGAATTCCTGAAGGCATTCGGAATAAGCCTCATGTTATCCAGATACCATGCAGAGTCTGGGACAGTTGCAGGAAAGATTGTCCGCCGCCTTCGGCGGAACCGCCGTCAAGCCGCATCAGGAGCGGACGGAGGAAACCTCTTCGCGTCCCGGAGCATCGACAGCGCGCACGGGGGCTGCTTCCCTATCAGGGCCTGCAGCGACGCGGCGCCTGCTGTTCTACTGGCTGAGCGGCGCCGGCTTTCTGGCCGCGATGGTCCTGACGCTGCTCGCCCATGCCGGCGAGCCGTTGCTCCTTTCGGGCGGTCTCGTCGCTCTCGGCCTTGCCGTCATCGCCTGTTACGCCGTCCTGATGGTACGCCGGCAGAGAAACAGGCAGCCCGTCGGTCGATCCGCTCCGAACGGCGATGATGGTGCGAAGCTCTTCGCCGAGGTGCATGACGTGCTCGGCGACATCACCCTCACCCGTGCCATGGACCGTCGCATCATCTCGGCCAACGACACCTTTCGCCGTCTGACCGGCCGGCTGCGCCCGGAAGGGCGGACCTGCGAAGAGATCGGGATTGCCTTCCGTCCCGGCCCGATCCCGCACTGCTACGACGTCGAGATATCGACGCCGGAAGGCCAGCGTATTTTCCTGTGGCGCGACGTCGTCACCCGCGATCCGGGCAGCGGCCACCTGCTGCTGCAGAGTGTTGCCCGTGATGTGACGGAGGAGCGGCTCGTCGCGCAGAGCCGCGAGTCGGCCCGCCAGAAAGCCGAGTATAACAGCGCCGCGAAATCCCGACTGCTTGCAACCGTCAGCCACGAGGTGCGCACGCCGCTTTCCGGCATTCTCGGCATGACGCACCTGCTCGCGGAAACGCGGCTGACGCAGGAACAGCAGAATTATCTCGCCAACATCCGCCAATCCGGCCACGCCTTGACGCAGCTTGTAGAGGATCTGCTCGATTTTTCCACCATTGAAGTCGGCCGTTTCGAGCTTCACCCGCGCTCGGAATCGCTGCGGAAGCTTCTGGAAAGCGTCGTCGAAATGCTCGCCCACCGGGCGCATGAAAAGGGGATCGAGATCGGCGCCACCGTGTCGTCAGACGTTCCGGAGAAAATGAGCTTCGATGCGGCGCGGCTGCGCCAGGTTCTGTTCAACGTCATCGGCAATGCTGTCAAATTCACCCAGGCCGGCGGCGTTTTCATCCGCGTATCGCTCGATGCCGGCAACCTGCTGATCACCGTCACCGACACCGGTCCGGGCATGACGGCGGAGGAGCTGGCGCGCGTCTTCGGCGAATTCGAACAAGGTGGAAACGTTGCCGACAAGAGCGGCGGCACCGGGCTCGGCCTTGCCATCTCCGCCCGCATCATGCGCGAATTCGACGGCGCCTTGACGGTCACCAGCGAAAAGGGCAAAGGCAGCACATTCACCATACGCTTCCCCATTGAACTCGACAGCGAGCGCTCCGAGCGGCGAAACACGCTGCTTGCCGGCAACAGCGTCGTGCTGCTGGCGCCGGCAGGGGCTGCCCGCTCCGCCATTGCCGAAACGATCACCGCGCTCGGCGGCACCTGCCATCTTGTCGACAGCGGCGAGGCTGCGCGCGCGAAGCTGCTCGGAATGGCAAGCGGCAGCCGCCGGCCGACCGATATTATCGTCGATCATCGCATGTCGGCGGAATTTTCAGCGCATCTCGCCGATCGCGCCGAAATCGCTGCCCTTGGCCTGCGCAAGGTCCTGCTCGTCAATCCCGAAGAGCGCAGCGCCCATCCGCTCGACCTGTTCGATGCCTGGCTCATCCGGCCTCTGCGCGAACAGTCGCTGATCGATGTGCTGCGCGGACGCATGCGCGGCATGGAGAAGCGCGACGCGCTGAACGACAACCAGCCGGGTTTCGGCCCGCCGATGGCCGAGACCGTGGTTGCCGCACACGGCCTGCACATCCTGCTCGGTGAGGACGATCCGATCAATGCGATGCTGGTGCGCGTCGTCCTGGAAAAGGGAGGACACAAGGTGCACCATGTCGAGGATTTCGACACACTCCTCGATTGCGCGCTCGGCGAGGCGAGCGCGCGGCCAGACATCATCATCAGCGATCTGTCGATGCCCGGCGGCAACGGCATCGACATGCTGGGGCGGCTGCGCGGCCACGAAAGGCGGCTCGATCTTGACCCGGTGCCGGTGATCGTGCTCACCGCCGACAAGAGCGACGAGTCGCGTCGCCAGGTCTTGCTCAATGGCGCCAACCGCGTCATGGTAAAGCCGGTCGATCCGGTGCGGCTGCTGACGGAAGTTCAGGCGGTCGCCGCCCTTTCCGCCCGAAGGGCAGAAGCGCGGTAGGTCGCTGAATTGACTGCGCAGGCTGCTTGCGCCGGGAAATTCAATATGTCACTTTCCTGTCGCACAGAAGTGTTTTATGGCGTCGATAAGCCGGCAACGGGAGAATCGCCATGTCCTCCATCGACATCCTGAATTGTGACGTTACCGCGGAGGCTGCACGGCCGTCGACGGCTGCGCAGCAAGACGGCGACATCCTCGGCCGGATCGGCAATCTCGAAACCCGCCTTGCCCGCACGGCACGCGAGATCGATGCGGCCCAGGCCGTGCGCTACCGCGTATTCGTCAAAGAAATGAAGGCGCAGCTGCCGCCGGAAGCCATGCGGCGCGAACGCGATTTCGATGCCTATGACGCTGTCTGCGACCATCTTCTCGTTCTCGACCGCTCGCTCGAAGGTGATCCAGAAGATCAGATCGTCGGCACCTACCGGCTGCTGCGCCAGGATGTCGCGATCGCCAATGGCGGTTTTTATTCGGCTTCCGAATTCGAAATCGAGAGCCTCCTCGCCAGGCATCCGGACAAGCGTTTCATGGAACTCGGACGTTCCTGCGTGCTGCCGGAATACCGCACCAAACGCACCGTTGAGCTTCTCTGGCAGGGCAACTGGGCTTATGCATTGAAGCACGGCATGAGCGCCATGTTCGGCTGCGCCTCGTTCCCCGGCGTCTATCTCGAAAGCCACGCACTGGCGCTGTCCTTCCTCTACCACAATGTGCTGGCGAAAGACGAATGGGCCATCGGCGCACTGCCGCATCTCGCCCGCAACATGGATCTGATGCCGGCCGAGGCCGTCAACCCGAAGCGGGCGCTGATGGCCCTGCCGCCGCTGATCAAGGGCTACCTCAGACTCGGCGCAATGGTCGGCTCCAGCGCCGTCATCGATCATGCCTTCAACACGACAGACGTGCTGATCGTGCTGCCGATCTCCAGCATTTCCGACCGCTACCTGAACTACTACGGCGCCGACGCCGGTCGCTTCGCAAGCTGATTGCAGTCAGGCGAAGCGGAGATTGCCAGTGCTGCCCCTCACCCTAACCCTCTCGCCGTTCTGACGGGGAGAGGGGACTTGCCGCACGAGCCGTGGATGGGGCGGAGAGTTCGCGGCATATCCCCTTCGCCCCGCAAGCGGGGAGAAGGTGCCGGCAGGCGGATGAGGGGCTGATCTCGCCGATCTCCCTGGTCACTGAATATCTCGCTGTGCGGGCAGATGGCCTTATGACCCGCCATAGGCGGCGATCGCCGCCATGTTGACGATATCGCTGTCCTTGGCGCCCATCGAAGTGATTTGCACCGGCTTGTCGAGGCCGACGAGGATCGGGCCGATGACGGTGGAGCCGCCGAGTTCCTGCAGCATCTTTGTCGAGATAGAGGCCGAGTGGAAGGCCGGCATGACGAGGACGTTGGCGGGGCCGGAGAGCCGGCAGAAGGGATATTGCTCCATCACCTTGCGGTTCAGCGCCACATCGGCAGCCATCTCGCCGTCATATTCGAAATCGACGCGGCGCCGGTCGAGGATCTTGACCGCTTCGCGCACCCGCTCGGAGCGTTCGCCGGAGGGATGGCCGAAGGTGGAATAGGCAAGCATGGCGACGCGCGGCTGATACCCCATGCGCCGTGCGAGACCGGCAGCCTCTTCGGCGATATCGGCAAGCTCTTCGGCGGTCGGCATGTCATGCACCGCCGTGTCGGCGACGAAGACCGTGCGGCCGCGGCAGAGCGCCAGCGACACGCCGATGACGCGGTGGCCGGGCTTCTCGTCGATGCAGCGGCGCACATCCTCGAGCGCGGTGGAGTAGTTGCGGGTGATGCCCGTCACCATGCCGTCGGCGTCGCCGAGCGCCACCATCGTGGCGGCGAAGTGGTTACGGTCGTTGTGGATCAGGCGCTGGGCATCGCGGTGGAGGTAACCGCGCCGCTGCAGCCGGGCATAGAGGTAATCGATATAGGCTTCGACCCGGGTGGAGATGCGGGCATTGACGATTTCGAAGCCGGGCCGGTTGAGGTCGATGCCGGCGCGCTCCGCCGTCGCCCGGATCAGATCCTCGCGGCCGAGCAGGATGGCGGTGCCGAGCTGCTGGTTGGCGTAGGACATGGCGGCGCGCAGCACCTGTTCTTCCTCGGCCTCGGCAAAGACGATCCGCTTCGGGCGGCGGCGGACACGTTCGTAGAGGCTGGCAAGCGTCGAAGCGATGGGATCGCGGCGCGCCGAAAGCTCGCGTGCGTAACCGGCCATGTCGGTGATGACCTTGCGGGCGACGCCGCTTTCGATCGCGGCTTCCGCGACAGCCACCGGGATGGCCGAGATCAGCCGCGGATCGAAGGGAACGGGAATAATATATTGCGGCCCGAAACGCGGCCGGTTGCCCTGGTAGGCGGCGACCACGTCATCCGGCACGTCCTCACGGGCAAGGTTTGCCAGCGCCTTGACGGCGGCGATCTTCATCGCGTCGTTGATGGTGGAGGCACGCACATCGAGGGCGCCGCGGAAGATATAGGGAAAGCCGAGAACGTTGTTGACCTGGTTGGGGTAGTCCGAGCGGCCCGTTGCCATGATGGCGTCGTCGCGGATGCGGGCGACCTCCTCGGGGGTTATCTCGGGATCGGGATTGGCCATGGCGAAGATGATCGGCCGATCGGCCATCGAGCGGATCATCTCGGCCGAGAAGGCGCCTTTCTGCGACAGGCCGAAAATGACATCGGCGCCGTTCATCGCCTCTTCGAGCGTGCGCGCGTCGGTTTTTGCCGCATGCGCGGATTTCCACTGATTCATGCCCTCGGTGCGGCCCTGGTAGATGACGCCCTTGGTATCGCAGAGGATGATGTTTTCGGGCGCAAAGCCCATCGCCTTGATGAGTTCGACGCAGGCGATCGCCGCAGCGCCGGCGCCATTGCAGACGAGCTTCGTCGTCTTCAGGTCGCGGCCGGTCAGTTCCAGCGCGTTGATCAGGCCGGCGGCGGCGATGATCGCCGTGCCGTGCTGGTCGTCATGGAAGACGGGAATGTCCATCAGCTCGCGTAGCCGGCTCTCGATCACAAAGCAGTCCGGCGCCTTGATATCTTCGAGATTGATGCCTCCGAAGGAGGGGCCGAGGAAGCGGACGCAGTTGATGAACTCGTCGACATTTTCCGTATCGATTTCGAGGTCGATGGAATCGACGTCGGCAAACCGTTTGAAGAGCACCGACTTGCCCTCCATGACCGGCTTGGAGGCAAGCGCACCGAGATTGCCGAGACCGAGAATGGCAGTGCCGTTTGATATGACGGCGACCATGTTGCCGCGCGCCGTATAGTCATAGGCAGTCTGCGGATCGGCGGCGATCGCCTTGACCGGAACGGCGACACCCGGGGAATAGGCAAGCGAGAGGTCGCGCTGGGTCGCCATCGGCTTGGTCGGGTTGATCTCCAGCTTGCCGGGGCGGCCCATGGCGTGAAAATCGAGCGCCTCCTGATCGGTCACCGAGGTCACCGGCCGGTCCTTCTTATTAATATCGGGCATAAATCCTCCAACGTCCTGTGGGCGACGCTTCGCTCTTCCTCAAATGCAGTTGTCATCTATAGCGGCGCGCGGATAGGGTTGGCACCTGTTTTTTTGGGAAAAACTGCGCCTCCGTGAACGCACGAATAGACATTGGGAATGAAGCCTTTTCGGCTGCCGAGCTCGCCACGGCGGAAAGCCGCGCCTCCGCGACGCCGATGATGGAGCAATATATCGAGATCAAGGCGAACAATCCGGGTTCGCTGCTGTTCTATCGCATGGGCGACTTCTACGAGCTCTTCTTCGAGGATGCGCTGGAAGCCTCCCGCGCACTCGGCATCACGCTGACGAAGCGCGGCCAGCACATGGGCCAGGATATCCCGATGTGCGGCGTGCCCGTGCATGCGGCCGACGACTATCTGCAGAAGCTGATTTCGCTCGGCTTCCGGGTGGCCGTCTGCGAACAGATCGAGGATCCGGCCGAAGCGAAAAAACGCGGTGGCAAATCGGTCGTCAAGCGTAACGTGATCCGCCTCGTCACGCCCGGCACGATCACCGAGGAGAAGCTGCTTTCACCCTCGGAATCCAACTATCTGATGGCGCTTGCCCGCATCCGCGGCGGCGCCGAGCCGCAGCTGGCGCTCGCCTGGATCGATATTTCCACCGGCGTCTTCCGGCTTGCCGAGACGGAAGCCTCGCGGCTGCTTGCCGATATCCTGCGCATTGATCCGCGCGAATTGATCCTGCCCGACACGATCTTCCACGATGCCGAGCTCAAGCCGGTCTTCGACGTGCTTGGCCGCACGGCGGTGCCACAGCCTTCCGTGCTCTTCGACAGCGCCAGCGCCGAAGGCCGGATCGCACGCTATTTCGGCGTCTCGACGCTTGACGGCTTCGGCAGCTTCTCGCGCGCCGAGCTGGCGGCGGCCGCAGCCGCCGTCGCCTATGTCGAGAAGACGCAGATCGCCGAGCGGCCCCCGCTTGGCAAGCCGGAGCGGGAAAGCGCCGCTTCAACGCTGTTCATCGACCCGGCCACCCGCGCCAATCTGGAGCTTGCCCGAACTCTGTCGGGAGATCGCAACGGTTCGCTCCTGAAGGCGATCGACCGCACCGTCACCGGCGGCGGCGCACGGCTTCTGGCCGAGCGGCTGATGTCGCCGCTCACCGATCCTGCCCGCATCAATGCGCGACTCGATTCGATCGGCTTCCTGATCGAGGAGCCCTCGCTCTGCGGCAGGCTGCGCGACACGCTGAAACATGTGCCCGATATGCCGCGCGCGCTCTCCCGCCTGGCGCTCGACCGCGGCGGGCCACGCGATCTCGCTGCGATTCGCCAGGGGCTGCAAGCCGCCAAGGGTGTTGCGGAGATGCTCGCAACCGCCATGCTGCCTGATGAGCTCGGCGAGGCGCTGTCCGGCCTGAAAGCGCTTCCCGCGCCGCTGTACGAAGTGCTCGCCGAGACGCTCGCCGATGAATTGCCGCTGTTGAAACGAGACGGCGGTTTCCTGCGCGATGGCGCGAGCGCCGAGCTTGACGAGGTTCGGGCGCTGCGCGACCAGTCACGCCGCGTCATCGCCGGACTGCAACTGCAATATGCCGAGGAAACCGGCATCCGGTCGCTGAAGATCAAGCACAACAATATCCTCGGCTATTTCATCGAGGTGACCGCCGGCAATGCCGCCCCGATGACGGAGACGGCGGAGGCGAAGGCCCGCTTCATCCATCGCCAGACGATGGCGAGCGCCATGCGCTTCACCACCACCGAGCTTGCCGATCTCGAAAGCCGTATCGCCAACGCCGCAGACCGGGCGCTGACGATCGAACTCGACGCCTTCGACAGGATGACTGCCGCCGTAGTGGCGGAAGCCGAGGCGATCAAGGCGGGTGCGCGGGCGCTTGCCGTGATCGACGTCGCCGCAGGCCTGGCGCTGCTTGCCGAAGAGCAGGCCTATTGCCGACCGCAGGTCGACGGCTCGAAAATGTTTGCGATCGAAGGCGGGCGCCATCCGGTCGTCGAGCAGGCGCTGCGCCGGCAGGCGGGCGGCCCCTTCGTCGCCAACAATTGCGATCTGTCGCCGAAGACCGGCGACAAGGATGGGGCGATCTGGCTGCTGACCGGCCCGAACATGGGCGGCAAATCGACCTTCCTGCGCCAGAACGCCTTGATCGCGATCCTGGCGCAGATGGGCTCCTTCGTGCCGGCGACATCGGCCCATATCGGCGTCGTCGACCGTCTGTTCTCGCGCGTCGGCGCCTCCGACGATCTGGCGCGCGGACGCTCCACCTTCATGGTCGAGATGGTGGAAACGGCTGCCATTCTCAACCAGGCGAGCGACCGCTCCCTCGTCATCCTCGACGAAATCGGCCGCGGCACCGCCACCTTCGACGGTCTGTCGATCGCCTGGGCCGCCGTCGAGCACCTGCATGAGGCCAATCGCTGCCGCGGCCTCTTCGCCACGCATTTCCACGAGCTGACCGTGCTGTCGGAAAAGCTTGGCCGGCTATCGAACGCCACGATGCGCGTCAAGGAATGGGACGGCGATGTCATCTTTCTCCACGAGGTCGGGCCGGGTGCGGCCGACCGTTCCTACGGCATCCAGGTCGCCCGCCTCGCCGGGCTTCCGGCCTCGGTCGTGGCGCGGGCCCGCGACGTGCTCACCCGCCTCGAAGATGCCGACCGCAAGAACCCGGCGAGCCAGCTGATCGACGATCTGCCGCTCTTCCAGGTGGCGGTGAGGCGAGAAGACACTTCTCGCGGCCCATCGAAGGTCGAGGAGGCGCTGAAGGCGATGAGCCTCGACGACATGACGCCGCGCGAGGCGCTGGATGCGCTTTACGATCTCAAGAAAAAGCTGAAATAGGAGCGCAGTCCATGTTCATGGAGAAGCTGGTTCGCGAAACCGAGCGCCTCTCGCTCATCTGCTCCATGCTCGACACGATGCGGCGCGCCGACAAAGATCGCAACGCCCGCGGCTGGACATCGCCGATCGGCCTGCTGAAAATCACCCGCTCCTGCGCTATGATATCCGAACTCGGAACGTCGATTGCCAAGGCGGGCTACCGCGAGTGCGACAGGGCGACGCTCGAGGAGATCCAGCGCGAGACCCGGCAGGTGCTGTATTCGCTGCATGCGCAGGCCGCTGACTGAGACTTTACGGAAGGTTTGCGGCAGAGCGTCCCGCATCGCGGTATTGGCAACACCATTTCGCCAAATTTAAAGGTTCTTGCAGTATGAAGGCCCGTGTCAATCGCCGGGCAAAGAGGTTATAGCGCATGCAGACGAAACGTGAGGCGAGCCCCGATCAGGCAGCCCGGCATGAACAGGAAACAGCCCCTGTGAGCGCGACGCGCAACCTCGATTTCTCGGAGATCCTCGACGCCGAACTCCTGCAGAAGCAGTGTGAAGCCGTTGCCGAAGCCAATCGAAACCGGCCCGACATCATGCGCGCCGATCTTCTCGCGGCGCTGAAAAGGGCGAGCACGGACGGCCGGCAGAAGGCGCGCGCGGCCCTTGCCGCCGACGGAAGCGGTCTCAATTGCGCCTATCGGATTTCCTGGCTGCAGGACCAGATCATCACCGTCCTCTATAATTTCGCCACCACCCATATCTTCCCGCTGCAGAAGGACAAATTCGCGGTCACCGCCGTCGGCGGCTATGGCCGCGACACGCTGGCGCCGGGCTCCGATATCGACCTGCTCTTCCTCTTCCCGCCGCGGCCGGCGGAGGAGACGCACAAGGCGGTCGAATTCATGCTCTACGTGCTCTGGGACATGGGCTTCAAGGTTGGCCACGCCACCCGCACGGTGGAGGAATGCATCGCGCTTTCCAGGTCGGACATGACGATCCGTACCGCGATCCTCGAGATGCGTTATATTTGCGGCCTGCAGCGGCTGGAAACCGAGCTCGAAGCCCGTTTCGACAAGGAGATCGTCACTGGAACCGGGCCTGAATTCATCGCCGCCAAACTAGCAGAACGCGACGAGCGCCACCGCAAGGCGGGTGACACGCGGTACCTCGTCGAGCCGAACGTCAAGGAAGGCAAGGGCGGGCTCCGCGACCTGCACACGCTGTTCTGGATCTCGAAATATTACTACCACGTGCGCGACCAGGCGGAGCTGATCAAGCTCGGCGTTCTGTCGAAACACGAATATCGCCTTCTGCAGAAGGCGGATGATTTTCTCTGGGCCGTGCGCTGCCATATGCACTTCCTGACGGGCAAGGCCGAGGAACGTCTGTCCTTCGACATCCAGCGCGAGATCGCCGAGGCATTCGGCTATCACACCCGCCCCGGCCTTTCGGCGGTCGAGCGCTTCATGAAACACTATTTCCTCGTGGCCAAGGATGTCGGCGATCTCACGCGCATTCTGTGCGCCGCACTCGAAGACCAGCAGGCGAAGTCGATCCCGGGTCTCACCGGCGTCATCAGTCGCTTTACCCATCGCACCCGCAAGATTGCCGGCAGCGTAGAATTCGTCGAAGACCGCGGCCGCATCGCTCTTGCCGACGCCGATGTCTTCAAGCGCGATCCGGTCAGCATCCTCAGGCTCTTCCACGTCGCCGACATCACCGGGCTGGAATTCCATCCGGATGCGCTGAAACGCGTCACCCGCTCACTCGCCCTGATCGACAACAGCTTAAGGGAAAACGACGAGGCGAACCGCCTCTTCATGTCGATCCTGACGTCGAAACGTGACCCGGCGCTGATCCTGCGCCGGATGAACGAGGCCGGCGTGCTTGGCCGTTTCATCCCCGATTTCGGCAAGATCGTCGCGATGATGCAGTTCAACATGTATCATCATTATACGGTCGATGAGCATCTGATCCGCACCGTCGAAGTTCTCTCGGAGATCGACAATTCACGAGCGGAGGAACTGCATCCGCTCGCCAACAAGCTGATCTCGGGAATCGAGGACCGCGAGGCGCTCTATCTCGCCGTTCTCCTCCATGACATCGCTAAGGGCCGCCAGGAGGATCATTCGATTGCCGGCGCCCGCGTCGCCCGCAAGCTCTGCGCCCGCTTCGGCCTCTCGCAGAAGCAGACGGAACTCGTGGTCTGGCTGATCGAGGAACATCTGACGATGTCGATGGTGGCGCAGACCCGCGACCTCACCGATCGCAAGACCATTATCGATTTTGCCGACCGCGTACAGTCGCTCGACCGGCTGAAGATGCTTCTGATCCTGACGATCTGCGACATTCGCGCCGTGGGCCCGGGCGTCTGGAACGGCTGGAAGGGCCAGCTTCTGCGCACGCTCTATTACGAGACCGAGCTGCTGCTGGCCGGCGGCTTTTCGGAGGTGTCCCGCAAGGAGCGGGCCCACGCCGCCGCCGAGGCGTTGCGCGGCGCCCTATCCGACTGGAGCCAGAAGGACCGCAACACCTATACCAAGCTGCATTACCAGCCATATCTGCTCTCGGTGCCGTTGGAAGACCAGCTCCGCCACGCCGATTTCATCCGCCAGGCCGACAAGGCGGGCCAGGCGCTAGCCACGATGGTGCGCACCGACAGTTTCCACGCCATCACTGAGATCACCGTGCTGTCGCCCGACCACCCCCGGCTGCTCGCCGTCATTGCCGGCGCCTGTGCTGCGGCCGGCGCCAACATCGTCGACGCGCAGATCTTCACGACCTCGGACGGACGGGCGCTCGATACGATCCATGTCAGCCGCGAATTTGCCGATGATGCCGACGAACTGCGCCGCGCCGGCACGATCGGGCGGATGATCGAGAACGTGCTGTCCGGCCGCAAGCGCCTGCCCGAGGTTATCGCCACGCGCACGCGTAACCGCAAGAAAAGCAAGGCTTTCGACATTCCGCCTTCGGTCAACATTACCAACAGCCTGTCGAACAAGTTCACGGTCATCGAGGTCGAATGCCTCGACCGGCCGGGCCTGCTGTCGGAGATCACTGCCGTGCTCTCCGATCTGTCGCTCGATATCCAGTCGGCGCGCATCACCACCTTCGGCGAGAAGGTAATCGACACCTTCTACGTCACCGACCTCGTGGGTCAGAAGATATCGGGCGACAGCAAGCGCGCCAATATCACCGCCCGCATGAAGGCCGTGATGGCGGAGGAGCAGGACGAGCTGCGCGAGCGCATGCCCTCCGGCATCATCGCGCCCGCCGCCACCCGAACATCGCCCGCAGCCGAAAAGAAAGCCGATTCCCCCGCATGAGCCCCAAAGCATGAGCCTCGTCAAGAAATTCGCGACCGTCGGCGGCGCCACTCTCGGCAGCCGCATCTTCGGCTTCGCCCGTGAAACGCTGATGGCAGCGGCGCTTGGCACCGGGCCGATGGCCGACGTCTTCTACGCCGCCTTCCGTTTTCCGAACCTCTTCCGCCGGCTGTTTGCCGAAGGCGCCTTCAACGCCGCCTTCGTGCCGCTCTTTGCCAAGGAGATCGAGGCGAACGGCACGGATGGCGCCAAGCGCTTTTCGGAAGAAGTCTTCGGCGTGTTGTTTTCGGTGCTGCTCCTCATCACCATCGTGATGGAGCTTGCCATGCCGCTCTTGGTGCGCTTCATCATCGCGCCGGGCTTTGCCGACGATGCCGAGAAATTCTCGATCACGATCCGCATGGCGGCCGTGATGTTTCCCTATCTGATGTGCATGTCGCTGACGGCGATGATGAGCGGCATGCTGAATTCGCTGCATCATTTCTTCGCCGCCGCCATCGCCCCCGTCTTCCTCAACGTGGTGATGATCGGAGCGCTGTTTTATTCGCTCTATACCGGCGCCGATCCGCTCGCGACGGCCTGGTATCTCTCCTGGGGCGTTCTTGCCGCCGGCGTGCTGCAACTCGCCGTCGTCTATGTCGGCGTGCTGGCAGCCGGCATGAGCATCGGCCTGCGCTTCCCGAAGATGACTGCGAATGTCAAGCGGCTGCTAATCCTTGCGGTGCCCGCCGCCGTGACAGGCGGCATCACTCAGATCAACCAGCTGATCGGCCAGGCGATCGCCTCCTCCCGCGACGGCGCGATTGCGGCGCTACAGTATGCCGACCGCATCTATCAGCTGCCGCTCGGCGTCGTCGGCGTCGCCGTCGGCGTGGTGCTGCTGCCGGAGCTTGCCCGGGCGCTGAAGGGCGGAGCGCTGCGCGAAGCGGCAAACCTGCAGAACCGCTCGATCGAATTCGTGCTGTTCCTGACCATCCCCGCCGCTTTCGCGCTCTGGATCCTCTCCGACGAAATCATCCGCGTGCTCTACGAACGTGGCGCCTTTCATCAGGAAAACACCGCCGTCGTCGGCTCGATCCTGGCGATCTACGGCATCGGCCTGCCCGCGTTTGTGTTGATCAAGGCGCTGCAGCCGGGCTTTTATGCCCGCGAGGACACCAAGACGCCGATGCGCTTCTCGGCGATCGCAGTGGGGACCAACTGCGCAACGGCGCTGACCCTCTTCCCCTTTATGGGCGCGCCCGGCATCGCCGTCGCCGAAGCCACCGCCGGCTGGATCAGCACGCTTTTGCTGTTCACCACGCTTTTGCGCCGCGGCCATCTGACCTGGGAATGGGCGCTGGCAAAACGCGCCGCCCTGCTGATCGTCGCCTCGGCCGTCATGGGCGCGGCAATCGTCTTCCTCAAGCAATATTGGGCGCCGTGGCTCGCCTCCGGCGCGCCGCTTTTGACCAAGGTCGGTACGCTGGGGCTGCTGATCGCAATCGCAATGCTCATCTATTTTGCCGCCGCCTTCCTGATCGGCGGAGCCGACCTCGGCATGATTCGGCGCAATCTGAACCGCAAGCCGGTGCCGGCGAAGGATGCACAAAGCTAGTTGATTGCCGAGAAAGCCCCTCATCCGGCTGCCGCCACCTTCGCCCCGTTCTGACGGGGAGAAGGGACTTGCCGCGCCGCCGCGCCTCTCTCAGGCCTCTCGTAGGCACGTCCCCTTGCCCCGTTTAGGGGGAGAGGGCTACGGTGAGGGGCAAAAGTAGCCGGCGCAAACCTGACCGCCGTGGCACACCCCTCGCAAACCTTGCTCTCTCGCTTAGCAATCGACCCATCGCCGTTGCGGGCCGACATCGACATGAATGATGCCGTTGCAATAGCTGCCGATGCCGCCGATGCCTGGAGCTGTCTTGGCGGCAGCAATGATGGTTCGTTCCGAGAGGCCCGGCACCCGGATATCGGCCGCCAGGCATTTTCCATGCAGGGAGCCATGACGGCGGGGATGTGGCCGGAGGCCGGAGGTAACGATCGGGCGGCGTCCGGTCTTTGCGGCGATATGCGAGAGGATCGCTCGCAGGCGCTCTGGAAAACAGCCGGCGCGCACGCTGACGGTCTGAACCGCATAGGCGAGTCGCGTCTCATGCTTGGGAAGATGAACGGCCGGTCTCTTGCTGTCTTGACCGACGCCGTCGGTTGCGGATTGTAGGGCGAAAAGGCCTGCCATGACGAGCAAACGGGTGTTCTGCATGGTCCCCTCCGGGCGGTTGGCCTGGCGACTGACGGGCCGCCAGTGTGCGGAGAGGATTTTCAGTTCAATAAAAGCTTTTCTGTGAAATTTTATACTCAATTTGAACTAAGGACGCTGATCAATTCGGCTTAAAAGTGAGCATCCTTCGCGTTCTAGATGGAATAAACATCCAAACATGGGAGATCACATGACCGTCCAGTCTCTTTTTCTCGTCACGCTCGTCGTCGACGATTACGACCGCGCCAAAGGCTTCTATTGCGGCACCCTCGGTTTCGATTGCCTTCAGGACGAGCCCCAGCCTGAGGGCAAACGCTGGGTGGTCGTGAAGCCGAAAGGCGGGGATGGCGCAGCCTTTCTGCTGGCGCAGGCGGCAAACCAGACGCAGTGCGCGGCGATCGGCAACCAGACGGGTGGCCGCGTCGGCTTCTTCCTGAAGACCGACGATTTCGCCCGCGATTATGCCGCGATGCTCGGCGCCGGTGTGCGCTTTCTGGAGGAGCCCAGGCATGAGGTCTACGGCACGGTCGCCGTCTTTACGGATCCTTACGGCAACACCTTCGACCTGATCCAGCATGCCGCAGCCCGAACCACTTGATTGCGACGGGTTGCCCGTGCATAAGCCGCGGCGTTAGCAACATGGGCGAACAGCCCTGGGGCCCTCCACCAGCCTATTGAGGACGACATGAGCGAATTCCAGAAACTCGTATTCTCCGGCGTGCAGCCGACCGGCAATCTGCATCTCGGCAACTATCTCGGTGCGATCCGCCGCTTCGTGGCGCTGCAGGAAGGCAATGACTGCATCTACTGCGTCGTCGATATGCATGCACTCACCGCCCAGCTGGTGCACGAGGACATGCCGAGCCAGACGCGCTCGATCGCCGCTGCCTTCATCGCCGCCGGCATCGATCCGGAAAAGCACATCGTCTTCAATCAGTCGGCCGTGCCGCAGCATGCGGAACTTGCTTGGATCTTCAACTGTGTCGCGCGCATCGGCTGGATGAACCGCATGACGCAATTCAAGGACAAGGCCGGCAAGGACCGCGAGCAGGCTTCGCTCGGCCTCTACGCCTATCCAAGCCTGATGGCCGCCGACATTCTCGTCTACCGCGCCACCCATGTGCCAGTCGGCGAGGACCAGAAGCAGCATCTGGAGCTTGCCCGCGACATCGCGATGAAGTTCAACCTCGATTATGCCGAGCATATTCGCAAGAGCGGCTACGGCATCAACATCACCGTCGGCGACGAGCCGGTGCATGCCTATTTTCCGATGGTCGAACCCTTGATCGGCGGACCGGCGCCGCGCGTCATGTCGCTTCGCGACGGCACCAAGAAAATGTCGAAATCCGATCCTTCCGACCTCTCGCGCATCAATCTGATGGACGACGAAGAGGCGATCTCGAAGAAGATCCGCAAGGCCAAGACCGATCCGGACGGTTTGCCGAGCGAGGTCGACGGGCTCCAGGGCCGTCCGGAAGCCGACAATCTGGTGGCGATCTATGCCGCGCTCGCCGACAAATCGAAGGCCGAGGTGCTTACCGAATTCGGCGGCCAGCAATTCTCCGTCTTCAAGCCGGCGCTGGTCGATCTCGCCATCCATGTGCTGGCGCCGATCACCGGCGAGATGCGCCGGCTGATGGACGATACCAGCCATATCGACGCGATCCTGCGCAAGGGCGGCGAACGCGCCAGGGAGCGCGCCGAAGTGACGATGAAGCAGGTGCGCGACGTCATCGGCTTCCTGTACTGAGACAATGCCCCTGTCCTTCGGGGAGCAAGGGAATCCCCAGAGGCAGAAGCGCCAAAAACTGCGCTTGCAATTTTTCCGCTTCGGGTGTCAGAGTCCGCCCCATGGTATCGAAGCGACTCTCACGGCTCGAAGGCCACCGCCGAAAATTCATGGCGGTGATCGACGGGACACCCGAATGCCAGCGCGCCGTTCATTATGCCGGCCGGCGCGCGAAGAATTCCAATGGCGGCCTGGTGCTGCTCTATGTGATCCCCAACGGCGATTTCCAGCAATGGCTCGGCGTCGAGGAGATCATGCGGGCCGAGGCGCGCGAGGAAGCCGAGGCAACGGTTGCCAAGATCGCCCAGATCGTGCGCGAGACGATCGGCATCGAGCCTGAGGTCGTCATCCGGGAAGGCAGTGCCGCCGAGCAGATCAACGCCGTGATCGAAGAAGACCGCGATGTGGCGATCCTCGTTCTTGCCGCCGGCTCGGCAAAGGAAGGTCCCGGACCACTGGTTTCGTCGGTCGCCGGACGCGCGGCGGCGTTTCCGATCCCGGTCACTGTCCTGCCGGATACGCTGACCAATGAGGAAATCGACGCCCTCTGCTGAGCCTATTTCTTGAGTACAAGTCTCTTGATTAGGTCGGGCAATGGGCTTATCTTCTTTGGAAGAATTCTAAAGACGGCCGAGGTCTCGAGCCTGTCACATGGAGAGCCAGATGTTCATTCAGACCGAAGCCACGCCGAACCCCGCCACACAGAAGTTCCTGCCGGGCAAGGTTGTCATGGAAAACGGCACCGCCGAATTCCGCAGCGCCGAAGAGGCTGAAGCCTCGCCGCTCGCCGCCCGCCTGTTCGAAATTCCTGGCGTCACGGGAGTCTATTTCGGCTATGATTTCATTTCCGTCTCCAAGGACAACGCCGAATGGCAGCATCTAAAGCCGGCTATCCTTGGCTCGATCATGGAGCATTTCATGTCCGGCAAGCCGGTCATGGGTGATGCTTCCATCCTTTCCGAAGATGCCGATGCCGGGGACGAGTTCTTTGATGAAGGCGACGAGTCGATCGTGCTGACCATCAAGGAGCTTTTGGAGACCCGCGTGCGTCCGGCCGTCGCGCAGGACGGCGGCGACATCACCTTCCGCGGCTTTAAGGACGGCAAGGTCTATCTGAACATGAAAGGCTCCTGCTCCGGCTGCCCGTCTTCGACGGCGACGCTGAAGCACGGCGTCCAGAACCTGCTGCGCCATTTCGTTCCCGAAGTGCAGGAAGTGATTGCCGCTTAAGAATTTCGAATTCGCTCCGGCCGTTCATCTCAGGTTCGGCCGGAGGGTCTATGGTTAGGCGGCAAACAGTTTATTCGGAAATTGATGGCATGATCGTTCTGGCGCTCGACACGGCAGGTGTGGATTGCGCTGCCGCCGTTTATGACAGCGGCAGGAATACGGTGCTGGGGGAGGCATCGGACATGATCGGCAAGGGGCATGCTGAACATCTGATCGGGATCGTCGATCGCGCGCTGGATCAGGCGGGTGTCACACTTTCTGACGTCGACCGCCTTGCCGTCACCATCGGCCCCGGCTCGTTTACCGGCATCCGCGTCGGCGTTGCCGCAGCCCGGGGTTTTGCGCTTTCCCTCAATGTGCCCGTCGTCGGCGTCACCACGCTCGAGGTGATGGCATCAGCCCAGCGTGCGAGGACGCCCGGCCGTGCCGTGCTGGCGGCGATGGACGCCAAGCGGGACGAAATCTATCTCCAGTCCTTCGCCGCCGATGGTTCCCCGCTGGATCAACCGCGGGCGGCAAGCGTTGCCGAGGCCCAGGCTTTCGCCGCCGGCTTCGATGGTGAAATCACCGGTTCGGCAACGCCGCTCCTGAAGGCCGGCGCCGGCGGCGACCACCCCAACGTCTTTCCGATTTCGATTGTCGCTCGTCTGGGGGCTGCGGCCCCTGCCGACGCCGGAAAGCCCAAGCCCCTCTATCTGCGCGGACCGGATGCCAAGCCGCAGGCCGGATATGCGATTGCGCGACGAGTGTGACATGCTGGAAGCCTATCTGACGCTGAAGCCGGAATTCGAAATCATCGCCATGGAGCGCGAGGATTGCCGCGACGTCGCCGTCCTGCATGGCGAGCGTTTGGCCCAGCCCTGGGGCGACGGCGAATTCCACAGCCTGCTGTCGCAGGAGACTGTTTTCGGCTTCGTCGCGCGCCAGACCAACGCCATCCTGAAAAAGCCGCTTCCCGGCTTTATCCTTGCCCGCCAAGTCGCCGGCGAAGCCGAGATCCTGACGATTGCCGTGCAGGCGAAAGCCGCCCGTGCCGGACTGGGCTGGCGGCTGATGCAGGCGGCGATGCGCGAGGCGCGGGCGCGTGGCGGCGAGAGCATGTTTCTTGAGGTCGACAGCGGCAATACGGCAGCACTCGGCCTCTACCGCAAGCTCGGTTTTGAAAAGGTCGGCGAGCGCCAGGGCTACTACAAGCAGGAAAACGGCGCCCCTTCCACGGCGCTTGTCATGAAGCGCGTTCTTCGATAGTTCCCTGGCAGAGCAGGACATGCGGACCGGCGCAAACGCCGTGCAGGCATTGTGGAAACGCGATTACTTTTGAAGGCGGGCCATGACCGACGTAGCCAAGACCCTCGAGGAGCTTTGCGCCGAACGCGGCATGCGCATGACCGAGCAGCGCCGCGTGATCGCGCGCATCCTCGAAGAATCCGAAGACCATCCCGACGTCGAAGAGCTTTACCGCCGTTCTGTGAAGGTCGACGCGAAAATCTCGATCTCCACGGTCTATCGCACCGTCAAGCTGTTCGAGGATGCCGGCATCATCGCCCGCCACGATTTCCGCGACGGGCGCTCGCGCTACGAAACGGTGCCGGAAGAGCATCATGACCATCTCATCGACCTGAAGACCGGCACGGTCATCGAATTCCGTTCACCTGAGATCGAGGCGCTGCAGGAGCGCATCGCCCGCGAGCACGGCTTCCAGCTGGTCGACCACCGCCTGGAGCTCTACGGCATTCCGTTGAAGAAGGAAGATCTCTGAAGCGATGGCCGCCCGGGAGTGCCGCATTTGATCGCCTGGCTGCGCATTGCCTTCGCTGCGGTCGTGATCCTTGCCGTCAGCATCGTGCTCATGCCGCTGCAGCTGTTGGCCCTGCGTTTCGACTGGCGGCTGCGCCGCAGACTTCCGCGCGTCTGGCACCGTATCATCTGTTATTGTCTCGGCATCCGCGTCCGGGTGACGGGCAGGCTGGAAGACCGCCGACCGCTGATGCTCTGCTCCAACCATTCGTCCTGGCTTGACATCATGGTCATGTCGGCCGTCGCCGACGTCGCTTTCATTGCCAAGATCGAGGTCAGAGACTGGCCGATCTTCGGCACGCTCGCCAAGCTGCAGAAGAGCGTGTTCGTCGTGCGCGAGGAAAGGCGCAAGACCGGCCATCAGGCAAATGAGATCGCCGGGCGCATGGCCGACGGGGAAATCGTCGTGCTTTTTCCGGAGGGCACGACCTCGGACGGCAACCGGTTGCTTGAGGTCAAGTCGTCGCTGTTCGGCGCTGCCGCGATGGCGGTGCCTTATTCGCCGACGGGAACCGTCGTGGTGCAGCCGGTGGCCGTTGCCTATACCAGGGTGCATGGCATTCCGATGGGGCGCTACCACCGGCCGCTCGCTGCCTGGCCGGGGGATATCGAGCTCCTGCCGCATCTGATCGACATCCTCAGATGCGGCGCCATCGACGCGGAAGTTTCCTTCGGCGAGGCGGTGGAATACCGCGCCGACAGCAATCGCAAAGAGGTGAGCGCGACGATCGCCTCGCGCATCCGCAGCCTTCTCAACACAAGCCTGCGCGGGCACAATGTCGGGTGAGCCGAGAGTCTCTTTTCTCGGACGGCAAAAACCACTAAATAGCGCGCCATGACACAGGATAACGCCCTTCTGCAGGCCCCGGAGGTTTCTCTCCGTGACGGCAGCAACAGCCGCAAGGTCTTCATCAAGACCTATGGCTGCCAGATGAACGTCTATGATTCCATGCGCATGAGCGATGCGCTTGCCCGCGACGGCTACGAACCGACCGAAGACATGGAACAGGCGGATCTCGTTCTGCTCAACACCTGTCATATCAGGGAGAAGGCGGCCGAGAAGGTCTATTCGGCGCTCGGACGCCTGCGCGAGATGAAAAAGAAGAAGGCAGCCGACGGCCGGGAGATGATGATCGGCGTAACCGGCTGCGTCGCCCAGGCCGAAGGTGAGGAGATCCTGCGCCGGGCGCCGGCCGTCGACGTCGTCATCGGGCCGCAGACTTATCACCGCCTGCCGGAGGCGCTGCGCCGGGCCAAAGAGGGCCAGCGCGTCGTCGATACGGAATATGCGATCGAGGACAAGTTCGAGCATCTGCCGATTGCCGAGAGCCGCAAGATCCGCGCCCGCGGCGTCACCGCCTTCCTGACGGTGCAGGAGGGCTGCGACAAGTTCTGCACATTCTGCGTCGTGCCTTATACGCGCGGCTCGGAAGTATCGCGGCCGGTCTCGCAGATTGTCGAGGAGGCCGAAAAGCTCGTCGAAGCCGGAGTGCGCGAAATCACCCTGCTCGGCCAGAACGTCAATGCCTGGCATGGCGCCGGACCGCGCGGCGAGGCATGGAGCCTCGGCGACCTGCTCTACCGGCTTGCCGAGATCCCCGGCCTGGCGCGGCTGCGTTATACCACAAGCCATCCCCGCGACATGGACGACCGGCTGATAGAGGCGCATCGCGACCTCCGGGCGCTGATGCCCTACCTGCACCTGCCGGTGCAATCGGGCTCCGACCGGATCCTGAAGGCGATGAACCGGCGTCATACGGCGGCCGAATATCTCAGTCTGATCGAGCGCATCCGCGCCATGCGCCCGGACATCGCGCTATCGGGCGATTTCATCACCGGTTTTCCGGGGGAGACAGACAAGGATTTTGAGGATACACTCAGACTTGTGGAGGAGGTGCGCTATGCGCAGGCCTTCTCGTTCAAATACTCGACTCGGCCGGGCACGCCCGGCGCGGAACTGAAGGACCAGGTGCCGGAAGAGATCAAGGCAGAACGGCTGGAACGCCTGCAAGTGCTTCTTTTGAAGCAGCAGCAGGAATTTGCCGAATCCTGCATCGGCAAGGAGATCGATCTGCTGCTCGAAAAGCCCGGCCGCATGCCGGGTCAGCTGATCGGACGTTCTCCCTGGCTTCAATCCGTGAATGTTGATGCAAAAGCATCGCAAATCGGTGACATTATCAAAGTGCGAATCACCGGAACCGGAACGAACAGCCTGTTTGCCGAACGCGCAGAGGCTACGGTCTAACCCAAGGAGCCCGACCGCTTGAACGGACAAGAATTGGTTTCTTCTTCACCGCGCCACCCCCGCACGCCGAGCGACACCAATCACTTCGTCCTGACGTTCGAGAACAATCGGTTCGCCAGCGAACTCTTCGGCCAGTTCGACCAGCATCTAAAGCTGCTCGAGGAGCGGCTGAATATCGATGCGCGGGCACGCGGCAATTCCGTCGTCATATCGGGCGATGTCGTGACCACCAATCAGGCGCGGCGCACGCTCGATTATCTCTATGAAAAGCTTCAGAAAGGCGGCAGCGTGGAACGATCCGACGTCGAGGGCGCAATCCGCATGGCGGTCGCCGCCGACGATCAGCTCAGCCTTCCCACCATGGAGCGCAAGGCCAAGCTGACAATGGCGCAGATTTCGACGCGCAAGAAGACGATCATCGCCCGCACGCCGACGCAGGACGCCTATATCAGGGCGCTGGAGCGCGCCGAGCTCGTCTTCGGCGTCGGCCCGGCCGGCACCGGCAAGACCTATCTCGCCGTCGCCCATGCCGCCCAGATGCTGGAGCGCGGCGCAGTCGAAAAGATCATCCTGTCGCGCCCGGCCGTCGAGGCCGGCGAGCGCCTCGGCTTCCTGCCCGGCGACATGAAGGAAAAGGTCGACCCCTATCTTCGCCCGCTCTATGACGCGCTCTACGATATGATCCCGGCCGACAAGGTCGATCGGGCGATCACCGCCGGCGTCATTGAAATTGCGCCGCTCGCCTTCATGCGCGGCCGCACGCTCGCCAACGCCGCCATCATCCTCGACGAAGCGCAGAACACGACGTCGATGCAGATGAAGATGTTCCTGACGCGTCTTGGCGAAAATGCCCGCATGATCGTCACCGGCGACCCGAGCCAGATCGACCTGCCGCGGGGCGTCAAATCCGGCCTCGTCGAGGCCCTGGAGCTGCTGAACGGCGTTGAGGGCATCTCGATCGTGCGCTTCAAGGACACCGACGTCGTGCGCCATCCGCTGGTCGGGCGCATCGTCAGAGCCTATGACGCCACCTATCTTGTCGAAGCCGAAGACGTCGGCCGGCAGGACTGATGGCTGAACTCGATATCCAGATCAGCATCGAGAATATCGGCTGGCCCGGCGAGGAAACGCTGCTGGTTTTTTGCGAGCGTGTGCTCGGGGCCGCCGCGGTCTATCTTCGCGACAATGAGAAGCAGCCCTTCCCGAAAATGCCGCCCGAAGTTTCGCTGGTCTTTACCGACGATGCCTCAATCCAGGACATCAATGCCGAATGGCGCGGCAAGGACAAGCCGACCAATGTCCTTTCCTTCCCGGCCTTTCCGGTTGAGCGCGGCAAGCTGCCCGGGCCGATGCTTGGCGACATCATCATCGCCCGGGAGACGGTGGAGCGGGAAGCCCAGGAACTCGAGAAGAGTTTTGACGACCACCTGACCCATCTTCTGGTGCACGGTTTCTTGCATCTTCTCGGCTACGACCATATGAATAATGCCGAAGCCGAAATTATGGAGGGGCTGGAGACTCGCATTTTGGCGCAGCTCGGCCTATCTGATCCCTACGAGGGTCAAGACCTTAAAATGGAACCATGAGCGACTTTACGACGAAGCCGGCGGCAGACGCCAAGGACTCCGAGCCATCCTCTTCTTCGGATGAGGTCGGCAGTAGTAGTCGGCCATCCGGCCGATCCCAATCCTTCTGGTCGCGCGCCGCCCGCATTCTCCGCCCGCAGCAGGGCTCGCGACTGCGCGAGGATCTTGCCGATGCGCTGATGACCGATGCGGCCGGCGACGACGCCTTTTCGCCCGACGAACGGGCGATGCTGCACAATATCCTGCGCTTTCGCGAGGTGCGCGTCGCCGACGTGATGGTGCCGCGCGCCGATATCGAGGCGGTGGACCAAAATATCACCATCGGCGAGCTGATGATCCTTTTCGAGGAATCCGGCCGCTCGCGCATGCCTGTTTATGCCGATACGCTCGATGACCCACGCGGCATGGTGCATATCCGCGACCTGCTCTCCTATGTCGCCAAGCAGGCGCGCAACAAGCGCCGCGGCCCGGCAAAGCCGGCCGCTGCAGCCCCGGCGATCGAAGTCGCGCCGGAGAACATCCAGAAGCCGCCGCGCTCGAGCAAGCCGAATTTCGATCTTGCCCGGGTCGACCTGCAGAAGACGCTGGCTGAGGCCGGCATCATCCGCAAGATCCTGTTCGTGCCGCCGTCGATGCTGGCCTCCGACCTCTTGCGCAGAATGCAGGTGAACCGTACGCAGATGGCGCTCGTCATCGACGAGTATGGCGGCACCGACGGTCTCGCCTCGCACGAGGACATCGTCGAAATGGTGGTCGGCGATATCGACGACGAACATGACGACGAAGAGGTGATGTTCAAGCGCGTCGCCGAAGACGTCTTCGTCGCCGACGCCCGTGTCGAGCTGGAAGAGATCGCTGAAGCGATCGGACCGGATTTCGACATCAGCGAACAGGTCGACGAGGTTGACACGCTGGGCGGGCTAATCTTCTCCGCGCTCGGCCGCATCCCCGTCCGCGGCGAAGTCGTCCAGGCCCTGCCGAACTTCGAATTCCATATTCTCGACGCAGATCCGCGCCGCATCAAGCGGCTGCGCATCACCCGCAAGCGCCACGCGATCCGCCGCCGCGCCAAGGAGGCTGGCGACATCACTCTCGGATCCGAGACCGGCGACGACCGGCCGGCCGAATCGACCACGAACTAGGCATCAGTACGAAAATCGGGTCGCCTTTCAGGGCCGATGCGGAAACAGGACAAAGAGCCGCTTTTTTGAAAGACTGCGCATGGGTTGATTCGCGGTTTGATGGGAGTGCGCATGGAGCGGCTTGCGGACAGGGTTATCCTCGTCTGGGGGTTAAAACGGTCGTTGCTGGCCGTCGCCGCTGGAGCATTCGCCGCTCTGGCGCTGCCGCCTTTCGGTTTTTTCGCGGCGATGTTTCTCTCCTTCACGCTGCTCGTCTGGCTGCTCGACGGGACGGCGGCTTCTCCTGAAAGCGGCCTGATCGGCAGGCTATGGCCGGCCTTTGCCGTCGGCTGGCTGTTCGGCTTCGGCTATTTCGTCGCCGGCCTCTGGTGGATCGGCCATGCCTTGCTGGTCGATTCGGAGGAATTTGCCTGGGCGCTGCCCCTGGCAGTCCTCGGACTGCCGGCCGGCCTTGCGGTCTTCTACGGGCTGGCGACTGCACTTGCCCGGATCGTCTGGTCGGACGGCATGGGACGGATCGCCGCACTTGCGGCCGGTTTCGGCCTGATGGAATGGCTTCGAAGCGTGATTCTCACCGGCTTTCCCTGGAATGCCATCGGTTACGGCCTTATGCCCGTTCCGCTGATGATGCAGTCGGCGCATGTGATCGGCGTGACGGGGGTGACGACACTTGCCGTCTTCGTCTTTTCCACCCCCGCGCTCATCGGGACGCGACAGGGCGCGAAGCCTGGAATTGCGCTCGCCGCCCTGCTGTTTACCGCACATCTCGGTTACGGCGCCTATGCCCTCCATCTGGCGCCGCGACCGCAGCCCTTGCCCGAGGACAAGCGACCCGTGGTGCGGCTGGTGCAGCCGGCCATCGATCAGGCGGCGAAGATGGACAACGACGCCGACCGCAATGCGATCTTCGAGACCCATCTGAAGCTTTCGGCCGAAGCGCCGAGGAATGGCGGACGCAAACCCAACATCATCGTCTGGCCGGAAACCTCGATCCCCTTCATCCTCACCGACAACCAGGATGCGCTGACGCGGATCGCCGATACGCTCGACGACGACCAGATCCTGATCGCCGGCGCAGTGCGCGCCGAGGAGCTGGGGCCCGGCACACCGGTGCGCTACTACAATTCCATCTATGTGATCGACGGCCGCGGCCAGATCATCGCCGCCTCCGACAAGGTGCATCTCGTGCCTTTCGGCGAATATCTGCCCTTCGAGGACATCCTCACCGAACTCGGCATCCAGAACGTCGTCGAGATACCGGGCGGCTTTTCGGCCGCCGCAAGCCGGCACCTGCTGGCGCTGCCCGGCGGCCTCAATCTCTACCCGCTGATCTGCTATGAGATCATCTTTCCGGGCGAAATGACCGGCGACATCGTGGATGCCAACGCGCTCCTCAACCTCACCAACGATGCCTGGTTCGGCATCACGCCCGGACCCTACCAGCATTTTCAGCAGGCGCGGGTGCGGGCAATCGAGACCGGCCTGCCGCTGATTCGCGACGCCAACAACGGCATATCGGCACTCGTGAACGCGCATGGGGAAATCATCGCAGGCCTCGGTCTTGGTGAGACCGGCTTTATTGATGCAACTGTTGATGGGTTCGGCAATGGGTTCGGAACCACATACCCCCTTCAGACATACTTCTGGTTGACCGAAGCACTGTTGATATTGATTGCGCTAATTTCACGCAGAGGTTTTATTTTAGGGTTGAATTGACCAAAAACCCCTAAAATTGCATAGTGGTGTCAATCGGCGTTCTTAACGTATGTTTATCGGCGGGTTCCCGCCGCTTACAACGTGGCGTTTTGGGATGGATCAGGGGCATGCCGGTTGGAAACAGAAATTCGTAGCTAGGGCACGACCATGATTGAAAATAAGAAGAAGCCGAATCCGATCGACATCCATGTTGGCAGCCGCATTCGCCTTCGCCGGACGATGTTGGGCATGAGCCAGGAAAAGCTTGGCGAAAGCCTCGGCATCACCTTCCAGCAGATCCAGAAATATGAGAAGGGCACCAACCGTGTCGGCGCGAGCCGTCTGCAGAACATCTCGAGCATTCTCAATGTTCCGGTCTCCTTCTTCTTCGAAGATGCGCCCGGCGAACATGCCGGCGCCGTCGGCGGCATGGCCGAAGCCTCCAGCTCGAATTACGTCGTAGATTTCCTCTCCTCCTCGGAGGGGCTGCAGCTCAACCGTGCCTTCGTCAAGATTTCCGATCCCAAGGTCCGCCGCAAGGTCGTGGAACTGGTCAAGGCGCTCGCTGCCGAAGCCGACGCTGACTGATCCAGCTCTCATCGCAAAATAGGAAAGGCGGTCGAAAGGCCGCTTTTTTGCGTTTTTCGGGCAAAATTTGTCACATCGCCGCAGATATAAAGATATATTTATGTCCTTGTGCGCTTGTCATCAGCGCTCGAACTGAGTACCTACTAGCTGGCTTTTATTCTTTGAGGGGAATCCCGGAATGCGCGCGAATTATCTCTTTACCAGCGAATCTGTTGCCGAAGGTCATCCGGACAAAGTGTGTGACCGCATCTCCGACGAGATCGTCGATCTGGTCTACCGCGAAGCGGCCAAGACCGGCGTCAATCCGTGGGGCGTGCGCATTGCCTGCGAAACGCTGGCGACGACCAACCGTGTCGTCATCGCCGGCGAGGTCCGCCTGCCGCCGAGCCTGATGAAGAAGGACAAGGACGGCAAGGACGTCATCAATCCCTCAAAGTTCAAGGCCGCCGCCCGCCGCGCCATCAAGGATATCGGCTACGAACAGGACGGCTTCCACTGGAAGAAGGCAAAGATCGACGTGCTGCTGCACTCGCAGTCGGCCGATATCGCCCAAGGCGTCGATAGCGCCGCCGACCAGCAGGGCGACGAGGGCGCCGGCGACCAGGGCATCATGTTCGGTTACGCCTGCAAGGAAACGCCGGACCTGATGCCGGCTCCGATCTATTATTCCCACAGGATTCTGCAGCTGCTTGCAGCCGCCCGCAAGAAGGGCGACGGTGAAGTCGCCAAGCTCGGCCCCGATGCCAAGAGCCAGGTGACTGTGCGTTACGTCGACGGCAAGCCGTCGGAAGTGACCTCGATCGTGCTTTCGACCCAGCATCTCGACGAGAGCTGGGATTCCAAGAAGGTCCGCGCCGTCGTCGAGCCCTATATTCGCGAGGCGCTCGGCGAACTGAAGATTGCCGAGGATTGCAAGTGGTACATCAATCCGACCGGCAAGTTCGTCATCGGCGGACCGGACGGCGATGCGGGCCTGACCGGCCGCAAGATCATCGTCGACACCTATGGCGGTGCGGCTCCACATGGCGGCGGCGCATTTTCCGGCAAGGACACGACCAAGGTCGACCGTTCGGCTGCCTATGCCGCCCGCTACCTCGCCAAGAACGTCGTCGCCTCCGGCCTCGCCGACCGCTGCACGATTCAGCTCTCCTACGCCATCGGCGTCGCTCAGCCGCTGTCGATCTATGTCGACCTGCACGGCACCGGCAAGGGTGTGTCGGAAGACCAGGTTGAAGCGGCGATCCGCCAGAATATGGACCTGTCGCCGTCGGGCATCCGCCGTCACCTCGACCTCAACAAGCCGATCTACGCCAAGACCTCGGCCTATGGTCATTTCGGCCGCAAGGCTGGCCGCGACGGCTCGTTCTCCTGGGAGCGCACCGACCTCGTCAAGGCGCTCAAGGAAGCCGTCAAGACCAAGGTCGCTGCATGACGGATATGGAGCGCCGGGGACGGGCGACCGAAGCCTTTTTCGGTCGCCGCAAGGGAAAGGCCCTGCGCGAACAGCAGGCGGAAACGCTGAATAGCCTGCTCCCGGCATTCCTCATCGATCTCTCGGCGGCTCCCCCGGAGCCGCTGACCTCCCTCTTTCCGGTTCCGGTCAAGACATTGCGGCTGGAAATCGGTTTCGGCGGCGGCGAGCATCTGATGCATCGCGCGCTGGAGACCCCGTCCACCGGCTTCATCGGCGTCGAGCCCTTCGTCAATTCGATGCAGAAGCTTTTGTCACGCGTCGGCCAGACGGGCGCGCAGAACATTCGCGTCTATAATGACGATGCGACGCAACTGCTCGACTGGCTGCCGGACGCTTCGCTCGACCACATCGATCTGCTCTATCCCGATCCCTGGCCGAAGCGGAAGCACTGGAAACGCCGCTTCGTCTCGAAGACCAATCTTGACCGCTTTCACCGGGTGCTGAAGCCCGGCGGCCTGTTCTGCTTCGCCTCCGACATCGACACCTATGTGAACTGGACGCTGATCAAATGCCGCGACCATGGCGGCTTCGACTGGCTGGCCGACAATGCGGCGGATTGGCTGACCCCCTATGAGGGCTGGCCGAGCACGCGCTACGAGGCCAAGGCACGCCGCGAGGGCCGCTCTTCGGCCTATCTGACCTTCAGGAAGATCTGAGGCTGTCGGCAATTTCCGGCATCCGGCTCTAAAACCGACGACGACAACAAACCGAACTGAACGCGCTACGCTCTCACTTGTGGCGCGTAGAGTTCCGCCGTGGAACGGTTGCAATTGCCGCTGACGCGACTATTTCCGTGCTGGCCACCCTCCGCTCAAATGGAAGGGAGAAAATGACCGGGAGCATGTCATGTGCCGAAATGATGATCCTACATCTGGCTTCCACTGCGGCGACAGTGTTGATTTTTCAGGTCGGTATTGGCTTCATGAGCGGCGACTGTGTTCAGGAACCGGTCGAGCATCGAGTTGAAGCTCTCCGGCTTTTCCCAGAAGGGCGCGTGTCCAGCCCCTTCTATTACATGCGCTTTGCCTTCGAAGAGCAACTGGATGTTCAGGCCCGAAAAATAGCTGAGTTTGACAAAGGGGTCATAAGATCCATTCACAAAAGCAATGGGTATATCAGCCTGTTCGACGGTGCGGCGCTGATCCACCCCCTGCCCCCGCAACATTGCTCGAGAAAAAACGCTCCTTAGTCTCCCGTCCGCGCGCGCTATGGCATCGCGAAAGGAGGAATTGCTCGTGTCTCCAAAGCAAAGAGACTGAAACCGCTCCACATCACGCGATGTAAAGTTCTCCTTTGATGCCAGAAGAATATCAAATGATGGATGGAATCCCCGCAGCATTCCGAGGAGACCGCTGTGGATCGGTGGCGTGCCGCACAACATCAGGCCCGAAATGCCGTTGCTGCTGCCCGCCATCTCAATCGCGACATGACCGCCAAGCGACCATCCCAGCACGGGAAAGCGATGAAGCCCCAGGCGGGCTGCCACCTCTCCTATGCAGTCGGCAAGACCGGTGACGGTGTAAGTTGACTGCGGATCTCGAGCGTCGCTCGATTCGCCATGTCCCGGAAGATCGAGCGCAATCAGACGCCAATTCCGGGACAACTGGCTGTGTAGTTGCTGTGAAAAGACCGTCCGTGAGCTGCCCGAACCGTGTATCATAACCAGTGGTGCAGCGCCATCAATAGTGTCACTGATGCGCACAGCGCCGTGGCTGGTGTCGATTGTACAGTGAAATATGTCCATAAACTGCGACCCCTAATGCGCAGCCAAAGTCTTGCACGAAAATATCTATGGCAGGTGCATGATCATCGTAAACCAGATCTGAACCAGGTCGTGCAATCACGACACGTTTCGGGGCGGTTACGCGTCAATACACAATCATTTGCCTTGGCGTTGTATACGGGTTAGGTCTGTCGCAGCAGCAATTGCAACCAACCTTTCACGGTGAGCATCACGATGCAATTTCTTCTGGACATTGTTATTTCGATCACCAGCCTGAGTGTCGTCGGGTTCTACGCGTGGTCGTTGCGAGGCCACTTCAACTCGCCGAAGATGGAAGCCGGAGCAAAGCTGATCACCGTCGTCGTCATCGCGACGACGGCGTTTTTCCTGTACCTGGTTTGGTCCGGGACGCAGATGCTATGGGTACAGCTAGTCGGACTAGGATTTGAAATCGGGTCGGCGGGCTTGTTCTGGTGGGCGGTGTCGGCGTCGCGAGAGGCCAGGTTGCGCTTTGTGTTCACCCTCGATCACCCAGATAGTCTTGTCACCGACGGTCCCTATCGCTACCTGCGGCACCCCTTTTACACGTCCTACCTGCTCTTCTGGTCGGGGTGGGCGCTGGCATCTTGGTCGATATGGTCGATCCTGCCGGTCTTATTTTTTACGGTTGTCTACGTGATTGCAGCCCGCAGCGAGGAGAGGAAATTCGCCCTATCACCGCTGGCATCCGAATATGAAGCCTATCGGCGCAAGACGGGCTTGCTGACGCCGTGGTTCGATTGGCGATAATGTCGCGACATCCGTCCCGACGGCAGCGAATCGAATAGAGCGACCGTGCACCGCAAGCAGTGAAACGTAGCAGACGGTGTTGACGGTCAGTGCAGGCTGACCGTCTTCAATTCGTCCTCGGCCGCTTTGAAGAAGGTGCTGGAACGGTTGTCCGTCAGCAGAATCGGCGTGCCGTCGGCGCCGAAGAGCGCCCAGAGATCGACATTCGGATCGATATCCGGCGCCTCTGGAAAACACTTGGCGACCTCGTCGGTGCGCATCTTTCTAATGTAGGCGACCTCGCCGTTGCCGATGTGGGCAAGCTCGGATTTGGTCAAGTGAGACGTGGCTTCTTTCATCAACATTCCTGTTCCTCCGGAAGAAGGGACCAACGGTTCGACAAACCGTTGTGCTACTGTGAAACCGAAATGTTAATTTTCTTGACCATGCGGGCGGGTTCGGGTCGAATTAGATCGACGGAGAGCAGACCGTTCTTTAGGCCGGCGCCTAAGACCTGCATGCCGTCGGCCAGCACGAAGGTGCGCTGGAACTGGCGGGCGGCGATGCCGCGATAGAGATAATCCCGCTCGCCCTGCTCCACCTGACGGCCGCGGATGACAAGCTGGTTCTCCTCGGTGGAGACATCAAGCTCCTCCTCGCTGAAACCCGCAACGGCAAGGGTGATGCGCAGACGCTCGGGCGCGCCGCTGTCGGCGGCGATACGTTCGATATTGTAAGGCGGGTATCCGTCGCTCGCCTTGGAAATGCGCTCCAGCGTCTTTTCCATGGCGTCAAAGCCCAGAAGTAGCGGGCTGGCGAAAGGGGTAATGCGGCTCATCTCTTTTCAAGTCCTTGATGCAAGCGACCATCCCGGACCTAAAAGTGCAGCATCCGGATGCCGCTAATATGGGGGCATGATCACGGCGCTGCAAGGCGCGTCGCGCCCTCCCCGATTTAAACATCTGTCACTTTTCGAATGGCGGCGTCTGCCTCCTTGCTTGACAAAGGACCTGCTGCCTCGCATCAAAACATGCCCGCGCGGAATGTGCCGATTTGTGACGGGAAATGAAGAAATGGTGCCCGCCGGGATAAGCGGCGTGGCGAGAACGGGACGATTGGAATGGCAAGCGCGAGAAAGATCATCATCGACACCGATCCCGGCCAGGACGACGCGGCCGCCATCATGCTGGCTTTCGGCAGCCCGGGTGAGCTCGAGGTGCTGGGGATCACGACGGTCGCCGGCAACGTGCCGCTGTCTCTCACCAGCCGCAACGCGCGCATCGTCTGCGAGCTCTGCAGCCGCACGGATGTGAAGGTTTCCGCTGGCGCCGACAAGCCGATCGCCCGCAAGCTGGTGACGGCAGAACATGTGCACGGCAAGACCGGCCTCGACGGCCCTGTTCTGCCCGAACCGACGATGGCGCTGCAACCCGGCCATTCCGTCGATTTCATCATCGAGACGCTGCGCCGCGAGCCGGAAGGCACGGTGACGCTATGCACCCTCGGGCCGCTCACCAATATCGGCATGGCCTTCCAGAAGGCGCCCGACATCGTTGCTCGCATTCGCGAGCTGGTGATGATGGGCGGCGGCTTCTTCGAGGGCGGCAATATTACGCCGGCCGCCGAATTCAACATCTATGTCGATCCCGAGGCGGCCGATATCGTTTTTCGCTCGGGCGTTCCGATCGTGATGATGCCGCTCGACGTGACGCACCAGCTGCTGACCCGCAAGGACCGGGTCAAACGCATGGCTGAGATCGGCACGGCGCCTGTTAAGGCCATGGTCGAAATGCTGGAATTCTTCGAACGCTTCGATATCGAGAAATACGGCTCCGACGGCGGGCCGTTGCACGACCCGACGGTTGTCGCCTATCTGCTGAAACCGGAACTTTTCCAGGGCCGGGACTGCAATGTCGAGATCGAGGTCCGGTCCGAACTTACCGCCGGCATGACCGTCGTCGACTGGTGGCATGTGACGGACCGCAAGCGCAACGCCAAGGTGATGCGTTACGTCGATGCGGACGGTTTCTTCGATCTCCTGATCGAGCGCTTCGCCCGCATCTGATTATTCTTTCCTTCTCCGAAGAGCGAAACGACCTCAGGCGTCTTTCTCGTCGAAGACGGAATTGGCTTCGGCCTCAACCGGTTTCGGGCCGCCCTTGGCGACGCCGACCATGGCCGGGCGCAGGACGCGCTCGCCGATGGTGAAGCCGGCCTGCACGACCTGGACGACGGTGTTGTTCGGCACTTCGGAGTTCGGCACCTCGAACATGGCCTGATGGAAATTCGGATCGAATTTCTGGCCGACCGGCTCCAGCTTGCGAACGCCGTGTCGCTCCAACGCCGAGAGCATCGAGCGCTCGGTCATTTCCACACCTTCGATCAGCGTGGTGAGGCCGGCGTCGGCCGTGGCTTTGGCCTCGGGAGAGATGGCGTCCAGCGCCCGGCGCAAATTGTCCGAGACGGCGAGCATGTCGCGAGCGAAACCGGCGACGGAATAGGATTTTGCATCCTTCACCTCGCGCTCGGTGCGACGGCGCAGATTATCCATCTCGGCGGCAAGTCGCAGATAGCGGTCACGCAGCTCGGCATTCTCGGCCTTCAGAAGCTCGAGCGGATCCGGCTGCTTGGCCTCCTCCTGCTCGACAGTGGCAGTCTCGACGTTGACGGCAGCGTCGGCTGCGGCATCGGCCGCAGTTGCGTCAGGTCCGTTTTTCGTCGTTTCATCGGTCATGACGGTCTCCGGTTGGTATTTTCAGATGCGCCCGATATCGAGGTTTGGCCGGAAAAAATCAAGTCTGCGTGACGAAGAAGCGAAAATTCCGCGCTTCCTCAGTGATGATGTCAAAGCGGATTGCGCGACAGGCGGGAGACGAGCTGAGCGGTGTAATCCACCATCGGCACGATGCGGGAATAATTGAGCCGCGTCGGGCCGATGACGCCGACAGCGCCGACGATCCGGTCATCATCGTCGCGATAGGGCGCGACGATGAGCGACGAGCCGGACAGCGAGAAGAGCTTGTTTTCCGAACCGATGAAGATGCGCACGCCCGAACCGCTTTCGGCCAGGTTGAGAAGCTCGATCAGGCTGTCCTTTTTTTCGAGATCGTCGAACAGCATGCGAAGCCGGTCGAGATCTTCGGCGCCGGCAAGGCCTTCGAGCAGGTTGGCGCGGCCGCGGATGATCAGCTGGGCGGGCTTTCCCTCCTCCGGGCTGCCGGCCCAGACTGCGATGCCGCGCTCGACAAGATCGCGCGAGAGCGCATCGAGTTCGTGGCGGACATCATCCTTCAAACGGCTCAATTGTTTGCGCAGCTCCGGCAGCGTCTGGCCGGACATGTGCGCGTTGAGGAAATTCGCCGCCTCCGTCAACTGCGAGGAGGTGATGCCGGCAGGCAGTTCGATGATGCGGTTTTCCACCTGGTCGTGATCGCCGACGAGCACGGCGAGCGCCTTTGTCGGTTCAAGCCGGATGAACTCGACATGTTTCAGCACCGGATCGCTTTTCGAGGTGATGACGAGGCCGGCCCCGCGCGAGATGCCGGAAAGCATGCGGCTCGCCTCGTTCATCATCGATTCCACCGGATTGCCGCCGCTTTCGGCCCGCACTTGGCGGTCGATACTGGCGCGGTCCTCGGCGGAGAGATCGCCGATCTGCATGAAGGCATCGACGAAGAAGCGCAGCCCGATCTGGGTCGGCAGCCGGCCGGCGCTGACATGGGGGGAATAGATGAGACCGAGTTCCTCGAGATCGCTCATGACATTTCGCACCGACGCCGGCGAGAGTGACATCGGCAACAGGCGCGACAGATTGCGCGAGCCGAGCGGCTCGCCGCTTTCGAGATAACCCTCGACGATGCGGCGAAAAATTTCTCTGGAGCGCTCGTCCAGCGCAGCAACGGCATCCGAAACCGACGTCGACCTGATGCCCATGAACCTCTCGAACCCACGCTGATGATGCTCCCGAAAATATAGTCAAACTCGCACGCGTGGCAAAAGGGAATTTGCAAATGAGCGCCGCCAATCGTAGAAGCGGTCAGCAACTCCAGGAGATAAGAATGCGGCCTTCAGGCAGAAAAACCGACCAGATGCGCAAGGTCTCGTTCGAGCGCAATTTTTCCAAGCATGCGGAAGGCTCCTGCCTGGTGAAATTCGGCGATACGCATGTGCTTTGCACCGCAAGCCTCGAGGAAAAGACGCCGCCATGGCTGCGCAACACCGGCAAGGGCTGGGTCACGGCCGAATACGGCATGCTGCCGCGGGCGACCGGCGAGCGCATGAAACGCGAGGCCGCCGCCGGCAAGCAGGGCGGCCGCACGCAGGAAATCCAACGGCTGATCGGCCGGTCGCTGCGCGCCGTCGTCGATCTGCAGGCGCTCGGCGAAAAGCAGATCACGCTCGATTGCGACGTCATCCAGGCCGATGGCGGCACACGGACCGCCTCGATCACCGGCGGCTGGATCGCGCTTTACGATTGCCTGAAATGGATGGAAAGCCGCAACATGATCAAGGTCGACCGGGTCCTGAAGGATCATGTCGCCGCCATCTCCTGCGGCGTTTTCGCCAACCAGCCGGTGATCGACCTCGATTATCTCGAGGATTCCTCTGCCGAGACCGATGCGAACTTCGTCATGACCGGCGCCGGCGGCATCGTCGAAATCCAGGGCACGGCCGAAGGCACGCCGTTCAGCGAAGAGGAATTCACCTCTCTGATGCGGCTTGCCAAGAACGGCATCAGCGAACTCGTCACCCTGCAGAAAGAGGCGATTGCGGGATGAATGCCATGCTGGAAGGCATGTTGGAAACGGCGCTTTATGCGCGCGATCTCGATCAGGCCGAGACGTTCTACGAGGGCGTTCTCGGGCTTGAAAAGATCTCACGCGCCGGCAACCGGCATGTCTTCTTCCGCTGTGGGCCAGGCGTTCTCCTCATCTTCAACCCCGAGGAAACGATAAAGCCGCCGGCAGCCGACGCGCTGCAGGTGCCGCCGCATGGCGCGACCGGCCAGGGCCATGCCTGTTTTCGTGTGTCCGGCCGCAATATCGATGCCATGGCCGAACGGCTGAAGGCGGCTGATGTCGCGATCGAATCCGAGGTGCACTGGCCAAATGGCGGCCGCTCGATCTATTTCCGCGACCCTGCCGGCAACAGCCTGGAATGCGCGGAGGCAAAAATCTGGGGCCTCGAACAGGATATCTGAATGCGCAAGCTCGAAACCAAAACAATCGTCGTCGCCAGCCACAATGCCGGCAAGATCCGCGAGATCCAGGAATTGATCGGGCCGCTTGGCTTCACCGCCAAATCCGCGGCCGAACTGAATTTCGTCGAACCTGACGAGACCGGCACGAGCTTCGAGGAGAATGCGAAGATCAAGGCGGTGGCCTCGGCCAATGCCGCCGGCATGCCGGCGCTTTCGGACGATTCCGGGCTGGTGGTCGACGCGCTCGGTGGCGATCCCGGCGTCTACACCGCCAACTGGGCGGAGACCGCAGACGGCACGCGCGATTTCGACATGGCGATGGCCAAGGTGGAAAAGGCGCTGCAGGATGCCGGCGCAACGACGCCTGAACAGCGCGGGGCGCGTTTCGTCAGCGTGCTCTGCCTTGCCTGGCCGGACGGGCATACCGAGCTTTTCCGCGGCGAGGTCGAAGGCCATGTCGTCTGGCCGCCGCGCGGCACGCAAGGCTTCGGCTACGATCCGGTCTTTCAGCCCGAGGGTTATGACGTCACCTTCGGCGAAATGAGCGGCGAGGAGAAACACGGCTGGAACCTCGGCAAGCCGCAGGCGCTGTCGCACCGGGCCCGTGCCTTCAAACTTTTCGTCGAAACCTGCCTGGAGGCATAAGGTCTGTTCGTGGGCAATTTCGATACGCCAAGCCTCTCGCGCGACGCCGCGCTGCTGCCCGATACCGGCGAGCCCGGCTTCGGCGTCTATGTGCATTGGCCCTTCTGCGCGGCGAAGTGTCCCTATTGCGACTTCAACAGCCATGTACGCCATCAGCCGGTGGACCAGGAGCGCTTTGCATCGGCTTTTCTGAAGGAGATGGCGGCAGTCCGGGCAATGAGCGGGCCGAAGACGGTGACGAGCATCTTCCTCGGCGGCGGCACGCCATCGCTGATGAAGCCGGAAACGGTCGATGCCATTCTCGACGGCATCGCGCGGCACTGGCATGTGCCCGCCGGCATCGAAATCACCATGGAAGCCAATCCGTCGAGCGTCGAGGCCGAACGGTTCCGCGGCTACCGCGCGGCCGGCGTCAACCGTGTCTCGCTCGGCGTACAGGCGCTGAACGACCGCGATCTGAAATTCCTCGGCCGGCTGCATGACGTCGCCGACGCGCTGAAGGCGATCCGGCTGGCGCGCGAGATCTTCCCGCGCATGTCCTTCGACCTCATCTATGCCCGGCCGGACCAGACAGTCGAGGAATGGGAGAAGGAACTGAAGGAAGCAATCTCCTATGCGGTCGACCATCTGTCGCTCTATCAGCTGACCATCGAGGAAGGCACGCCCTTCTTCGGTCTGCATAAATCAGGCAAGCTGATCGTGCCGGACGGCGAGCAATCGGCCCTGCTCTACGAGGCGACGCAGGAGATCACGACGCGTGAGGGCATGCCCGCCTACGAGGTTTCCAATCATGCCCGGCCGGGTGCCGAAAGCCGCCATAACCTGACCTACTGGCGTTACGGCGACTATGCCGGCATCGGTCCGGGCGCGCACGGCCGGCTGACGCGTGGGCATGAGAAGCTCGCGACGGCGACCGAGCGCAAGCCGGAAGCCTGGCTCGAGATGGTGGAGCGCGACGGCCACGGCATTATCGATGAGGAGCGGCTCGGTTTCGAGGAACAGTCGGACGAACTGCTGCTGATGGGACTGCGGCTCAGGGAAGGCGTCGATCTCGCCCGCTGGCAGCAGCTTTCGGGCCGTGAGCTCGACCCGAAACGCGAGGAATTCCTGCTCGAACATAAATTCGTCGAGCGGATCGGCAATTCGCGGCTGCGCTGCACGCCATCGGGCATGCTGATCCTCGATTCCGTCGTCGCCGATCTCGCCTGCTGGCACCCATAAGAGTTCCGGCGCGGTAACGATATCGCTGCCCGCGCCGAAAAATCTTCTCAGCCGTGGCTGGTGGCGCCTGCCTTGAAGAGGCTGCCGGTCGGCGTCTTCAGGAACATCTCCAGCGGAATGTGTTCCTGGTGCAGGAAACCGGACGCCGGCAAGAGACCATCGCGGACCATCTCGATGACGGCGACGACCGAGGCCGACGTCGTCCAGGCGATCGCTGTGCGGCGGGCGCCGGCGATCTCGATCGGGTAATAAGCGCGCACGAATTCCTTGCGACGCAGGCTGCCGTTCTCCGTGCCTTCCCCGGCCACGTGCACGTAGACGACATCGTCTTCGACAGGCGGCTTGGCATTGGTCAGGATCTCGCCGGCGAGCTTGCGCTTGTCGCGCATCAAGAGCTCATGGAAGAAGAAGTTCATCAGCTCCATATGGCCGGGATAACGCATGGTCTTGTAGTCGAGATTGTCAACCGTGCCGAGCATGGTGTCGCACATGGTGCCGAGGCCGCCCGATGTCGTGAATGCTTCGAGCTTGACACCACCGACATAGATGGTCTCGTGCCACTCCATCGGCGAGACGAGCTTGCGCACGCCGCCCTCGATGACCTCGCAATCATTCAGATATTCGTTGACGACGCCTTCCGGCGACCAGTTGAAGGCATAGCCGAGAAGACCCGTGGGATGCTGCGGCAGGGCGCCGACGCGCATGCGGATCGATCGGCAGCGATCGAAGCCGTCGGCCAGGCTTGCGCCGACGATGCCGACGAAACCGGGCGCCAGGCCGCATTGCGGCGCCATAAGTCCGCGGGCGGTCTTCGACAGTTCGATGATGAAATTGGTGGTTGGGACGTCTTCCGTCAGATCGAAGTAATGAATGCCGGCAAGATGGGCAGCGCGAGCCAGCTCGATGTTCAGGTGATAGGGCAGGCAAGACAGCACCGCCTCAACGTTCGAGAGCAGTTCGCCGATCACCTGCGGATCGGATATGTCGCCTGCGCGGCATGTAAAGGGCAGCTCGCCCAGGGGCAGTTGCGCATCGACACCAATGACCTTGAAGCCGCCTTCATGCAACAGCGTTGCCGCCAGCCGCCCGACCTTGCCGAGGCCGAGAACGGCGATCTTTTCGAAACTCATTCATTCCCTCCCATGCGCCGTTCGGCGCTCTTCTTGGACGCGGGGAGGTATAGAATAAAAAGCTTATAAAGGAAAACGGCTGGAATCGCTTCCAGCCGTCAAATTTCCCGACAGGTCCGCCGATTACTCGTTGATCAGCCGCTTCAGCAGCTCGATTTCGTGCGAAAGCTTGGTGTCACCTGATATCAGCTCCTCGATCTTGCGCACGGCATGCAGCACGGTCGTGTGATCGCGCCCGCCGAAGCGGCGGCCGATTTCCGGAAAGGAGCGCGGCGTCAGCGTCTTCGACAGATACATGGCGATCTGGCGCGGCTTGACGATCACGCGGGTGCGCCGATTGGAGACCAGTTCCTGGCGCGAGACGTTGTAATGCCTGGCGACGATGCGCTGGATATCCTCGATGCGTACACGGCGCGGTTCGCCCGAACCGACGAGATGGGCGAGCAATTCGTCGACGCGCTCGATCGACAGGTTCGGCTCGAAGGAGCGGCGGAAGATCAGCTGGTTGAAGGCGCCTTCGAGTTCCCGGCCGCTGGCCGTGATATTGCGGGCGACATGCTGCAGGAGGTCTGCGGGAATTTCGAGAGAGGGGTCCTCGAGCCGGGCCGCGGCCAGGCGCCGCTTGAGGATTTCGAGGCGCATTTCATAATCCGGCGCGTCGAGTTCGATGGCAACACCGCCCTGCAGGCGCGAGCGGACGCGCGGATCGAGCGACTCCAGCTCCCATGGCGCGCGGTCGGCGGCGACGACGACCTGCTTGGCGCTGTCGAGCAGCATATTCAGGAGATGGCAGAATTCATGCTGGATCATCTTGCCCTGCAGGAACTGCATGTCATCGATGATCAAGAGGTCGATGTTGCGCAACGAGTCTTTCAGCGTCAGCGCGTCGTTGTCGCGGATCGCCGTGGCGAAGCGCCACATGAAATATTCGGCCGTCAGATAGACGACACGCAGGGCCCGCGGGTTCTGGACCGCCGCATTGGCGATCGCCTGCAAGAGATGAGTCTTGCCGAGCCCGACCGTCGAATGGACAAACAGCGGATTGAACCGTACGGCGCCGGAGCCGACTTCCGCGATCGTTTTGGCAGCCGCAAGCGCGACGCGGTTCGAGCTGCCTTCCACGAAGGTATCGAAGGTGAAACGGCTGTCGAGCGGCGAGCCGAACAGCGGGGTACCGAGGCTTGCGGGCCTTGCGGCGGCAACGGCCGAAACTGCCTGCTGGACGGCCTGACCGGCCGGCTGGGCGCTCGGCGGACGGCGCATCTGCGCAGGAGCAGCCGTCTCGGGCTGGACCACCTCGTCGACGGCCTTCATGCCGCTGCGCGTTGCGGTGCGCACCAGGATTTCGATTTTCAGGATTTCCGGGTCTTCGGCCTGGAACAGACCGGTGATGAGATCGAGATAACGATTGTTGATCCACGACTTCAGGAAGGTCGTGGGAACAGAAAGGCGAACGACGCTCTTCGAGACCGAATGCAGCTTCAACCTGGCAAACCAGCTGGCATAGACGTCAGGACCGACCTGGGCCTTCAAGCGCGCGCTGACGCGCTCAAACAAAATGCTCTGCTTCATTTCCGCCTTAGCTTCCCCCACTTCCTGGCGCATGGAGCCGAACGCTTGCGGTGCCGCATCCCCATTGTCGAGCCCGCCTGCCATCATCGTATTCATCTGCATAATGCCGCCTTTCAATTCCACCGGGCGGCCTCCGCTAAAACAGCCGCCCGATCATTCCCCGCTTTGACGGGCTGGCGGCATCCTCATGAAGCCACTCGCCTGCCGGTTCACTCAAACACGACACAGAAGTCCATTGCAGGTACCGCATTCATGCGGCGCCTTCATCGGCTTTCCGTGCCAGGCTGTCGGTCAATCCTCGTTTTCGGCCGACCAGCCCGAACGCAATATTACTATCCCTATCCGGCAGCCTCACGTTAAACGTGTGGTTGCCATAGGCACAAAACATCCCTGTCCCGTAACAGCCACGTTACGGCCCAAATCCGTCAAGTGCTTGAAAAAACGGAAGCGCAAGGCTCCGTAACAGATGGCACAAATTCATCGCCCTGCCGACGTGGCAGTTAAGACCGAACTCTGCAGGTGATGTCCGCGCCCTCTGTTGGACGCCATTTAGGCAGGATCAAATGGCAAGATCAACGATGAATTTTACGCAAAATTAAGATGCGGCCATTGACTCCGGCCGCCCTTTTCGGGCGTCACACCAGCGTCAAAAAAGAATCGCAGTTGAATCAAAGAGATTCCCCATTCGGGCTATTTTGACACGCAAAGAAAGAAAAAAAATAAAAATCTTCTTGACTCGCCCGTGATCCGCAAAGGTTCGGCCAGAGTCGCGCAACGGGAAAGCATCCTTGCGCAAGCACTTGTTTTTAAAGTCTTTTTCATGTCATGGCACTGACACGAAACAGTCGTGAGATTTACCATGCAGAGGTTGTTCGGCGGAATCGAAAAAGCCCGGTAAAATTACCGGGCTAATCATAACGAGGAGGTCGTTAATGGATTATTACGCGGTCGTGGAGACCGACAGAGCCTTCACACGAGCGGCCAGGCGAGAGACCTTGCGCGATGCCGTGTTGGAGTGCAGCACACCCTTGCTGGCGGCGCGGGCGAGTTCCGGCTGAGCGGCCAGGAAAGCTGCCTTCGCCTTGTCGGCGTCACCGGATGCGATGGCCTCTTCGACCTGGCGAACGAAAGTACGCACGCGCGAGCGACGAGCCTTATTGACGTCGGTACGGCGGGCGATCTTGCGGGTCGCTTTTTTCGCCGAAGTTGTATTGGCCATGGATGCCTCTCTCAAGAATTCGAACAAACTCCGCCATTACCGCGGGCCCTGCGGCCACCAAATCCAGCAATACGGGAGCAATCGCGGAAAACCAGAGCGGCTTTCCGAACCGTGGGCGGGCATATAACCCTAAAGCCGGCCCGCGTCAACGCGGATTTTCAAGCTTTCCGGCAGCAAGCGCCGAAAAGGATTCAACGGTGCTTGAAGGCAGGTTTGCGCTTCTCGATGAAGGCGGCCATGCCTTCTTTCTGATCGTCCGTGGCAAAGAGACTATGAAACAGGCGGCGTTCGAACCGCAACCCTTCCTCCAGCGTCGTCTCGAAGGCGCGGCTGACCGCCTCCTTGGCCATCATGACCGAGGGCTGTGAAAGCGAGGCGATCTTTTCGGCCGCGGCCAAAGCCTCGTCGATGAGACGCTCGGGCGCCACCACACGCGAAACGAGTCCGGATCGTTCCGCCTCGGCCGCATCCATCACGCGGCCGGTCAGGATCAGGTCCATGGCCTTCGCCTTGCCGACGGCGCGCGTCAGCCGCTGCGAGCCGCCCATGCCGGGAATGACGCCAAGGGTGATCTCCGGCTGGCCGAACTTCGCGGTCTCCGAGGCGATAATGAAATCGCACATCATGGCAAGTTCGCAGCCACCGCCGAGAGCAAAGCCACTGACGGCAGCGATGACAGGCTTGCGCGCCTTGGCGACGTCATCCCAGCCGCTGATGAAATCACTCTTATAGATATCGGCGAACTGAAGCGACTGCATCTCCTTGATGTCGGCACCGGCGGCAAAAGCGCGTTCGGAGCCGGTGAGCACGATCGCACCGACGGTATCGTCTTCATGGAAAGCGGCATAGGCCTGCTTCAGTTCCCTCAGCACAGTGGAGTTCAGCGCGTTCAGCGCCTGCGGGCGGTTCAGCGTGACGAGGCCGACAGTGCCTCGGGTTTCCACGATCAAGGTCTCGTAAGCCATGCTGCTCTCCCGGTTTCTCACTGTTACTTCTGACAGGCGGCGCAATAGAAGGTGGAGCGGCCCGCCTGCACGATGCGACCGACCGTACTGCCGCAGCCGGGCGTGCCGCAAGCCTCACCTTCGCGATCATAGACGGAGAAGGAATGCTGGAAATAGCCGAGCGATCCGTCGGCCTGGATATGGTCTCGCAGCGACGAGCCGCCGGCGGCGATCGCATCGGCGATGACGTCGCGGATCGAGGCGACCAGCAGGTCGAGCTGCTGCTTCGGCCGGCCGCCGGGCGTCACCAGCGTGCCGGCGGCACGCAGCGGCGACAAATGCGCGCGCCACAACGCCTCGCATACATATATATTGCCGAGACCGGCAATGTTCTTCTGGTCGAGTAGCGCGCTCTTCAGCGGCTGCGCCTTGTCCCGGAAGCGTTCGGCCAGATAGGCGGCGCCGAGTTCGTTTCCCGTCGGCTCCGGGCCGAGATCGCGGAAGAAGGGATGGGCGGCAAGATCGGCGCGTCCGACCATATCCATGAAGCCGAAGCGGCGCGGGTCGTTGTAGATGACGCGGCGAACGCCGTCCGGACCCTGCAGATGAAAAACGACATGATCGTGTTTCTCGTCCTTCGAGCGTGCGTGGTGGAATTGCCCCGGCGTTGCGGAGGCGGCGCCCTCTTCGATGCGAAAGGAACCGGACATACCGAGATGGGAAATCAGCGTGTTGCCGTCGTCGAGATCGATCAGCAAATATTTTGCGCGGCGGCCGAGACCGACGATGGTGCGTCCGGAAACCCTGTCCGCCAAGGCATCGGGAAAGGGGAAGCGCAAATCCTTGCGCCGCAGTTCCAGCCTGGCAACCAGAGCGCCTTCCATCGCCGGCGCCAGGCCGCGTTTGACGGTTTCGACTTCTGGCAATTCCGGCATCTTAACCCATCTCTATCGAACGTGTTTCAACCGAGGACGATGTGCGCTATAGCGCCATGTGCCGCGGAGAGCGCGGTCCAGTGATAACGTCGCGCGCGGTCTTTCGCTACGGTCGCCGCGCCGATCTTCAAGGAACGGAGCAGCCTGATGTCAGAAAGCCGCACTTCCGCCGATGGCGGCATGGAGACCTCTTACGGCTTCCGCGAGGTGCCGGGCGGCGAGAAACAGGGTCTGGTCAACCAGGTATTCCACAAGGTCGCCAAGCGCTACGACATCATGAACGACGTCATGTCGATGGGCATGCACCGGGTCTGGAAAGATGCGATGATCTCGGCGCTCAACCCGCGCAAGGAGCCAGGCTACAAGGTGCTCGACGTTGCCGGCGGCACCGGCGACATCGCCTTTCGCATCATCGAGGCCTCTGGTCGGCAGGCACATGCGACGGTGCTCGATATCAACGGCTCGATGCTTGGCGTCGGCGCCGAACGGGCGGCAAAGAAGAAGCTTTCCGACAATCTCACCTTCATTGAGGCGAATGCCGAGGAACTGCCGTTTGAGGCCGCCAGCTTCGATGCCTATACGATCGCCTTCGGCATCCGCAACGTGCCGAGGATCGACAAGGCGCTGTCCGAGGCCTATCGCGTGTTGAAACGCGGCGGTCGGCTGCTGGTCCTCGAGTTTTCGGAAGTCGACATGCCGCTTCTCGACAAGATTTATGACGCCTGGTCGTTCAACGCCATTCCGCAATTCGGCAAGGCGATTACCGGCGATGCCGAACCCTACCAGTATCTCGTTGAATCGATCCGCAAGTTTCCGAACCAGGAGAATTTCGCGGCGATGATCCGACAGGCTGGTTTTTCGCGCGTCACCTATACCAATTATACCGGCGGCATCGCCGCGCTCCATTCCGGCTGGAAGCTCTGAGGGAATGAAGGAAAAGAAGACGAACCTCCCTCGGCGAGGCACTTCAGCATGAGCACTTTCGGAGCCTATTTTCGCCTTTGGCGCGTCGGCTGGGTGCTCGTGCGCGAAGGCGTCGTGTCGGCCCTGCCGTCCGAAGGCCTGCCGCCTTCGGTCGCACTTGCCAAATCCTTCGTCACGATTTTCGAGCGCGGCAGGGCGCGGTATCAGAAGCGCAGCGATCGGCTGGCACAGGCCGTCGAGCGGCTCGGCCCCTCCTATGTCAAGATCGGTCAGTTCCTGGCCACGCGGCCTGACGTCGTCGGCGTCGAATTCGCCAACGACCTGTCTCAGTTACAGGACCGGATGGCCTTCTTTCCCTCGGCGGCCGCAAAGGCGAATATCGAAGGATCGCTCGGGCGGCCGGTCGATGAACTCTATGCGAGCTTCGGCGAGCCGATCGCCGCCGCCTCGATCGCGCAGGTGCACCCCGCCGAAGTCGAAACGACAGAAGGCCGAAGGAAGGTCGCCGTCAAAGTCGTCCGACCGGGCGTGCGCCAGCGTTTTGTCCATGACATCGAGGCAATGTACCTGGTCGCTCATATGCAGGAGCGCTTCATGCCCTCCAGCCGGCGGCTGCGGCCGGTCGAGGTGACGAAGACGCTGGAACAGACGACGAAGGTGGAGATGGATCTTCGCCTTGAGGCCGCAGCGCTTTCGGAGATTGCCGAAAACACCGACAGCGATCCCGGCTTTCGCGTGCCGAAGGTCGACTGGGAGCGCACGGGCCGCGACGTCATCACCATGGAATGGATCGACGGCACGAGAATGTCCGACGTCGAGGGGCTGCGCGCGGCCGGCCATGACCTCAACCTGCTCGCCGACACGCTGATCCAGTCTTTCCTGCGCCACACGCTGCGCGACGGTTTCTTCCATGCGGACATGCATCCCGGCAATCTCTTCGTCGATGCCGGCGGCATGATCGTCGCGGTCGACATGGGTATTGTCGGGCGGCTCGGCAAGAAGGAGCGGCGGTTCCTCGCCGAAATCCTCTATGGCTTCATCACCCGCGATTACATCCGTGTCGCAGAGGTGCATTTCGAGGCCGGCTACGTGCCCGGCCACCACAATGTCGAAAGCTTCGCCCAGGCGATCCGGGCGATCGGCGAGCCGATCCACGGTCAGCCGGCCGAAACGATCTCGATGGGCAAGCTGCTGACGCTGCTGTTCGAAGTGACCGAACTCTTCGACATGGCGACACGGCCGGAGCTGGTGATGCTGCAGAAGACCATGGTCGTGGTCGAGGGCGTGTCGCGCATGCTCAACCCGCGTTTCAATATGTGGAAGGCCTCCGAGCCCGTCGTCGGCGACTGGATCCGCACCAATCTCGGCCCGAAACGGATCGTCACCGATCTCAAGGATGGGCTGAAGGCGGCGGTCAAGCTCGCCGAAGCTGCGCCCGAAATCGCAGCAAAAACCGAGAAATTCCACCATCAGCTGCTGCATATGAGCGAACACGGCCTGCGTTTCGACGATCAGACGGCCGAGGCGATCGGCAAGGCCGAGGCGCGGCACAACCGCTCGGGCAGGATCGCGCTCTGGGTGATCGCATTGACGCTCCTCTATATTGCCTGGATGTTGAGCTGACCGCTCCGACAACATGCTGTGTTCGGCATTTAGGATATCCCATGTGACAGAGGGCTGGCTTAGTCTCGCAGTTTAGGAGATACGGCACATGCACGAACGCCTTGGCATCGAACTTTCCGGACGGCCGCTCGGTTTTGCCGAGATGGTGACGATTGGTGCCGGCAAGGCGAGGATTTCGGCTTCACCAACCGGCATGGCCCGCATCGCGATTGCCCGCGAAATCGTCGAGGACGCGATTGCCGCCGGCACGCCCGTTTACGGATCGACGACGGGCGTGGGCGCCATGAAGGATGTGGAGTGGTCGGCCGACGAACTCGACACCTTCAATCTCGGCCTGGTGCGCGCCCATCATTTCGGCACCGGCACGCCCTTTTCCTGCAATGTCGTGCGCAACGCCATGGCAATCCGCGTCAACACGGCGCTGACCGGCCAGGTCGGCTGCACGCCGGAGCTGATCGACGCCTATATAAGGATGCTCGAGGCCGATCTCATCCCGGTCGTGCGCCGCACCGGCTCGATCGGCTGCGCCGATATCGGCCTGATGGGGCAGATCGGTGCTGTGTTGACCGGTGTCGGCGAAGCGGTCTATCGCGGCAGCCGGATGCAGGCGGCCGACGCTTTCCGGGCTGCGGGGCTGGAACCGGTGCGGATGGCGCCGCGCGACAGCCTCGCTTCGCTCAGCGTCAATGCAGTGAGCTTTGCGGCGGCGGCGGAAACGACGCGCAATGCCGCGGCCTCGATCCGCATTCTGCTCGCCACCGGGATGATGGCATCGGGTGCGCTCGGCGCCTCCCGTGATCCCTGGAAGGCGGTACGCCATGTCGGCACTGCGCGTGAGGCACTGATCGGCGCCTGGCTCTGCAACGCGTCGGACGAATGGGACTGGCCTGTTGCAACGCATGTGCAGGATCCGCTCAGCCTGCGCATGATCGCCCAGGTATTCGGCGCCGTCATCGAAAATCTGCTTTCGACCGGCCACAAGATTCTCGCCGCCACCGGACGCTCGGACGACAATCCCGTCGTCGTCGAGGGGCGGGTGATGACATCAGGCGGTTCGCTTCCGCTCGATGTGACGATCCTGCTCGAATCGGCCGCACTCTGCATGGCGCATGCGGCGCGCAACGCCTTCAACCGCTGTGTCATTCTCGGCAACGGGCAACGGCGCGACCTGCCGGTCAACCTCGTGCCGTCGGGACGGATTGCCACCGGCTTCGGGCCGATCATCAAGCTTGCCGGCGAAATCTTCTCGCGCGTCCTGTCGATGTCCGGCCCCGTTTCGGCGCAGTCGCTGGTGGTTGCGGCCGGCCTGGAGGATGAGGCCGCCTTCTTGCCGCTGGTCATCGAGCGCTTCGAGCGGCAGATGCAGGCACTGAAGCGCCTGGCGGCGCTCGAGGCGCTGCTGTCTGCCCAGGCGGTCGACATTCTCGGCGATGAGCCGAAGGGCGTGGCCGGCATGCTCTACGACGTCGTTCGCAAACATGCGGCCTTTTATACCGTCGACCGGCCGCTATCGGCCGAAGTGGAGGCGATCGAGGAAGAGCTCGGATCGGACGACTTTCTCGCGAAACTGACCGAGCAGGTTCCGATCGCCTCCTTCGACGATTTCTTCGCACTCGGCTCGCCGGAGCCCATCGAAGGGCGCTTGGCAAGCCGAGCAGGATGATTGCGGGCCGAGGCCCAAAATCTCAATTCTGCTCTACATTAACCCATCGATGCGTGATGCCGTCCGAAAGACGTTTCAAACTTTGGCATCACGTTTCGGCCGACAGCGGTTCCGACGTCAGTCTAGGAGGAAGCGGCATGGACTTCGATCTCGTTCTGCAGGGCACGGTGGTGCTGCCGGACCGCATCGTCGAAGCGGGTTATGTCGCCGTGCACGCCGGCAAGATCGCCGAAGTCGGCCTCGGCGTCCCGCCTGCGGCGCGCGAACGGCATCTGCTCGGAAGAGCGTTGATCCTGCCCGGCGCCATCGACGCGCAGGTGCATTCGCTTTCCCAGAAGGATCAGGAGGATTTCGTCTGGTCGACGCGGTCGGCAGCGGCCGGCGGCGTGACCACGATCGTCGACATGCCTTATGACGAGGGCAACCTCGTCTGCTCGGCGGCGGCCGTCAAGCGGAAGATCGACCATGCCGCCCCGCAGGCGCGCGTCGATTTTGCCCTTTACGGCACCATCGATCCGCAAGAAGGCCCAGCGCGAATCCGGGAGATGGTTGAGGCCGGCGTCGCCGCCTTCAAGTTTTCGACCTTCGGCACCGATCCCAAACGTTTTCCGCGCATTCCCCCCGCCCTGCTCGACGCCTGCTTTGCCGCAATCGCGCCGACCGGGCTGACGGCAGGCGTGCATAACGAGGATGACGAGGCGGTGCGCAGCTATATGGAACAGGTGAAGGCGAGCGGCATCACTGACTGGCGGGCGCATGGTCTGTCACGGCCGCCAATCACCGAGCTCCTGGCGATGCACACGATCTTCGAGACCGGCGCCAATACCGGCTGCCCCGCGCATGTGGTGCATTGCTCGCTCGGGCGCGGCTACGATATCGCCCGCGCCTATCGCCGCGATGCTTTTGCCGCGACAGTCGAATGCTGCATCCATTACCTGACGCTCGACGAGGAAAACGATGTGAGGCGCCTCGGCGGCAAGGCGAAGATCAACCCGCCGGTGCGGCCGCGCGCCGAGGTGGAGAGGCTCTGGCGGAAGGTGGCCGAAGGCGATGTCTGGTTGGTCTCGACCGATCACGTCAGCTGGTCGGAGAACCGCAAGACCGATCCCGACATGCTCGCCAACGCATCCGGCGTTCCCGGTCTCGAGGTGATGGTGCCCCTATTCGTCAAAGGCGCTTTCGAGCGCGGCATTCCCCTGACCTGGGCCGCGCGGCTGATGGCCGAGAACCCGGCGAAACATTTCCGGCTCGACCATATCAAAGGGGCGCTGGCCCCAGGCAAGGACGCCGACATTACCGTGCTGGAGCCGCGCGGAAGCGTCTACGATGCGGCTGCGAGCGGCAACAATGTCGTCGGCTGGAGCCCCTATAACGGCATCCGCCTGCCCTGGACCGTTTCCGCCACCTATCTGCGCGGCGAAAAGATCGCCGAGGGCGGGAAGGTATTGGCCGAGCCCGGCACTGGCCGGTTCATCCGGCCGCCGCCGCGCCAGGTCATTTCGGGAGCCGCCGCATGAGCCGCAATCTTCCCGTCAATGCCGACCGGATCGCTGAAGATATCCAGGCGCTTGCCGATATCACCGAGCCGGGGCGCTCCTGGACACGTCGGGCTTTCACGCCGCTGTTTCTGGAAGGCCGGGCCTATATCGAGACACGAATGAAGGCGGCAGGGCTGGAAACACGGATCGATGCCGCCGGCAATCTGATCGGCCGGCGCACCGGCAGGAAGCCCTGGCTCGGCACGATCATGATCGGCTCGCACTCCGACACGGTGCCGGAGGGTGGCCGCTTCGACGGCATTGCCGGCGTGGTTGCGGCGCTCGAGGTGGCGCGGGCGCTGCATGACCACGGCCTGGAACTCGACCATGATCTTGAGATCGTCGATTTCCTTGCCGAAGAGGTCAGCATCTTCGGCGTCTCCTGCATCGGCAGCCGCGGCATGACCGGACAGTTGCCGGAGGCCTGGCTGTCGCGGGCAAGCGGCGGGCTCGATCTTGCCGGCGGCATCGCCCAAGTGGGCGGCGAGCCGGGCGTGCTGGGACAGCAGAAGCGACCCGATCTGGCAGGCTTCCTGGAGCTCCATATCGAACAGGGGCCAGTGCTCGAAGCCGAAAGGGAGGATATCGGCATCGTCACGGCAATCTCCGGCATTACCCGCATCGAGATCACCGTCGAGGGGCGGGCCGACCATGCCGGCACGACGCCGATGGACAGGCGGGCGGATGCTCTGGTGGCGGCCTCGCAGCTAGTGCTCGACATCCGCAACGCCGCCGCCGAGCTTGCCAACACGCCGGGGCATTTCGCGGCGACGGTCGGCGAGTTCAGGATCGAGCCGAATGCCGCCAATGTCGTGCCCTCGAAGGTCGTGCTGCTGATCGACGGGCGCGCGGAAATCCGCGCCGACATGGAGGCCTTCTGCCGCTGGCTCGAGGGCCATGTCGAAAAGCTGGCAACCGCCTATGGCGTTACGATCGAGCCGCCGAATCGGGTTTCCGACAATCTGCCGACGCCAAGCGATGCCGCGCTGCTTTCGACGCTGGAGACCGCCTGCGACCGCGTCGGCGCAAAATACCGGCGCATGGCCTCCGGCGCAGGGCACGATACCGCCTGGATCGCCAAGGTGGCGCCGGCGGCAATGATCTTCGTGCCCTGCCGGGAAGGCCGCAGCCATTGCCCCGACGAATGGGCCGACAATGACGATATCGCGCTCGGCACCGCCGTGCTTTTCCAAGCGGTGCGCGAGATGGACAAGGATTCGAAGCGGGAGAAGGCCGATGGGACGCATACTGGTTGAGAAGGACGTGGAAGCCGCCGTCAAAGGCGGCTCCGTCTATGCCGCCGGCGGTGGCGGCTGGGCTGAGCACGGGCGGATGCTCGGGCATGCGGCCGTCACCATCGGCAAACCGGAGCTGGTCTCGATCGACGAGTTGAAGGATGACGACTGGGTCGCCACGGCGGCCGCGATCGGCGCGCCGGCTTCCACCACGCCCTGGGAAATGCAGGGCGTCGATTATGTGAAGGCGGTGCAATTGCTGCAGGAGGCGCTCGGCGAAAGGCTTTCCGGACTGATCATCGGCCAGAACGGCAAATCCTCGACGCTGAACGGCTGGCTGCCATCGGCGATCCTCGGCACCAAGGTAGTCGATGCCGTCGGCGACATCCGCGCGCACCCGACCGGCGACATGGGGTCGATCGGGATGGCCGCCTCACCCGAGCCGATGATCCAGACCGCCGTCGGCGGCAACAGGGCCGAGAACCGTTACATCGAGCTGGTGGTGAAGGGCGCGACGGCGAAGATCTCGCCGGTGCTGCGCGCCGCCGCCGATCAGTCCGGCGGTTTCATCGCCAGCTGCCGCAATCCGCTCCGGGCTTCCTATGTCCGGGCACATGCGGCCCTCGGCGGCATCTCGATGGCGCTTGCGCTCGGCGAAGCGATCATCGCGGCGGAGAAGCGCGGCGGGCCAGCGGTCATTGATGCGATCTGCAAAACGACGGGCGGACATATCCTTGCCGAAGGCGTCATCACCCGGAAGGACGTCGTCTATACCAAGGAGGCCTTCGATATCGGCACCATCGTCGTCGGCTCGGGCGACAAATCGGTGACCCTGCATGTGATGAACGAATATATGGCCGTGGACGATGCGGATGGCGGGCGGCTTGCCACCTTCCCGGCCGTGATCACTACGCTGTCGCCGGAGGGCGAGCCGCTGAGCGTCGGGCAGTTGCAGGAAGGTATGCATGTCTTCATCCTGCATGTGCCGATGGACATCATTCCGCTCTCGGCCAGCGTGCTCGATCCGACAGTTTATCCCGTCGTCGAAAAGGCGATGGGTATCGAGATCGCGCGTTATGCGCTGGCGGCGAAGGCCTGAGCCATGGCACGCGATCCCGGCCTTGAAGAACTGCTGCGCGAGGAACTCGATGATCGTCCTGGCCTCAGCGAAAAATCCATGTTCGGCGGCCGCGCCTTCCTGCTGAACGGCAATCTTCTCTGCGGCGCGCGCAGTGACGGCATGCTGATCCGTCTCGGCAAGGGCAATGATGATTGGGCGCTGGCGCTGCCGGGCGTAACCCGGATGCTGATGGGCGAGCGAGTCATGCACGGCTGGCTGCGCGCCTCCGCCGAGGCTTACGGCGACGATGCTCTGAGACGGCGTCTGCTCGATGCGGCGCTTGCCTATGTGGAATCGCTGCCGGGCAAGTGACCAACTAGCTTTCGCCCTTCTCTCCAGCGGGGAGAAGGGAAAAGCAGAGAAAAACGAGGAACCCACGATGCCGAAGGCCAATCCACGCCATCCGAAATTTCCCATTCCCGGCGGACCGGAGTTGCGCGCCAAGGGCTGGCGGCAAGAGGCGCTGCTGCGGCTGCTCGAAAACGTGCTGGCCGTCGGCGAGGATCCCGACAATCTGATCGTCTATGCTGCGCTCGGCAAGGCCGCGCGCAACTGGGCGGCGCACAAGGGCATTGTCAAGGCGCTGACTGAGATGGATGAGGACCAGACGCTGCTCATCCAGTCCGGAAAGCCGATCGGGCTCGTAAAGACCCATGCCCGGGCACCCCTCGTCATCATGGCGAACTGCAACATCGTCGGGCAATGGGCAAAGGCCGAAGTGTTCTACGAGCTGCAGCGCAAAGGGCTGATCTGCTGGGGTGGGCTGACGGCCGGGGCCTGGCAATATATCGGCAGCCAGGGCGTCATCCAGGGCACCTATGAAATCTTCATGCGCATCGCCGAGCGGCGTTTCGGCGGCGACCTTCACGGCCGTTTCGTGCTGACGGCCGGACTCGGCGGCATGGGCGGGGCCCAGCCGCTCGCCGGCCGTATGGCGGGCGCGGCGATCCTCTGCGTCGACATCGATCCGGAGCGAGCGCGCAAACGCCAGCAGATCGGCTATCTCCAGGAGATCGCGCCGGATCTCGATACCGCGCTTGAAATGATCAATGCGGCGGTGAAGGAGAAGCGGGCGCTGTCCGTCGGCCTCGTCGGCAATGCGGCGGAGATCTATCCCGAAATTGCCCGGCGCGGCATCGTGCCAGATATCGTCACCGATCAGACCTCGGCGCATGACCTCGTCTATGGCTACGTGCCGAAGGGCATGAGCCTCGATCAGGTCAGAGGCCTGCGCGATGATGGCCAGGGGCAATTGATGGCGGCAAGCCGCGCCTCGATCGTCGAGCATGTGACGGCGATGCTGGAGTTCCAGAAGAAGGGCGCCGAAGTCTTCGACAACGGCAATCTCATCCGCACGCAGGCTCGCGAGGGCGGCCTTGCCAATGCCTTCGATATTCCGATCTTCACCGAAGCCTATCTCAGGCCGCTGTTTGCCCGGGCGATAGGCCCGTTCCGCTGGATGGCTCTGTCAGGCGAGGAGAGCGATATCGCGCGGATTGACGATCTACTGCTCGAGATGTTTCCCGACAACAAGATTATCACCAACTGGATCCGGCTGGCGCGCGACCATGTGCCCTTCGAAGGCCTGCCGGCGCGCATCGCCTGGCTCGGCCACGGCGAACGCACGATGCTCGCCCGACGCGTCAATGCGCTGGTTGCGAGCGGCGAGCTCAAGGGGCCGGTCGCCTTCTCCCGCGACCATCTCGATGCCGGCGCCATGGCGCATCCGAATATCATGACCGAGCGGATGAAGGACGGCTCCGATGCGATCGCCGACTGGCCGCTGATCGATGCGATGATGCTCTGCTCCTCGATGGCCGATCTCGTCGTCGTCCATTCCGGCGGCGGCGGCTATGCCGGCTACATGACAAGCTGCGGCGTCACCGTGATCGCCGACGGCACCGATGCCGCCGACGAACGGCTCGATCATGCGCTGACCAACGACACGGCGCTCGGCGTGATGCGATATGCCGACGCCGGATATGACGAGGCGCTTGATGAGGTGGTGAAGAAGGACGTTCCCTATCTCAGACTCGATTGATTCAAGAAGGGAGCGTTGCCTGAGGGAATAGAAATCGCAGGTCGCTGCGATATCGGCGACGGTCAGCACGAGATGGTCGAGACGGTCGATGCGGATCATGCCTTTCTCCTCGCAAGGCGCCGGGCTGCACAGGCTGACATAAAGGCCAGGGCCAGCATGGCAAGGGTGAAGACAACGACAGCTGCCCAGCCTTCGACCGCGAAGAACCAGCCACCGGCCGAGCCCATCAGGCTGGACCCGACGTAATAGGCCAGCATGTAGATGGAAGAAGCGTGCCCCTTGTTGCCAAAGGCCAGCTTGCCGACAAGGCCGCTGGCGATGGAATGGCTCATGAAGAAGCCGGCGGTCAGCACGATGATACCGAGGATGATCGACGGCAGCGCGGCTAAGAGCGTCAATGCGCTACCGGTAGCCGTCAGCGCGAGGCCGAAGAGCAGCACGGGAAAGTGACCGATCCGGTCTCCCAGCAGCCCTCCGATCGAGGCGGCGCCGATGCCGAAGACATAGACGGTGAAGATCAAGCCGAGTTCGGTCTGATTGAGCCCATAAGGCGGCGCCACGAGGCGGTAACCGGCGTAATTGTAGATTGTCACGAAGGAGCCCATCGCCAGGAAGGCGATGGCGAAGAGGAAGGGTAGCGCCGGATTTCTAAGATGGCTAAGCCAGGCTTTCGCGTGGAAACGCGGATCGAAACCCGGCCGGCGAACGAAATTCCTTGAGGGCGGCAGAAGGGCCATGAAGCCGATCGCCGCGGCAAGACCGATGGCGCCGACGAGGAAGAGCGCCGGGCGCCAGCCAAAATATTCGGCTAAGATGCCGGTGAGCACGCGGCCCGACATGCCGCCGAAGGCCGTACCGCCGACATAAAGGCCCATGGTGGCGCCAAGGCCGCGCGGATCGATTTCTTCGGCAAGATAGGCCATGGCGACGGCCGGCACGCCGCCGAGGACGAGGCCCTGCAGGGCGCGGATGACGAGCAGCAGGTGCCAATTCGAGGCGAAAGCCGTGGCAATTGTCAGTACTGCCGCGCCAACCAGCGATATCGACATCAGGCTGCGGCGGCCCAGCCCCTCCGCAACGGCGGCGGCACAGACAATGGCAAGCGCGAGAAAGCCGGTGGAAAGCGACAGCGACAGCGAGCTTTCGGCCGGGCTGACGGAAAACTCCTGCGAGAAGACCGGCAGCAGCGGCTGCACACAGTAGAGCAGCGAGAAGGTGGAAAAACCGGAGAGAAAGAGCGCCAGGCTGGCGCGGCGATAAGCGCCTGTGCCGCGCGTCAGGTAATGCTTTTCTCGTGCGATCACGGTCTTCACGCTTTCCGCTGCCGGCGGCATATCTTCATCCTGGCGGGTCTTCGAACTCACGTGTTAAACCGCCGGATCCCAATAGGGCGGATCGCCGAAGCTCTTCCTCAAGTGATCGGCGATGGCGCGAAGCTTGGCGGATGGATTTCGACCTTCCGGATGGGCCATAAAGATGAATTCGGCCTCCGGCCTGTGACCGACATCGATTTCGGCAAGCCGGCCCTCGCGGATGGCCGGGCCGGCGATGAAGGCCGGCAGCAGCGCGATGCCGAGACCGGCAATCGCGGCATCGCGCATCATGTCGCCATTGTTGATGCCGAGCGCCAGTTTGGCGCGGACGGCGACCGCCCCCTCCGGCGTCTGGAAGCGCCAATCGGCGACGCCGCGGTTGGTGTAGAAGACGCCGCGATGGCGGTTCAGGTCGGCGAGCGACGATGGCGTTCCCTCGCGGGCGAGATAATTCGGCGAAGCGCAGAGAAGACGCCGGCTGCGGGTGAGCTTCCAGGCGATCAGCCTGCTATCGGCGATCGGGCCATTGCGGATGATGGCGTCGTAGCCGTCCGAGGCCGCATCGACGCGGCGGTCATCGATGTCGAGCGTCAACTCGATATCGGGATGATCGGCAAGAAAGGGGTAGAGCGCCGGGCCGAGATGCATGCGGCCGAACGTGACCGGGGCGGCGATGCGGATCGGGCCGGACAGCGTGCCGCGCCGCTCGGCCATATCGGCGGCGGCCTCGTCAATTTCACGCACGATGCGCGCGGCGCGCCGCAGAAATGCAGCTCCGTCCTCCGTCAAGGTGAGCTTGCGTGTCGTTCGGTGCAGCAGGACGCCGCCCAAGGACTTCTCCAATTCCGCCAATCTTTCGCTGACGACGGATTTGGAGAGCCGCAGCCGCCTGGCCGCCTCGCTGACCGAGCCTGCCTCCGTCACGGCGACGAAAGCCGCGATGCCTTCTATCCTGATCATCGTTCGGTATTTCCGAATTCCAGTTCCTCAATCTGGAGACTAATCCGAACGAAAAGAAAATGCCATCTTCTGATCAACGAAACGGACGGCAAGGGCCGCCTCGGATCAACCACAGGAGATGCAACCATGAACCGCTTGAATAACAAGGTCGCAATCGTTACCGGCGCAAGCTCCGGCATCGGCCGCGTCACGGCAAAGCTCTTTGCCGCCGAAGGTGCCAAGGTCGTCGTCGGCGCGCGCCGCGAGCGCGAACTCGACAGCCTCGTCGCAGAGATCGAGGCCGAGGGCGGCAAGGCTATTGCCGTTGCCGGCGACGTCCGCTCGGAAGATTATCATAAAGCGCTGGTGGCCGCCGCGATGACGAATTACGGCAAGCTCGACATCGCCTTCAACAACGCGGGCATCATCGGCGAAGCCGGTCCGAGCACCGGTGTCTCGGAAGCAGGCTTCAGCGAGGCGCTGGCCGTCAATCTCACAGCATCCTTTCTCGCTGCCAAACATCAGATCGGCGCGATGGCAGAAAATGGCGGCGGCTCGGTGATCTTCACCTCGACCTTCGTCGGCTACAGCTTCGCCTTTCCCGGCGTTGCCGCCTATGCCGCCAGCAAATCCGGCCTGATCGGGCTGACGCAGGCTCTCGCCGCCGAGTTCGGACCGCAGGGCGTGCGCGTCAACGCCATTCTGCCGGGCGCCGTCGATACCGACATGTACCGCGATGTGAACGATACAGCAGACAAGCAGGCTGCCATCACCGCTATGCATGCGCTGAAGCGCGTCGCGACACCTGATGAAGTCGCACGCTCGGTTCTCTACCTCGCCTCCGATGATGCGAGCTTCGTCACCGGCACGGCCTCGCTGGTCGACGGCGGCATTTCGATCACTCGCAGCTGAGGCGGCGAGGACTGCCTCCATCGACCCGGAAAAGACACTCCCCAACCCCTCCCCACAAGGGGGCGGGGTTAAAACGTTGCATCAACTAGACAGACATTGGCCTTTCTGCGGATGAGACGATGAAAGGCATATGGGCGGCGCGGCATCTAAGCCCCTCCCCCTTATGGGAAGGAGTTGGCGAGGGGTCGTCCTGCGCAACCGGTCGGCGCTGGCGAGCAGATCCAATACCTGGCGTCCGCGCGATTGCATGTTCTCCGCCAAAGGCTTAGGGTCGGGCCAGTCAGAAAAGGCGACGGGTAGAAAGCCATGGCTCTCAGCGGCAAACGCATCCTCCTCATCATCTCGGGCGGCATCGCCGCCTATAAGAGCCTGGATCTGATTCGCCGGCTGCGGGAGCGCGGCGCAAGCGTGCGTCCGGTCATGACCAAGGGCGCGCAGGAATTCGTCACACCGCTGGCCGTCGGCGCGCTTGCGGCCGACCATGTCTTTGTCGATCTGTTTTCGCGCCAGGACGAACAGGATGTCGGCCATATCAGGCTGGCGCGCGACTGCGATCTCGTGCTGATCGCGCCTGCCAGCGCCGATCTGATGGCGAAAATGGCGAACGGTCTTGCCGATGACCTCGCCTCGACCGTGCTTCTGGCGACGGACAGGCCCGTGCTGGCCGCACCGGCGATGAACCACAGAATGTGGGCGCATCCAGCGACACGGCGCAATGCGGCGAGACTCCGGGAAGACGGCGTGCGTTTCGTCGGGCCGACGGCTGGCGAGATGGCCGAGAGCCGCGAGGCCGGGCTCGGCCGGATGGCGGAGCCGCTTGAGATCGTCGCAGCCGCCGAAACCCTGCTTGACGACGGGGAAAAGCCGCTGAAGGGCCGCAAGGCGATCGTCACGTCAGGACCGACCCATGAGCCGATCGATCCGGTGCGCTACATCGCCAACCGCTCCTCCGGCCGGCAGGGCCACGCGATCGCCGCGGCGCTGGCGAAGCTCGGGGCCGACGTGACGCTCGTCTCCGGGCCGGTGACCATCGCCGATCCGGTCGGCGTCCACGTCACGCATGTCGAGCGGGCCGAGGAGATGCGCGATGCCGTGCTGGCGGCGCTGCCGGCCGATATCGCCGTGATGGTGGCGGCGGTGGCGGACTGGCGCGTGGCGTCCGCCGCCGACCAGAAACTGAAGAAACATCCGGGCGAATCCATTCCGACGCTGGCGCTGACCGAGAACCCCGACATATTGAAAACGCTGGGACATCACACGATGCGGCCGAGGCTGGTGATCGGCTTTGCCGCCGAGACCCAGGACGTGGAAAGCAATGCCAAGGCGAAGCTCGAGCGAAAGGGCGCGGACCTGATCGTCGCCAATGACGTTTCTCCTGCGACCGGCATCATGGGCGGCAGCCGCAACAGGGTCAAACTCATTCGCCACGACGGCGTCGAGCAATGGCCAGACCTGACGAAGGAAGAGGTCGCCGAAAGGCTGGCGGCGCTGATCGCCCAACGCTTCCACGCATAGTCCCCTCGAAAATCGATCCCGTTTTTCGGAAGGGATTATGCCGAGATAGCCATGCGTTGCGATTTGGTTTTGCTCGGCTTTTCCGCCCGAAATTCCGCGACATCAATGCCGTCTCTGCCGACGATGACGGCGCTGCCGTCAGGAATCTCCGCCCAGGCGTCGACGTCGTCGTTCAAGGGTTCCGAGACGAGGCAGTAGCCGGCACCGACGGGCGAGGCGTAGAGCGTCGGCGCCTTGCGATCCGTGGCATAGCGGATCGCATAGAGCGACTTGCCGTCGGAGAAGGCGGCGGTAAAGCGCAGCAGGATCGAGCCGATGATGCTTTCGGCCAGATCTTCGACGAAGCCGATCATATCAGCCATCGCGGCGACCGGCGCCTCGCGCAGGCCGAACTGCAGCGCCAGCAGGAACATCAGCTCGGAATCGGTCGTGCCGCTGCGGGCATTGAACAGCTCGTCGTCAAGCATCGCCTCCATCGGCCGACGCAGACGCTCGAAGCCCGATATCTGGCCGTTGTGCATGAATGACCAGGTCTCATGCGTGAAGGGATGGCAATTGTCGCGGCGGGTGCCGCCGCCGGTGGCGGCACGGACATGGGCGAGGAAGAGCGGCGAGCGGATCTGCCGCGCCAGGCTCTTCAGATTGCAATCCGACCAAGCCGGCAGGATGTCGCGGTAGCGCCCGGGCTCCGGCCTGTCGCCATACCAGGCGATGCCAAAGCCGTCGCCATTGGTCGCGGTCTTGGCACGGGTGGCGCAATGGGACTGCTCGATCAGCGAATGGGCCGGCGAGGATACCAGCTCCTCGAGGTAGAGAGGGTCTCCGCGATAGGCTGCCCAGCGACACATGGCTCTTTTGCTCCGGAACCCGCGGCATAGGCGGGCATGCTCTAAATTGTCGAACGCCACGGCTAATAACAGCTTAACGCGCGACTGATTTGCAGGCCGATCATGACGGTTTGGTGACCGAGTGGAACTTCAAGTTCGGCGAAAACCTGTGTTCTTTTGTGAACGCGGGCCCGCCCCAAGTGGATGCTTCGAGTGCAATTTCTTCTTGCATCTGGCGCGAATCGTCCTACCTTTTCCCTATCAGCAACAGAAAGAAAGGAAGGTGATCCAATGTCTAATGAGATTTCGGACCTCGTATCGGGCATGGAAGAGGTGATGAAAGCGAGGCAGCCCTCGCTCTAAGACCCGCCTTCCTGGGGCTGCTTTGACAGTCCAGGCCAGTTCGAGGCCAAGCTCATGGAAAGGGTCGCCGAGGCGGCCCTTTTTTATTGCCCGCCTCCCAACATTGACAGAAGACGGAAATTCTTCTACTCATAAAGTCATCTGATGACTTTATGAGTAGAAGATGCAGGCGCTCAGCAAGACCAATCTCGCCGATGGAGCGATAGAGGCAATTCGCAACGACATTCTCGGCAAGCGCTGGGCGGTCGGCGACAAGCTGCCGAACGAGGCTTCGCTGTCGGCCACGCTCTCCGTCAGCCGCGGAACGGTGCGCGAGGCGGTGCGGGTGCTTGTCTCCCAAGGTTATCTCGAAACGCGGCAGGGATCAGGCACCTATGTGCGCTCGACCAGCGACGCCGGCCGGCCGCTGACCATGGCGCGGCGCGCCAGCCTGCGCGATCAGTTCGAAGCGCGCTGCGCCCTCGATGTCGAGGCGGCACGACTGACGGCGATGCGCAAGACGCCGGAGGTGATAGCCGAGCTGCGCCGGCTGCTGAACGAACGCGGCAGTTACGCAGGCGGCGATGAAACCGCCTTCATCGAACGGGACCTCGCCTTTCACAAGGCGGTCATCGCTGCTTCCGGCAATCGGGCGATGATCGAAATCTACGATTTCTTCTCGGCCTCGATCGCCGACACCATTGCGGCGACGCTCGGCAAGGATATTCCCGAACCCGACATGCAGGCGCATGTCGATATTGTCGATGCGATCGAAACCGGCGATCCCGATCAGGCGGATGCGGCGGTGCGCCGCTTCATGGCCCCCGTTCTTGCCGCACTCGATCGAATGATCCTGTCATGAACACGTCTTCTAACAATGCCGCCGTCACGCTTGATCTGGCCGACGAATTGCTGATCGATGCCGAGGCTGCCAGCCTTCCCGCCCTAGAGGCGACGCCGGTGCGGGCAGCCAGTTTGCTGCTCGGCGCGAGCCTCGTGCTCATCGCTTTCAACCTGCGCCCGGTCTTTTCGAGCGCCTCGGCACTCCTGCCTGAGATCCGTAGCGAGCTCGGCTTGAGCGCGCTCGGCGCCAGCCTGCTGACGACGCTGCCGGTCGTCTGCCTCGGCGTCTTCTCGCCGCTTGCGCCGCGTCTTGCCCAGCGCATCGGTTCGGAGCGCACACTGCTCGGCGTTCTGCTATTGCTCGCCCTCGGCACCGCCTTGCGTGGGCTTTCCTCCGTGCCGCTGCTCTTCATCGGCACGGCCCTTGCCGGTGCCTGCATCGCCGTCGGCAATGTACTGCTGCCGGGAATGGTGAAGCGGGACTTCCCCATGCGCGCCGCGCTGATGACCGGCTTTTATACGATGGCGCTCTGTGCGGGTGCTGCCAGCGCGGCCGGGCTGACGCTACCGATCGAGCATGCGCTCGGCGGCTCTCTGAACGGCGCGCTCGCTGCCTGGGCGCTGCCGGCGCTCGCCGTCGGTCTCATCTGGCTGCCGCAGGTCCTTCGCGGCGGCGCCGGAGCAAGGCGAAACGGCTTTCGCGTCAAAGGCCTCTGGCGGGACCGGCTCGCCTGGCAGGTCACGCTGTTCATGGGGCTGCAATCGGCTCTGGCCTATTGCGTTTTTGGCTGGCTGGTTCCGATCTTGCGCGAACGCGGCCTCGACGGCGTCACGGCCGGGGCGGTCGTTTCGCTCTCGGTGATGGTGCAAGCGGCGTCCTGCCTTGTCGTGCCGCATATCGCCGTGCGCGGCCGGGATCAGCGATGGATCAATGCCGCCCTCTGCGGCGTCGCCGTCACCGCTCTGCTCGGGCTGCTCTTTGCGCCGCTTTCGAGCGTCTGGCTGTGGGCGGTGCTGCAAGGCATCGGCCAGGGCGGGCTGATCGCGGCCGCGATGACGACGATCGTGTTGCGCTCGCGCGATCCCGATGTTGCCGCCCATCTCTCCGGTATGGCGCAATGCGTCGGCTATCTGCTCGCCGCAATCGGGCCGCTGATCGTCGGCCTGATCCGCAGCTGGACCGGCAGCTTTTCCTGGTGTGCGGCTCTTTTCATCGCGCTCGGGCTCGGGGCCGCGATCAACGGCTGGAAGGCCGGCCGGGCGCTGGAAGTGAATGTGCACGCCGTCGAGAAACTCTGAGCGGCCCTGCACCTCACCGGCCCATCACCATCTCTTGATGCCGGTCGTCAGACGCGGATGCTACGCTATGTCAGCCTGCATTCGCCGGAGGACAAATCGTGCGCATACGAACCCTGTTTCTGCTCACCGCGTTAATGGCATCGCTAGGGCCTGCCCTTTCCCCGGCGCAGGAAAGCGGCGGGCGCCAGGCCAATGTCGAGCGGAGCGCGCGCGACGGCGTGCTGAAACTGCTGCCGGCCGACTCCGTCACCGAGCACGAGCTGACGGTCAACGGCCGGAAGATCGCCTATACGGCGACCGCCGGCACGCTCGATCTGTTCGGTCAGGACGGAGCACAGACCGGCGCGATCTTCTACACCGCCTATGTCGCCAAGGGTGGCGGGCCGGATCGGCCGCTGACTTTTGTCTTCAACGGCGGGCCGGGCGCGGCCTCCGCCTTTCTGCATCTCGGGCTGGTCGGGCCCAAAGTGCTCGATTTCGGGCCTCAGGCACGCGACGGCGCCCATGCGAAACTCGTCGACAACGAGCATAGCTGGCTCGACTTTACCGATCTCGTGCTGATCGACCCGATCGGCACCGGCTGGAGCCGGACGGCGAAGGCGGACGACGCCTCCAACTATTACAACGTTAACTCGGATGCCCAGAGCATCGCCAAGGCGATCGCGCTCTATGTCGCCCATAACAACCGTTCCAACTCGCCGAAATACCTGCTCGGCGAAAGCTACGGCGGTTTCCGTGCCGCCAAGGTTGCCTCCACCCTGCAGGAAAGCCAGGGCATTCTCGTTGCCGGCGCCGTGATGCTCTCGCCCCTGCTGGAAGGGCAGCTGATGTTCGATGCCGACCAGTTCGCGCTCGGCGCGGCACTCGAGCTGCCTTCGTTGGCTGCAGCCGAACTCGACCGGCAAAATGGCTTTACCGAGGAGAAGCAGAGGCAAGCGGAGCGTTTCGCGCTGGGCGACTATTTGACGACGCTCGCCGGCCCGCCGCCGACGGGCGCCGATGCTGCAGCCTTCTATGGCAGGATCGCTGGGCTAACCGGCATTCCGCAGGATATCGTCGCCCGCAACCGCGGCTTCCCAGGCAATTCCTTCGTCAAGCATTCGGACGGCGGCGGTCAGGTGACAAGCCCCTACGATGCGTCCTTCGCGGCGCCCGATCCCTATCCGGAATCCGATTACGACCGCGGCGACGACGCCATCCTCGACGGCTTCACCCGCGCCTATGGCGGCGCCTTCGCCGATTATGCCCGCAACGAGCTCGGCTTCAAAACCGAAATGACCTATTCGCTGCTCGACAGCGACATCAGCCGGCGCTGGGAATGGGGCGGCGGCCGCGGCGGATCACGCTTCCAGGCAAGCGCCACCGACGACATCAGGCAACTGCTCGCCTCGAACGCGGCCTTCCATCTGCTGATCGCGCATGGCTACAGCGATCTGGTGACACCGTACAGCGTCAGCCGCTATGTGGTTGACCACCTGCCGCCGTCGCTCGCCGATGGCCGCGTCGGGCTGAAGCTCTATCATGGCGGCCATATGTTCTACACGCAAGCCGATCAACGGGCCGCCTTCACGGCCGATGCCAAGGCCTTCTATCCCGCACGCCCGGCCGCACAGCCGGCGGATTGAGGAGTTGCCGATGCATATAACGGGAGGATGTCATTGCGGGGCGATCCGCTACCAGGCGGAAATCGATCCGGACCGCATCTCGATCTGCCACTGCACCGATTGCCAGCGATTGACGGGCTCGGCCTATCGCGTCACCGCGCCGGTGCAACCCGAAAGCTTCACGCTCATTTCCGGCGAGCCGCACATGTATACGAAACATGGCGACAGCGGCGCCCTCAGCCGGCAATTCTTCTGTCCGAATTGCGGATCGCCACTCTACCGCACGGATGGCGAAGGCCGCGCGATCGGCATCCGAGTCGGCAGCATCGACCAGCGGCGGGACCTGACGCCAAAGAAACAGATATGGTGCCGGTCGGCTCTGCCGTGGGTGGAGAATATCGAGCCGCTGCCGCGGTTCGATGGCGAGGCTAACGGAGCCAAGATCCTTAGGACCTGACTAAAGGAGGGGTTAGGCCGCATTCGGTCATCAGCCACTTTGTCAGCGCGTTGAGTTGCCGGACCGCCACGGTGATGGGCCGCCTGTGGCGACAGCGCAAGCCAAAGACCACTCCCTTAGAGCGCCGGCAATGACTTCCACTGGCATCCCAGAACTGGGCGGAGTCATTTCCAGTGTTGCGCGAACAGCCAAAGCGAGAACCCGTTATTATTGCTCTGATCTTAGCTCGAACTGGCTAAGTGCATCGAAGATCAATTTATAGTATATGGAAGATGAGGGGATAATCGCGCATACGGCGCGGAAGGTTGTCTCAGTACTCAGTGGATTTCTTCTGAATTTTACATCCTTGTATTGCATTTTTTTGGACGTAGGCTTCAGAGAAGCTATCATAGCAGCCTTAGATGCGGGCTTTAGTCGTAACGCGTATAGGGACTTTAGTCTTAATACCCTCCAACTGTGAGTGAGTTGGTCCTCTCGATCGACGGCAATCGCAGTCAATCGAGAGCTCTAGCTTCAATACGCAAGAGGGTGGGCTCGGAGATGCAGTTCGGCATCCGGACTCTGTGACCCTCTGCGAGCTAGCCGAGGGAGAAGCTCCATGGCACTCGATATCACAACTCAAGATCTCATCATCGACGAAACTGCCAATTTGCAGGACGACGACGTCAACCCGGCGATTGCGCCGCATAACAACGCGACGGTGCAATATCTGTTGAGCCGCGACGCTACCGGCGGGCTGACCGCGCCGGAAGTCGCCTATCAGAGCAATTTCGTCGTGGCCTCGGCCAGCGCCGGGGAAACCATCACCTCGGTGGTTCTCACCCAGAACTCTTCCGGGACCCCATACTCCACCACGGTCGGCGTCAACAGCGGCATTCGCACCGTCGACGGCAAATACGTTTGGCTTTTCCAAGATGCAACGCATGCAAACGTCGTGATCGGGGTGATCGGCACGTCCGACGCGCTCACCGCGCCGGCCGCCGGGGGGCCGCTCGCCTTTTCGCTGGCGCTCCTCAGCACCAGCGCCACCAATGCCGACCTCTATACCGTCCAATACGTGCCGTTGCTCCATCCCAATGTGAACAACGCCGACGACCGCATTGATCTGACCAACAAGGTGTTCGCCTCGGTCGCCGGAACCACGGTGGTGAATTTCAGCCAGCTTGGCGATGCCCCTTCAGGACATAACAACTGGTATATTCTCGACGCCGACGCCGCCAGCCCGCAAAAGATCCTGGTGACGGCACACGACAATGGCGTGCAGGCGGAAGTCAATGTCAGCACCCAAGGCCTTGGCGTCGCCTCTCAAGACGTGCGCGAGGGCCGTGAACTTCAGATCGACCTGATCACCGGCGGCATCCAGAGTGCGGGGAAAAGCTTTACCGACACGCCGACTGCGCCCGACTATGGCTCGCACATCGAGAACGTCTCCAGTGCCGGTTTTTCGGTCTCGCAGTCGACGCCGACCAGCAGCGTCGCCGACATGGAGATCCATGCCTATAACAATAACGACAATGTGGAGGGCGCTTCGTTCCCCACTGACGACAACGATACCGAGATCAATATCACCGGCGTAACTTTCAAGTTGAACGGTGTGGCAACGACAGCAGCAGCACTGGGCATTACGGTCGATCTCTCAGGAACCGGGCTGATCCTTCGCAATGTCGGCGAGGGCGTGACGGTCGACTTCGCCACCGCCGGCGGGGCTGGCGGAACTTTCGACCGTTTCACCATCAAGAATATCGACGCCGGGCATGACTATTTCGATGTCAAGGAAGTGCATTTCAGCGGTGACGTCAGTAACGCCTATAACGAAGAAGTTGGCTCCTTCATCAACTTCGACGATGACGGGCCTAGCATCACGGCAACCGGCACCCCGCCGCAACTGACAGTGGACGAGACCGTGCTGGCGGATAATGCCAGCGCCGACTTCTCGACCTTCTTCACCTCGAATGCCGGGGCCGATGGCGGCGCCGCCACCGCTATCACTTATGCGCTGGGCATCAGCCAGGCCGGCAGTGCCAGCGGCCTCACCGACACCGCAACCGGCCAGTCCGTGCTGCTCTACGTCGAAGGCGGCAATGTCGTCGGACGCGCCGGATCCGCCGCCGGCGCAATCGTCTTCACCGTCAGCGTCAGCGCTGCCGGCGTCGTCACCCTCGACCAGCAGAGGGCAATCGTCCATGCCAATGCCAGCGACCCGGACGACAGCCGAACCCTGGCGGCCGCCAACCTCGTCACCCTGACCGCCACCATTACCGACGGTGACGGCGATCACGCCGCAGCCACCCACAATATCGGCCAGAACCTCAACTTCGAGGATGACGGACCGATAATCGGGGTAAAAGGCGGGGGATCTCCACTGACGGTCGACGAGACCGACCTGACGACCGATGTCAGCGCTTTCGGGCCCGCCTTCGTCGCCTTCCCCGGGGCCGATGGCGTTGGCAACGGAATCACCTATGCGCTCGGCATCAATCCGAACAACAATGTCAGCGGTCTTACCGATACCGTAACCGGCCAGTCCGTCCTGCTCTTCCTCGAAAACGGCAGCGTGGTCGGCCGCGCCGGAGCTGGCGGTCCGGTCGTCTTCACCGTCAGCGTCAGCGCCGCCAACCTTCTCACCCTCGATCAGCAACGGGCAATCATCCACGCCGATGCCAGCAACCCTGATGACAGTCGGACCCTGGCGGCCGCCGACCTCGTCACCCTGACCGCAACAATCACCGATGGTGACGGAGATCAGGCAACCTCCACCCGCAATATCGGCCAGGACCTCTTCTTCAAGGATGACGGGCCGACAATCACCAAGCCGTTCGACGGCAACCCGGCTTTGGCGGGCATTCAGCATGAAACCTTAGCCGACACGCTCAACGCATCGGCGAGCGGCGACTTCGGCTACAACATCGGCGCCGATGTTCATCCGGCCGCGTTCTATGCCAGCGGCTCCGACTTCGTCGACCAGGACGGCGGGACAGCCGGCGTCCAGATCGGACTGACAGGCACGATCACCGGCGGCGGCGGCGGCAGCCTCCTCAGCTCGAATGTGACGCTCGCCTCGGAGAGCCTGACCTCCGCGACGTTCAACTTCACCTTCACCTATGACAAGGATCCGGCGGCCGGCAACCAGGTTGGCACGGCGGGCGGCACTCTCGTTTTCGACAAGGTAGCCGACACCTACACGATCCAGCTGACGGATCCGCTCGAAGGCTTCAGCTTCGACGTGCTCCACACCAGCGAGCTCCTGTCCAAAGAGCCGACAGGCAATACCGGCCACCCGGAGATCGTGGTGGAGCGGCTACAGGCGGATGATCCGGCTACTACGGGGGTTGACGAAGACTTCTACGTCCAGTTCACCGGCAACCTGATTGACAAATCCCACCCGTTCAGCCTCACGAGCAATGGTGAGGGGTCATCCAATGACGCCGTCTTCAGCCCCGGCGCTCACGAGATGGTCAGCAACACCAATGAAACCTGGGTGTCGGCGACGCAGAGCACCAATGGTGTTGCCGGCGACACGATCCAGAAAGACGAACTGCTCACCTTGCGGTTCTTCAACAGCAATGTCGGCATCGCCAACGAGGCCCTCACGCCGACGGCGACTGCCGGCGCGATGGCCATCAAGTTCGACGGCATCGGCAACAGCGAAGACCTGATGCTGATCCTCAACCTGATCGACACGAACGGCGCCGACAATATCGCGGGTAACGGGGACGACAACGCGACGATTACCCGGGCCATGTATGTATCGAACGGCGACATCTACAAGACCGGCCAGGTCCCGGCGCCTTACAGCAGCGAGTTCACGCTCGACAATAATGACGGCCTCGTGATCGTCGAGCAGAACGACTACAACGCTGCCGGCGAAGACTACGTGTTGCAGGGTGCGCAAATCATGCAGTCGGGCAATGGGATCACCGGCACCGCTGCGGCGATCGACCTGAACAGGGTGACTGGCGCCAATGGCGGCAGCAACGCGACGTCAAGTCTGGTCGATTTCGACCCCACCGATAACGACGTTCTGAAGATCACCGATATCGGCTTCACCTCGACCGTGACGCAGACGCCGGATGCCAATCTCGACTTCGCCTTCAAGGTGGTGGACGCCGATGGTGACCAGACAGCGATGCAGCACATCCTTGTCGACGTCGCCTGATAACTGACGAGACGGGGGCAGCCATGGCTGCCCCCTGCTGTCTTTGCATGCTCATGGAATCTCGTAGGCCAGAGACATTATGATGAAAACAAATCAGCAGCCTCCTGCCCTGCAGGTGGTGATGAAAGAGGCCAGACGCGCCATTCGGCCGCTTCTCTGGTTCAGCGGGAGCATCAACGTGCTCATGCTGAGCGGAGCGCTTTACATGCTCCAGGTCTACCACCGCGTGCTGTCGAGCCACAGCCTTGAGACATTAGCGATGCTCTCGCTGATGGCGGCCGGCGCGCTTGTGTCGATGGCGGGGCTGGAGGTGGTGCGCGGCCGTCTCCTGGCAACCGTCGGATCCTGGATGAACGCACGCCTGGCGCCGGTGCTGCTCACCGCATCGGTGGAATACGCCGCTTCCGCGCCCGGCCAGGTCAACGCCCGACCGCTGCGTGACCTCGATCAGGTGCGCAACTTCTTCACCAGCCCAAGCATCTTTCCGATCCTCGACGCACCTTGGGCGCCTTTGTTTTTCGCCGCTATCTTTTTCATGCACCCCTGGTTGGGCTGGCTGGCGCTCTGCGGCGGCGGAGTGCTTTTCGCTTTGGCCCTGCTCAATGAATGGCTCACACGCAAGCCGTTGACCGAGGCCGCAGGCGCGCAGGCGCGGGCCTATGTCCAGGCCGAGGCGGCGATCCGCAACGCCGAGGTCGTCCAGGCGATGGGCATGTTGAAGCCCTTACTGGAAGGCTGGAAGCTGCAGCAGGACGAAGCGAATAGAGGCCAAGTCGTTGCCGCCAACCGCGGCGGCATCATCTCCGCCATCGCCCGTTGTCATCGGCTGGCCCTGCAAATGGGCATATTGGGGCTTGGGGCCTATCTTGTTCTTCGCAACGAAGCTTCCCCCGGCATCATGGTCGCCGCCTCGATCCTGATGGGTCGTGCATTGTCACCTGTCGAACAGGCGATCGGCACGTGGAAGGCGACGGTTGGAGCGCGGGCCGCTTACCGGCGCCTCACTGCCGTCGCAGGCCAGCATCCGGAGGCAACCCCGGTTCTGGCGCTGCCGCGACCGACGGGGAGGTTCGAGGCCGACAATATCGTGCTTGCCCGGCAGGGCGGCGAACATATCCTGAAAGGAATCAGCTTCCATCTCGAGCCGGGTGAAGCCATGGCTTTGATCGGCCAGAGCGCGGCCGGCAAGACCAGTCTGGCGCGCATATTGGCCGGTGCCTGGCGCCCTTCCGGCGGGCGGGCGCTGCTTGACGGCATGGATGTCGCCCAATGGGCGGCGGAGGACCGTGGCCATTATGTCGGTTACCTCCCCCAGGATATCGAACTCTTCGCGGGGACGGTTTCCGAAAATATCTGCCGCTTCGCCAAACTCAGCCCGGTGATCTTCGACAACGTCGTCAAGGCCGCGCAGCTGGCGGGCGTTCACGAACTGATCAAAGGACTGCCGAAAGGTTATCTCACCGAAATCGGCGAATCCGGCGCGGTCCTGTCCGGCGGACAGCGCCAGCGCATCGGCTTGGCGCGGGCCCTCTACGGCGACCCGGCGCTCGTTATCCTGGACGAACCCAACTCCAACCTGGACCGTGACGGTGAGGAGGCATTGATATCAGCCCTCGGCACGATCAAGGCGGCGGGCACGACCGTCATCCTGATCGCCCATCGACCGAACATCATGGAGACGGTCGACAAGATCCTTGTCCTCAATCGTGGACAGCAGGATCTCTTCGGCCCACGCGACCATGTCTTCAATGAACTCGCTGCGCGCGTGCGCAAGGTCGCTCAAATGCCGACGATCGTGGCGAAGTAGCAAGGGAACGAAACCGCCATGAAAAAGGACCTGAAGGTCGTTCCGTTACCCGTTTCGCCGCCCCCGGCACCGGTCCCGTTGCGTCTCACTGGCGTCACTTTTACTGGCTTCGCAATCATGTTCCTGTTCTTCGGCATGGCCGGAGGCTGGGCGACGCTTGCACCGCTGGACAGCGCTGCAGTGGCGCCCGGCCTTGTCAAGGTTGCCGGTGACCGCAAGCTCATCCAGCACCTCGAGGGCGGGATCATTGCAGGATTGACCGCCGCCAACGGCGACATCGTCAAGGCCGGCAAGGTCCTCCTCCAACTCGATGATACGCAGGCGAGGGCAAGGCTAGATCTGGTCCAGAACCGGATCGCGACACGCGAGGCGCTGGCCGCTCGCCTGAGAGCCGAGCGCGACGGCAAAGCCGAGATCGAGTTCGATCCGGCGCTGCTTGCAAACCCCACCAAATCGGCAAGGGACGCGGTGGCCGCCCAACGTGACGTGTTTTCGGCCAAGCACCACAACCTGAAGGACGAGCGAGAGATCCTCAGCCAGCGCCGCCGCCAGACCGAGGAAGAGATAACGGGACTGCAGGAACTCATCGTCACCGAGGACAAGCAGATCGAGGTGTTCGAAGGCGAAACCAGGGATCTCGAGAGCCTCGTCAAGCGCGGCCTCGTCACCCGCGAGCGTTGGCTGCTGCTCAGACGGCAACAGCGGGAAGTCGAAGGGGAGCGCGCGACCAATGTCGCAGCCATCGCTCGCGCCAGGAGCGCCATGGCCGAGATCGACATGCAGATCGTCAACCTCAACACCTTGCAGCTGAACCAGGCCGTCGAGGAGCTGAGCAAAGTCGAAGCGGAAATGTTTGACCTCAGGCAGGAGGAACGGTCCGCCAAAGACGTGCTCGCCCGCACCAATGTCGTCGCGCCGGTCGACGGCATCATCATGGACCTAAAGGTCCATACGACCGGGGGCGTGGTGAAACCCGGCGAGACGCTGATGACGATCGTCCCGATGGGACAGCAGCTCGTCATCGAGGCGATGGTCAGACCGGAAGACGTCGAGACGATCGCTCCCGGACAGCCGGCGCGCGTCAGTTTCCCTGCCTTTGCCCGCTACAACCTGCCGCCGCTCGACGGTGTCGTGGAGATCGTATCGGCCGACAGGATGGTGGAGGAACGCAGCGGCGCGCCTTATTTCGCCGCGACCGTTGTGATCGACCAGAGCGAGCTTGCCAAGCTGGAGGGCCGCAAGCTGCTGCCCGGCATGTCGAGCGAGACGATGATCCGGACGGGTGCCCGCACCGTGCTTTCTTACCTCGCCGAGCCGATCACACAGAACTTCCGCCGGGCGATGCGGGAAAAATAGCCGCAGCGCCCACGCTTCCAAGACTCCCGATCACGCCGCCTTGGCGGCGTGATATTCCTTGATAGCGACCATCTTGATCGCCGGGTAGCGCTCCGCCTCGTAACGCAGCGAGAAGGCGTCCTGAGCGAGGAAGACTGGGTCGCCGTCGAGATCGCGGGCGATATCGCCGCGCTTGACGGTGAGGAACTTTTCCAGATCGGCCGGCTGGTCGGCCGAGATCCAGCGGCAGACAGAGAAACGCGACATTTCGAAGGAGACCGGCAGGCCGTATTCCGCCATCAGCCGCTCTTTCAGCACGTCGAGCTGCAGGGCGCCGACAACGCCAACGATCGCCGGTGAACCGTCTTCCGGCGAGAACAGCTGCACGACGCCTTCCTCAGCCATCTGCTGCAGCGCTTCCTTCAGCTTCTTCGCCTTCATTGCGTCTTCGAGACGAACGCGGCGCAGAATTTCAGGCGAGAAGTTCGGCACGCCCTGAAAGACCAGCGCTTCGCCTTCCGTCAGGGTATCGCCGATGCGCAGCGTGCCGTGGTTGGGGATGCCGACGACGTCGCCGGCATAGGCGGTGTCGGCGAGCTGGCGTTGCGAGGCGAAGAAGAATTGCGGCGCGGTCAGGCCGAGCTGCTTGCCGGTGCGGGCAAGTCTCGCCTTCATGCCGCGCTCGAGCTTGCCCGAGCAGATGCGGGCAAAGGCGATACGGTCGCGGTGGTTCGGGTCCATGTTCGCCTGAATCTTGAATACGAAGGCCGTCATCTTGTCGTCGGTCGCGTGCACGGTCCTGGTGTCGGCGACCTGGTCACGCGGCGGGGGCGCGAATTCGCCGAGCGCGTTGATGAGGTCGCGAACGCCGTAATTGCGCAGTGCCGAGCCGAAGAAGACAGGCGTCATATGGCCCTCGAGGAAGGATTGCCGGTCGAAGGGACGGCAGGCCTCGATGGCAAGCTCCGTCTCGTCGATGAAGGCCTTGCGTTCGTTTTCCGGCAGCCTGTCGGCAACGGCCTGCGGGCCGTTGACTGGCGTGGTCTCGACTTCGGTGTCTGAGCCGCGGGCGGTGCTGTTGGCGAGATGATAGGAGCCGCAGAAGGTCTTCGAACGGCCGATCGGCCAGGTAATCGGCGCCGTATCCAGCGCCAGCTTCTCTTCGACCTCATCGAGGATCTCGAAGGGATCGCGGCTTTCCCTGTCCATCTTATTGATGAAGGTGATGATCGGGATATCGCGCATGCGGCAGACTTCGAAGAGCTTCAGCGTGCGCGGCTCGATGCCCTTGGCGGCATCGATGACCATGACGGCGGCGTCGACGGCCGTCAGCGTGCGATAGGTGTCGTCGGCGAAATCCTCGTGGCCGGGTGTATCGAGGATGTTGAAGACATTGTCGTTATATTCGAAGGTCATCACCGAGGTGACGACCGAGATGCCGCGCTCGCGCTCGATCTTCATCCAGTCGGAGCGCGTCTGCATGCGATCCTTCTTCGCCTTGACTTCGCCGGCAAGCTGGATGGCGCCGCCGAACAGCAGCAGCTTTTCGGTGAGTGTCGTCTTGCCCGCGTCCGGATGGGCGATAATAGCGAATGTGCGGCGGCGGGAGACCGCCTCGGAGAGGCTTTCGGCCATGATGTGAATCCTGTGGAATTGCGGCTTAACTAGCGATTAAAGGCCGAGATTGCAATTGACCCCGGCCGCTCACGCGCAAAGTAATGGGCCATGATCATTCATCACGACCTCAGCCCGACGCTGAACCTCATCCGCCTGGCCAACGGCGAGGGCCTCGACCTGCCCGCCTATGAAAGCAAGGGGGCGGCCGGCATGGACCTGCGCGCCGCCGTCGCCGGCGGCGAACCGCTGACGTTGCTACCTGGCAAGCGGGCGCTGGTGCCAACCGGCTTCATCTTTGAAATTCCGGAAGGCTTCGAGGGGCAGGTGCGGCCGCGCTCCGGCCTAGCCTTCAAACACGGCATCACCTGCCTGAATTCGCCCGGCACCGTCGACAGCGACTATCGCGGCGAGGTGAAGGTGCTGCTCGCCAATCTCGGCGAGGAAGCCTTCGTCGTCGAGCGCGGCATGCGCATCGCCCAGATGGTGATCGCGCCGGTCACCCAGGCGCGGATTGCCGAGATCACCGAGGCGAGCGAGACGGCGCGCGGCGCGGGCGGCTTCGGCTCCACCGGCGTTTGATGGCAAAGCGCCTCGACAGCACGGGCTTAACCTTCCGACAAGGTTATTTCGGAGACCCCGCTGGTTGGGCAGCGCTGGTGCGCCTGCTTCAGGATATTTTCGGCATTGACATCGGCGCGCTGCAGCATCTCGGCGGACCCGACCCCACCAGCATGCCCTTCGGCTGGTTCGACGCCACAGGCGAGCTTGCTGCCAATATCTCCGCCTTTGCGCTGCCCTTCGTCATCAATGGCAGGGTCGTCCGTGCCGCCGGCCTGCAATCCGGCGCGGTGCGGCCGCAGTGGCGCGGCTGCGGGCTCTATCGCGACCTGACGGTGAAAGCGCTCGACTGGTGCGAGCAGCAGGGTTTCGAGGCTGTCATCCTCTATACCGACAAGCCATCGCTCTACGAACCCTACGGTTTCCGCTCGATACCGCTGCACCGGTACGAAGGGGCGGCCCCTGCTCCGTCGACACCCACAGCACCGGCCCTGCCGCTTTCGCCGACGAATGCGGACGATCTTGCCCTGCTGCAAGCGCTGCTGAAAACGCGCAGCCCCGTTTCGACGACGCTCTCGGTGACTACAAATGCGGCGATGTTTCTCATCAATACGCAGATCGATCCCGAGATCCGCGTCAGCTTCCTCGAAGACCAGCAAGCAGTCATCGCCTGGAAAATGGATGCGGCGGGTCGCTTCAGCCTTCTCGACGTCGTCGCGAGCGAGATCCCATCACTTTCCGCTATCCTCGGCGGACTCGACATCGCCTCCGCCGCCATTGACGTGTTTTTCCGTCCGGAGAAACTGGACTGGGTGGGCACTCCACAGCCTTTGGAAAGCACCACAACACTGATGCTGCTTGGGCTCGGCGATGTCACCCCGCATTTTCCGGCCATGCTCTCGCCACTGGCGGATTTCTGACCGTTTCAGCGATCCTGTTTCCCGCGTGAGAGCGGCGGCAGGCGACGTTTGACAGGCGACGATTTGATCATCGAGGTGTTGGTTTCCGCCCGTTCGGCGACCTTGTCCAGAATGCCGTCGAGCTCTGCCATCGAGCGCACCACGAGGCGAGCGATAAAACAATCCTCGCCCGTCACCTTGTCGCATTCGACGATTTCGGGAATGTCCTGGATGATGCGCTCGACAATGTGCAGCTGTCCCGGCAGCGGCCGCACCCGCACGATCGCCTGCAGGGGATAGCCGACTGCGGCTGGGTCGAGATCGATGGTGAAGGCCTTGATGACGCCGCGCTCCTCCAGCCGGCGCAGGCGCTCGGCGGCACTCGGCGAAGACAGCCCGACCTCCTGCGCCAGCTCCTTCAGCGAGATCCGCGCATTGCCGGCCAGCGCCTCCAGAATGGCCTGATCGATTTCGTCGAGCGGCTGCATCTCATTAGCCATATCAGTCACATTCCCTATTATTATTAGGCAAGATAGCCAATGATCCTTACACTTCTTATATAAAATGGCGGGACCGCGCAATATCCTGATACCATCATAAACGGAGGCGATCATGGGCAGCGACATCAAGCGAGGTTCGGCGGAAATGACGGCAGCGATGCTGATCTCGGGGACGATCGGCTGGTTCGTCGTCATGTCGGGCCAGCCCGTCAGCGGCGTCGTCTTCTGGCGCTGCCTGTTCGGCGCACTGACCCTGCTCGTCATCTGCGGCGGCCTCGGGCTGCTGCGGCCCGGCATCATCACGCTGCGCGCCTTCGCCATCGCCGTCATCGGCGGCATTGCCATCGTCGTCAACTGGCTGCTGCTCTTCGCTTCCTATTCGCATGCGACGATCTCGATCGCCACGACGGTCTACAACACCCAGCCCTTCATGCTGCTGGTGCTCGGGGCGCTGTTCCTCGGCGAGAAGATCACCGCCGCGAAACTGTTCTGGCTGACGCTCGCATTTGCAGGCATGGCGGCGATCGTCGAGGCAAAGCCTCAAGCCGGCGGAGGAACGGATGGCTACGGCCTCGGCATCCTGATGGCGCTCGGCGCGGCCTTCTTCTACGCGCTGGCAGCCTTAGCCGCGAAATGGCTGAAAGGCACGCCGCCGCATCTGATCGCGCTGATCCAGGTCACAACCGGCATGCTGATGCTGGCGCCGATGACGGAGTTTTCGCAGCTGCCCGACGATGCCGGCGGCTGGGCGATCCTGGTGACCATCGGCGTCGTCCATACCGGGCTGATGTATGTACTGCTCTACGGTGCGATCCAGCGGCTGCCGACCCATCTGACGGGGGCGCTGTCCTTCCTCTATCCAATCGCCGCGATCCTCGTCGACCGGCTGGCCTTCGGCCACGCGCTGCAGCCGATGCAGATCGCAGGCGCGGCAATCATCCTGCTGGCCGCTGCCGGCATGAATCTCGGCTGGAGCCCAAGATGGCTGCGGCCGAGGGTGCTTCAGAGCTGAGGGAGCGGCAGGCACGCGGCGGCAGGCATTCCTTCTGGTGATGCATCCATCAGCGCCGGCGGATTGATGGCAAGGCCCTGCAGATATAAAACGCAGGGGAAGAGGAGATACACATGAGCCTTGCCGCCTTGCTTACCTATGCCGGAGCGTTGTTCATCGCCGCGGCCATCCCCGGCCCGGGCATCACCGCCATCGTCGCCCGTGCGCTCGGCTCGAATTTCCGCGAGACCTTCTTCATGGGTCTCGGCCTGGTGCTCGGCGATATGACCTATCTCACCGCGGTCATTCTGGGCTTGGCTTTCGTGGCGCAGACTTTCACCGAAGTCTTCCTCATCATCAAGATCGCCGGCGCCCTTTATCTCGGCTACATCGCCTGGAGACTGTGGACGGCAGGGCTGCTGCCGCAGGATATTGCCGCGAAAAAATCCGGCAATGTCGGCCTGTCCTTCCTCTCTGGCCTGCTGGTGACGCTCGGCAATCCGAAGACGATGCTGTTTTATGTCGCGCTGGCGCCGACGCTGATCGATATCGGCAATATCACCCTGCGTGATTATGCGCTGCTGCTCGCCGTCACCTTCGTGGTGCTGATCACCGTGCTGGTGCCCTATATGCTGCTTGCCTCGCGCGCCCGCACCATGTTGAAACAGCCGCGCGCCCTGCAGGCGCTGAACCGGGTTGCGGCCGGCATTCTCGCGGGCACGGCAGCCTTCATCGCCACCCGGGCTGCGTGAAATAAACATCCGTCAAGGAACGGTTTTCAAAGCTTATTTTTTCTCCGCCACCCCAGCCCGGGACGAACGGGCTCTGGTCTCATTCCGTCTTTGACCCTATTCTCCTCCTCGATTTCAGGGACCGAAGTCCAACGGGAGAGCACCATGTCGCACAAACCCGGCCGCGGCCGCATTTATTCCTCGATCACCGAGACCATCGGCGACACGCCGCTGGTGCGCTTCGACAAGCTGGCGCGGGAAAAGGGCGTGGTGGCAAACCTGCTCGGCAAGCTCGAATTCTTCAATCCGATCGCCTCGGTCAAGGACCGCATCGGTGTGGCAATGGTCGAAAGCCTGGAATCGCAGGGCAAGATCACATCCGGCAAGACGGTGCTGATCGAGCCAACCTCGGGCAACACAGGCATCGCACTCGCCTTTGCCGCCGCCGCCAAGGGGTATCGGCTGATCCTCACCATGCCGGAAACGATGTCGGTCGAACGGCGCAAGATGCTGGCGCTGCTCGGCGCCGAGCTGGTGCTGACCGAAGGCGCGAAAGGCATGAAGGGCGCCATCGCTAAGGCGGAGGAGCTGGCAGCGTCGCTTCCCGACGCCATCATTCCGCAGCAGTTCGAAAACCCGGCCAACCCCGAGATCCACCGCAAGACGACGGCCGAGGAAATCTGGAACGATACCGAGGGCAAGGTCGACATCGTCGTCTCGGGCATCGGCACCGGCGGCACGATCACCGGCGTCGGCCAGGTGCTGAAAAGCCATAAGCCGGAGATCCAGATCATTGCCGTCGAGCCCGCCGATTCGCCGGTGCTCTCAGGCGGCAATCCCGGCCCGCACAAGATCCAGGGCATCGGCGCAGGCTTCGCGCCGAAGATCCTCGATACCGGCATCTATGACGAGGTCGTCACCGTCACCAACGACGAGGCCTTCGAACAGGCCCGCCTCATCGCCCGGCTCGAAGGCGTGCCGGTCGGCATCTCCTCAGGCGCGGCGCTGACGGCCGCGATCAAGGTCGGCAGCCGGCCGGAAAATGCCGGCAAAAACATCGTCATCATCATTCCGTCTTTTGCGGAGCGGTATCTCTCGACGGCGCTGTTTGAGGGGTTGGGGAGCTGAATAGCGAATAGCGAATAGCGAATAGGATGTGGGACGGATTGGCGTGAGGCAAGCAATTAGCTAGCTATTCGCTATTCGCCACTCCCTATTCGCTTCTACCTCACGCCGCCGCCGTCAACCTCTCACCAGCGATGCGGTAAGAAATCGCTTCGGCGAGATGCAGACGCCCGACGGTCGGTTTGTCATCGAGATCGGCCAATGTGCGGGCAACCTTGAGGACGCGGTGGTAGCCGCGGGCGGAGAATTTCATTTTTTCGGCGGCATCGCGCAGGAGCTGCAGGCCGCTGGCATCGGGTTCGGCGAGCTTTTCGATCATCGCGGTGGAGCAGCGGGCGTTGGTGCCGATATCCCTGGCGCCGGCGCTTTCGAAGCGCTCCTGCCGGATTTCGCGGGCGCGGGCGACGCGGCGGGCGACGTCGGCGCTGGCCTCGGCCGCCGTCGGCCGGATGAGATCGGCGGCGGAGACGGCCGGCACGTCGATGCGGATATCGATGCGGTCCATCAGCGGCCCGGAGATGCGCGCCTGGTAATCGCTCATGCAGCGCGGGCCGCGGGCGCAGGTATGACCCGGCTCACCGGCCATGCCGCACCGGCAGGGGTTCATCGCCGCGATCAGCTGGAATTTCGCCGGATAGGAGACGCGGTGGTTGGCCCGGGCAATGACGCATTCGCCGCCTTCGAGCGGCTGGCGCAGCGCGTCCAGCGCCTGCGGCGTGAACTCGGGAAATTCGTCGAGGAACAGCACGCCGTGATGGGCAAGCGAGGCCTCGCCCGGACGGGCGCGCAGCCCGCCGCCGACAAGGGCGGCCATGGTGGCGGAATGATGCGGGGTACGGAAGGGCCGGCGGTCGGACAGCTTGCCGCCGGTGAGCTGGCCGGCGATCGAATGAACCATCGACACTTCAAGCAGTTCGGCCGGCGAAAGCGGCGGCAGGATCGACGGCAGGCGCGACGCCAGCATCGACTTGCCGGAGCCGGGAGGCCCGACCATCAGGAGATTGTGGCCGCCGGCAGCGGCCACCTCGAGCGCGCGTTTGGCGCTTTCCTGACCCTTGATCTCGGCAAGGTCAGGCAGGTTGGCGGCATTGGCGCGGATCGACGGTTCCGGCCTGGACAGTACCTGCGTGCCGCGGAAATGATTGGCAAGGGCAATCAGGCTGCGCGGGGCGAGAATATCGACCTCGGCGCCGGCCCAGGCGGCTTCCGCGCCGCTTTCGGCCGGGCAGATCAGCCCCTTGCCGAGCGCATTGGCGCCGATCGCGGCCGGCAGCGCGCCAGCGATCGCGGCGATCGTTCCGTCGAGGTTGAGTTCGCCGACGACGACAAAATCCGACAGCGCATCGGCGGGAATGGCGCCGAGGGCGGCCATTAGCGCGAGTGCGATCGGCAGATCAAAATGCGAGCCTTCCTTCGGCAGATCGGCTGGCGCCAGGTTGACGGTCACCCGTTTGCCCGGCAGCGCCAGGCCGGAGGCATGAAGGGCGGCCTGCACGCGCTCGCGGCTTTCGGCCACCGCCTTGTCGGGCAGGCCGACGATCTGCATGCCGACCTTGCCGGGCGCGATCATGACCTGAACCTCGACCGGAACGCCTTCGATGCCCTGGAATGCTACCGTACTGACACGCGCGACCATATGCCCACCCTTGTCCCGCAAACTCTTAGAGACCGCCCCTTTGGCCGTGAAAGCCAGCGGTTGCAATCTGGCACGGAAGCAGGACTAAAACAAGAACAATAAAAGAACGCAGGCAGATAATCAGTGGCGGGCGCGGTTGTACCCGATCGCAGCCTCAGCCGCGCTTGCGCTCGATCGCGTCCCAGAGCAAGCTTGCTATATCGGCGCCGCCAAACTTCCTGACCTCGCGGATGCCTGTCGGCGAGGTGACGTTGATCTCGGTCATGTAATCGCCGATCACGTCGATGCCGACGAGCAGGAAGCCGCGCTCCCTCAGCGCCGGGCCGATGCGGGCGCAGATTTCCTGCTCGCGCGCCGTCAGTTCGGTCGCCTCGGCGCGGCCGCCGACATGCATGTTGGAGCGGCTGTCATGTTCGGCCGGCACGCGGTTGATCGCGCCGGCGAACTCGCCGTCGACGAGGATGATGCGCTTGTCGCCCTTGCGCACGTCGGGCAGATATTGCTGGGCGATGAAAGGCTCGCGGAAAAGCTGGCCGAACATTTCCAAGAGCGAGGAGAGATTGCGGTCGTCGCGGGTGGAATGGAAGACGCCGGCGCCGCCATTTCCGTAGAGCGGCTTCAGGATGATGTCGCCCATCTCATCGCGGAAGCGGCGGATTTCGGCCGGATCCTTGGTGATCAGCGTCTTCGGCATCAGGTCGGAGAATTCGGTGACGAAGATCTTCTCCGGCGAATTGCGCACCCAGGCCGGATCGTTGACGACGAGCGTCTTCGGGTGGATGCGCTCGAGGAGATGCGTCGAGGTGATATAGGCCATGTCGAAGGGCGGATCCTGGCGCAGCAGCACTACGTCCATGGTCGAGAGATCGACGCGCTCGGGCGCGCCAAGCTCGAAGTGATCGCCCTTGACGTCGCGCAGCACCATCGGCTCGACGCTCGCAAAGAGCTTGCCGTCGCGGAAGCTCAGGCGCTCGGGGGTGTAATGGAAGAGCCTGTAGCCGCGCGCCTGCGCTTCCAGGCTCATGGCGAAGGTGGAGTCACCTGCAATATTGATGCCGGCGACATGATCCATCTGGACCGCTACATTGGTGATCTTGGCCATTTCCGTCCCTCGCTGAATGCCGGACAGATGTAGGTCGGCCCGGCATTAAACGCAACGGTCATCAAGGGCTTCGGGCGTTCGCAACTTTCAGGCGGCAATGCCTTGGCTACCGCCGTTGCGCAGCATGTTGCGCAGACGGTAGGCGATCGCCAAAGGCTTCGGGAAAGGCTTGCGCAGGAAGGCGACCTTGCGGACGTAGGTGTCGACCCGCCAGCTCGCCCAGGTTCCACCGGCGAAAAAGGCGACGTCGCCGGTGCGCAAGGTTCGTTCCGTGCCATCCTCGGCGGTGATATGGACCTCGCCTTCGAGGATCATCACGGTCTCGTCCCAGCCGAAATACCAGCGGAATTCGCCCGCCGTGCAATCCCAGATTGCCGTCAGCGACGCCTCGTCATGTCCGCGCGAATGTTCGGCGGTCCGGGCTTCAGGATTGCCGCTGATGATCCAGTCGGGATTGATCGGCGTCGATTTCAGCGGCAGATGATCGCTCGCATGGGCGACGAAGGATTTTCCGGCCGGCTTCAGCGCGATATACGGCACCGAGCGCGCCGCCATGGCGACCGCGCTTGCAAACATCATCTTCCAGGCCACGCAACAACCCCCAAATCTCAACCCCTATTGCGACGGTGGGTAGCAGAGAGAGGTAAGGAGCTCGTTCAACGGGGGACTAAAATTTTAACAATCCGGAATCTCGACCGGGCTGAAAGCGCTCAGAAGGCGTCCGGAAAGTGCCGCGGCAGCCGGCCGGGCATGACCGCGACGATATCGTAGCGCTGGGAAAGGCGGGCCTGATCGGCCTGGCGGGCGAGCCACAGATCGCTTGCCGCCCGGATCCGCTTCTGAGCGGCGACGGAGACGGCGTCGATAGCCGCAGCCTCGCCATGGCGGGCCTTGACCTCGACGAAGACGGCGAGGTCGCCCTTGCGGGCGACGATATCGATCTCGCCGAGCCTGGTGCGGTGGCGCAGCGCCAGGATACGGTATCCCTTCAGCATCAGGAAAGCGGCGGCGACATATTCCGACATGCGGCCGCGGCGCAGCGCCTTCCTTTTTACGGCGGTGAGGTCTTTATCACCCATTGCCGCCCTTCATCTCCAGCAGGCGCTGGTAGAGCGCCTTGCGCGGCAGGCCGGTGAGACGAGCGGCCTCGGTCGCAGCCTTTGCTGTCGGCATCGACATCGACAGATCGGCAAGCACGGCTTCGACATCGGCCTCGGAGGTTTCTACCGGCTGCGGCGGACCGACGACGAGGACGATCTCGCCCCTGACGTTTTCCACCTGCTGGTAATGGGCGGCGAGTTCGGCCAGCGTGCCGCGGCGGAATTCTTCATAGGTCTTGGTCAACTCACGGCAGACGCAGGCCGGCCGGGCCGGGCCGAGCACATCGGCGGCGGCAAGAAGCGCGGCAGCGATGCGATGGGGCGATTCAAAAAAGATCAGCGTCGCCGGGGCTGCGGCAAATTCACCGAGACGATCGCGGCGGGCCTTATCCTTGGCCGGAAGAAAGCCGGCAAAGAGGAAGGCGTCGTTCGGCAGGCCGGAACCAACAAGGGCGGCGAGCGGCGCCGAGGCGCCTGGAATGGGAATGACGCGGTAACCGGCGGCAATCGCCTGCCGGGCCAGCCGGTAGCCGGGATCGGAGACGAGCGGCGTGCCGGCATCGGAGACGAGCGCCACCGAGCGCCCGGCTTCGAGCGCCTGGATGAGCCGCGGGCCGGCTTCGTCGGCATTGTGCTCATGATACGCGAAGGGGCGGTTCTGGATGCCGTAGCGGTCGAGCAGAACGCGGGTGACACGCGTATCCTCGCAGGCGAGCACGTCGGCGCCGGCCAGCGTTTCCAATGCGCGCAGCGTGATGTCGCCAAGATTGCCGATGGGAGTGGCGACCAGATAGAGCGCCGGCTCCAGCGGCCGCGCCGGCACCGCCATGTTGTGCAGGCGGAAGCTTCGCCTCGTGGCGTCCTCGCCTGTGGTTTGCTCGTTCATGCCCTTTGCCTTCGTGCCGCCGGCGCCTTGCCGGTTCATCGGCCTTTATGGGCGAGCGCTGCGGCTTCGGCAAGGGTTGGGGATTTCTGTGAGCATTGCTCCGGAAAACCTGAAATGCGAGGGCTCAGCCGTCCATGCCTCTTGCCATCCAATGCTGAAGTCTGCCATTTTGCCCGTCCACTCCCCCGACCTAAATCGGGAAAGCATTCTTCGGGCCTTCGATGCGCCCGGGCAGTCACGGTCGAAAGCGGTAGCATCCCATGCGTATTACTATTGAGCGGTCAAACCTTCTGAAATCGCTGAACCACGTCCACCGTGTGGTCGAACGTCGCAACACGATCCCGATCCTGTCCAACGTACTGCTCAAGGCCGATGGCCAGAACCTCGACATGAAGGCGACCGACCTCGACCTGGAAATCACCGAGGCGACGCCGGCAAGCGTCGAACAGGCCGGCGCTACCACCGTTCCGGCCCATCTTCTTTACGATATCGTGCGCAAGCTTCCAGATGGCGCCGAAGTGCTGCTGGCGACCAGCACCGACGGCGGCTCGATGACCGTCCAGTCCGGACGCTCGAAGTTCTCGCTGCAGTGCCTCCCGGAATCCGATTTCCCGGATCTGACCGCCGGCACCTTCACGCATTCCTTCAAGCTCAAGGCGACCGATCTGAAGATGCTGATCGACCGCACCCAGTTCGCGATCTCGACGGAAGAAACGCGTTATTATCTGAACGGCATCTTCTTCCACACGATCGAGAGCAATGGTGAGCTGAAGCTCAGGGCGGTCGCGACCGACGGCCACCGGCTGGCCCGCGCCGATGTCGACGCGCCGTCGGGCTCCGAGGGCATGCCCGGCATCATCATTCCACGCAAGACCGTCGGGGAACTGCAGAAGCTGGTCGACAATCCGGAAGCGATCGTCACCGTCGAGGTTTCCGACGCCAAGATCCGCATGACGATCGGCTCGATCGTCCTGACCTCGAAACTGATCGACGGCACATTCCCGGATTACCAGCGCGTCATCCCCACCGGCAACGACAAGGAAATGCGTGTCGATTGCACGACCTTCGCCCAGGCAGTCGACCGCGTCTCGACGATCTCCTCCGAGCGCGGCCGGGCCGTGAAGCTCGCGCTGTCCGAGGGCCAGCTGATGCTGACCGTCAATAACCCCGATTCCGGCAGCGCGACGGAGGAAGTCGCCGTCGGCTACGACACGGATGCGATGGAAATCGGCTTCAACGCCAAATATCTGCTCGACATCACCGCGCAGCTTTCCGGCGAGGAAGCGATCTTCCTGCTGGCCGATGCCGGCTCGCCGACACTGATCCGCGACACCGCCGGTGACGACGCGCTCTACGTCTTGATGCCGATGCGCGTCTGAACGGAACGAAGGCGGCCGCTTTCGGTTTTCCTCCTGTCGAACAGGAGGGCCCAGGATGAAAAAGACGGGAGCGGTGCGCATCGGCATTTCGGGCTGGACCTATGCGCCCTGGCGCGGGCAATTCTATCCGGAGGGACTGCCGCAGAAGCAGGAGCTTTCCTACGCCGCCCGTCACTTCCGTTCGATCGAGATCAACGGCACCTTCTACGGATTGCAGAAGCCCGAAAGCTTCGGCCGCTGGCGGGACGAAACGCCTGATGATTTCGTCTTTGCGGTCAAGGGGCCGCGCTTCCTCACCCATGTGCGGCGACTGAAGGAGATCGAGGCGCCGCTTGCCAATTTCTTCGCCTCGGGTCTGCTGAGGCTTGGCCCCAAGCTCGGGCCGATCCTCTGGCAATTCCCGGCCAACATGGCCTTCGATCCCGATCGTTTCGAAAATTTCCTGTCGCTGCTGCCGCATGATCACGATGCGGCGATAACGCTTGCCAAGCGGCATGACGAGCGCCTCAAACAAGCCTGGCTCACAAGCGACGGACACCAGCCGATCCGCCATGCGTTCGAAATCCGTAACGACAGCTTCCGCTCAGTTGAGTTCATCGAGATGCTCCGGCGACACAAGGCCGCGCTGGTCTGCGCCGATACGGTGAAATGGCCGTTGCTGATGGATATCACCGCCGACTTCATCTATTGCCGTCTGCATGGGTCCGAACAGCTCTATGTCAGCGGCTATGAAGACGAAGCGCTCGATCTATGGGCGGAACGCATCCGCGCCTGGACAAGCGGCCGAGAGCCTGACGATGCGACGCGCGTTCTGGAACCTTTGCCGGCACGCGCCAGGGGCCGCGACGTCTATCTTTATTTCGACAATACCGACAAGAAGCTGCGCGCGCCCATCGACGCCCAACACCTGGCCGAGCGGCTTGCCGATCTGATGCCTGATTCCCACCGAAAGGCCGCATGAACTGTTGATGCCGATGTTCTTGTTGCGAAAATCCTTGTCCAAGCAGCGACAAGCGGCATATTAAGACAGTCGATCAACATGCGGATGGGTGGAGAATGCGCTTACGGGTCAAGGTGAAGGAACACCTCGGGAAGAGATTTGATGAGGAAATCCGTTTCTTCCGGGGCATGATGCAGGGGCCGAAGACGGTGGGCTCGATCGTGCCGACCTCTTCGATTACCGCCAAGCGCATGGCCAGCGTCATCGATATGCATTCGGGGCTGCCAGTGCTGGAACTCGGCCCGGGCACTGGTGCCATCACCAAGGCCATCCTCGGCCGGGGCGTGAAACCGGAAAATCTGGTCGCAATCGAATATTCGACGGACTTCCACCAGCATCTGCTGCGGACTTATCCCGGCGTGCATTTCATCAACGGCGATGCCTTCGATCTCAAGACCACGCTTGGCGCATTCGGCGAGCAGACGTTCGATTGCGTCATCTCCTGCATTCCGCTCTTGAATTTTCCGATGGCGATGCGCGTCTCTCTGCTGGAAAGCCTGCTCGACCGCCTGCCGGCCGGCCGGCCTGTGGTGCAAATCTCCTATGGCGCGATTTCGCCGATCGCCGCCAATCCCGATCGTTACCACATTCAGCACTTCGACTTCGTCATGCGCAACATCCCTCCGGCGCAGCTCTGGATCTACCGCCGCGGCTGAGATGTTCGGACTTTATATCACCCACCCGCAAATCAAGATCGATGCGAATGTTCCCGTGCCCAAATGGGGCCTTTCCGATGTCGGGGCTGCGCGCGCCCGCAAAGCTGCCGAGAGCGGCTGGGCCAAACGGCTGACCCGCATCGTCTCCAGCGACGAGACGAAGGCGATCGAGACGGCCGAAATTCTGGCGGCCGCCTCCGGTATCAGCATCGAGATCGTGCATGGCATGCACGAGAACGACCGGTCGGCGACCGGCTTCCTGCCGCCGCCGCAATTCGAAGAGGCGGCCAACTGGTTCTTTGCCCATCCGGAAAAAAGCTTCCAAGGCTGGGAGCGTGCCGTCGACGCGCAGGCTCGCATCGTGGCGGCGGTCAAGGCCGTTCTCGCCACGCATGATCCGGCCGCACCGATCGCCTTTGTCGGTCATGGCGGCGTCGGCACGCTGCTCAAATGCCATCTGGCGGCGCGGCCGATTGCCCGCGACCGCGACCAGCCGGGGGGCGGCGGCAATCTCTATGCTTTCGGCCTTGCGGATCTCGGCCTAACATGCGACTGGACGCCCATCGAAGACTGGCGGGGGTGACTTCACATGGATGCACGTGAGCGGTTGATCGTCGGCCTGGATGTTCCAACGATCGGCGAGGCGGAAAGACTGGTTTCCACGCTCGGCGACGACATTCTCTTTTATAAGATCGGCTATCAGCTGGTCTTTGCCGGCGGCCTGGAATTCGCCCGCGACCTTGCCGCCAGCGGCAAGAAGATCTTTCTCGACATGAAACTGCTCGACATCGACAACACAGTCGCGTCGGGCGTCGAGAATATCGCCAAGATGGGCATGTCGATGCTGACGCTGCATGCATATCCGAAGGCGATGAGAGCGGCGGTGGAGGCCGCGGCCGGCTCCGGCCTCTGCCTGCTCGGCGTCACCGTGCTGACCTCGATGGATGCCGAGGATCTTGCCGAGGCCGGTTATAACCAAGACCCGCACAGCCTGGTGCTCAGCCGCGCCGGCCAGGCGCGCGCCGCCGGCATGGGCGGCATCGTCTGCTCGGCGGCGGAGGCGGCCGAGGTGCGCGAGGTCGTCGGCCCCGACATGGCGATCGTCACCCCCGGCATTCGCCCGGCCGGCAGCGACAAGGGCGACCAAAAGCGGGTGATGACGCCTTTCGACGCGCTGAAAGCGGGATCAACCCATCTCGTCGTCGGCCGGCCGATCGTCAAGGCACCCGACCCGAGAGAGGCGGCCCGCGCCGTCCTCAACGAGATGGTGACGGCGCTCTGGCCTGCAAACCGCTGAATTCAAAAAAGGCAAAAGGGAGACGATCATGGCCAAGGCATACTGGATCGCTCGCGTCGATGTTCGCGATGCCGAGCGCTACAAGGATTACGTGGCGGCGGCCAAACCGGCTTTCGAAAAATATGGCGCAAATTTCCTGGCGCGCGGCGGCGCCATCACCGAACTCGAAGGCAAGGCGCGCGCCCGCAACGTGGTGATCGAATTCCCTTCGATGCAGCATGCGGTGGATTGCTACAATTCGCCGGAGTACCAGATCGCCGCCAAGATCCGCCAGGAAGTGGCGGATGCGGAAATGGTCGTCGTCGAAGGCGTCTAAGCTGCGCGCATAGCCAAAAACGCGATAGGCCTTCCCGTCGCCTCGGGATTGGGCTAATACGGTGCCGACAAAGCATCCCCAAGCCTTTCGAGGAACCTGCCATGACCCTTGCCAACCTGCCGCCGCTCGTCACCGTGTTCGGAGGGTCCGGTTTCGTGGGCAGGCACGTGGTGCGGGCGCTCGCCAAGCGCGGCTATCGCATCCGCGTCGCCGTGCGCCGGCCCGATCTCGCCGGCTTCCTGCAGCCGCTCGGCAATGTCGGCCAGATTTCCTTCGTGCAGGCGAACCTGCGCTATCGCAACTCGATTGACCGTGCCGTCGAGGGCGCCAGCCACGTCGTCAACTGCGTCGGTATTCTGCATGAGACCGGCCGCAACACTTTCGACGCCGTACAGGAGTTCGGCGCCCGCGCGGTTGCCGAAGCGGCGCGCAATGCCGGCGCGACCCTCACCCATATTTCGGCCATCGGCGCCAATGCCAACTCCGACTCGGATTACGGCCGCACCAAAGGCCGCGCGGAAGCGGCCATCCTCTCCATCAAGCCGGATGCGGTGATCTTCCGTCCATCGATCGTCTTCGGGCCGGAGGACAGCTTTTTCAACAAGTTTGCCGACATGGCGCGCATGTCGCCCGTCCTGCCGCTGGTCGGCGGCGGCAAGACGAAATTTCAGCCTGTTTATGTCGAGGACGTCGCCGAGGCGGTTGCCCGCGCCGTCGATGGCAAGGTTGCCGGCGGCAAGATCTATGAGCTCGGCGGACCCGAGGTGCTGAGCTTCCGCGAATGTCTCGAGACGGTGCTGAAGGTGACGTGCCGCAAGAATCCGCTGGTGTCCCTGCCCTTCGGCCTGGCTTCGCTGATCGGCAGCATCGCCTCGCTGATCCCCTTCGTGACGCCGCCGATCACGCCCGACCAGGTGCGCCTGCTCAAGCGCGACAACGTCGTTTCCCCAGAAGCCGAGGCGGAAGGCCGCACGCTGAAGGGACTCGGCATCACACCCACAATGCCGGCATCGGTGCTCGGCTCCTATCTCGTGCAGTACCGTCCGCACGGCCAGTATACCGGCTCCGGCAAGGCCGCCTGACCATCTTTGCCGAGAAACGATAACGCCGTCGCCGGTCCCGCGGGCGGCGTTTGCTTTGCCGCAGCATGGCGTTCTTTGCGCGTCCTGAACAGCGTGCGGCTCTGCCATGCCGGCGCAAACTCGGCATGTTTTCCTGCCGGCCATATCGAGCAGCGTTGCATAAAAGGCGCAGCGGAAATTTTGTGGAATTAACGTCAAATTTAGCAGGAACGTTTATTGCTATTTGTCATTCCACTGACTACCAAACCCCGCGCCTCCCAACGGACTCAACGTCTGCGAAGGCGTGCGACAATCACTGTGAAAGGCATTTCTCGATGGGCAAGTCAATCGCGCTCCTTTTTGCGTGTGCGGCGCTGATTATCATGGCAGGTTCCTTCGTTGCGCCCGGTTCGGTCGCGGCGGTCAAGGGCGACTGCTCGCCGGCTTACGGCGTCGATCCTTGCTCGACGGCTTCGATCAGCCATTGACGAAAAGGCCGGCGCCTTGCGCCGGCATCCAAAAGACAATCCGTCGGGAACGCCGAACAAGGCGTTTCGCAATGACGGCTCGACATTGCCTGCTTCAAAGCGGCGACGAGCGTCCTTCCTCTCAAGATGTTCTGAAAACTCGACGCTTGCAGGCGAGCGGGTATCGTGCGCCAAATTCCGACAGCGCAATGCATTCGCGCCGGGAGTTGCGCGAATGCAGTTGCAGGTTGCTCAGGCGATGAAGCCGGTTGTGGCCATACCGAGCAGCAAGACACCGAGAATGATGCGGTAGATGGCAAACAGCGTGAAGCGGTTGCTCCTTATATAGGCGAGCAGCCATTTGACGGCGATGAAAGCGACGATCGTGGAGACCACGAAGGCGATGGCGAGCGCCGTCCAGTCTTCACCTGCCGCGCCGCCGTCCTTGAAGGTCTTCAGCAGTTCATAGCCGCTTGCGGCATACATTGTGGGAATGCCGACGAGAAAGGCAAATTCGGTCGCCGCGGCGCGATTGCCGGTGCCGGCCAGCAAGGCGACGAAAATGGTGGCGCCGGAGCGTGACGTGCCCGGAAAGACGCCGGCAACGATCTGGGCGATGCCGACCAGGATGGCGACGAGCCAGGTGATCTTTTTATGCGGCGGCCGGCGCGCGGCGGCCCATTCGGCAAAGATCATCCAGATGCCGCCGATGATGAGCGCCCAGGCGATCGGCGTCGCGGTCTCGGGAAGTTCGAAGCCGAGCTTCTTGACGACGAGGCCGAGAATTGCGGTGATGAGAAATGCGACGATCAGCTTGGCGGCATAGTCCCGATTCTCAGGCTCGCGCCAGCCGAGCACCAGATCCAGCAGACGGCGCCAGTAGATGATGGTGACGGCGAGGATGGCGCCCGCCTGAATGACGATATTGAACATGTCCGACCGATGGCCGAGCCATTGCTCTGCAATGATGAGATGGCCGGTGCTCGAGATCGGCAGAAACTCGGTGATCCCTTCTATGACACCGAGAATGGCGGCATTGATATAGTCCATAAATTATCTCCGGTTTAAAGGTCGTTCGGATCGATCGTTTCCTGCTGGAAATTCTCTGAGCTGCGTCTGAGCCGATCAGGCAGCCGTTATCCTCGTAGGCAACACGTGTGTTTTGTCCCTTGTCAGATGGCGTGAAAGCCGATTCGCTTGTATTGGCCGGGCCAAGCTCCTATAGCTTCAACCAATGAGTCATGACTAAGGCGCTATAAACGAGCTGCCACACAGTCCTGTAACAGCAATCATAAAGCCCGAGTATCGATGCCCACGCTTTATCATCATCCCATGTCCTCCGCATCTCGCTTCGTCCGGCTGATCCTGGCGGAATACGGCTATCAGGCGGATCTGATCGAGGAGCAGACATGGGAGAAGCGCCGCGATTTCCTGGCGCTCAACCCGGCCGGTACGCTGCCGGTCTATGTCGACGACAGCATGCGCGCGCTCTCTGGCGCCAGCGTCATTTCCGAATATCTCGACGAGACGCACGGGGTCTTGAAGCGCGACCGGCGGCTGCTCGCCGAGGATCCATTCCAACGGGCGGAAATCCGCCGGCTGACCGAATGGTTCATGCAGAAGATGGAAAACGACGTGACAAAGCCGCTCGCACGTGAGCGTGTCTACAAGTTGCAGATGACCGCCGATCAGGGCGGCGGAGCGCCGGATTCGAAGATTTTGCGCACGGCCCGCGCGAATATCCGCCAGCATATGCGTTATCTCACCTGGCTTGCCGGCTCGCGCCAATGGCTGGCGGGAGAGCGGATGAGCTATGCCGATCTTGCCGCCGCCGCCTCGATCTCGATCCTCGATTATCTCGGCGAGATCGAGTGGGCCGAAGCCCCCGTCGTCAAGGAGTGGTATCAGCGGCTGAAATCACGTCCCTCCTTCCGGCCGATGCTGACCGAGCGCGTGCGCGGCCTGACCCCCGTTTCACACTATGCCGATCTGGATTTCTGACGAGGGCTCTTCATGCCCGAAGCTTATAGAGACAACAAAGAGCGGCGGCGCCGCGACAATTTGACCGACTTCGTTCGGGCGGAATCGGTCGCCAAGGGCTTCGATCTCTGCCGCATCACGCGCCCTGACGCGATCCCCGAGGCCAAACGGCGTCTCGGTGAGTTCATCGATGCCGGGCGGCACGGCACGATGGAGTGGATGGCGGAGACGCGCGAGCGGCGCGGCGATCCGCTGACCCTCTGGAGCGAGGTGCGCTCCGTCGTCGTCTTCGGCCTCAACTACGCCCCGGAAGAAGATCCGCGCGGCATCCTCGACAAGCCCGACAAAGCGGCGATCTCCGTCTATGCCCGCAACCGCGATTATCACGACCTCATCAAAGGCCGGTTGAAGGAGATCGCCACCCGCTTTGCGGCGCGGGCCGGCGCCGATGTGAAGGTGTTCGTCGATACCGCGCCGGTCATGGAAAAGCCGTTGGCGGCGGCGGCCGGTATCGGCTGGCAGGGCAAACACACCAATCTCGTCAGCCGCACGCATGGTTCGTGGCTGTTTCTCGGCACGATGTTCACCACCGCCGATCTTGCCGTCGATGCGCCGGAAATCGATCATTGCGGCTCCTGCCGCGCCTGTCTCGACATCTGTCCGACCGCCGCCTTTCCGGCGCCTTACCAGATCGACGCGCGGCGCTGCATCTCCTATCTCACCATCGAACACAAGGGGCCAATCGACCCCGAGCTGCGGGTGCTGATCGGCAACCGCATCTATGGCTGCGACGACTGTCTCGCCGCCTGCCCCTGGAACAAATTCGCAAGCTCCGCCTCCGAAATTAAGCTGCAGGCGCGCGAAGAGCTGAAGGAGCCGTCGATCGCCTTTCTGCTGACGCTCGACGACGCCGCCTTCCGCTCCTTTTTCAGCGGCTCGCCGGTCAAGCGGATCGGCCGCGACCGTTTCATCCGCAACGTGCTGATCGCTGCCGGCAATTCCCGCGAGAGGGCGCTCATCCCGCAATGCCGCCTACTCGCCGACGACGCCTCGCCGGTGGTGCGGGGGATGGCGGTCTGGGCGCTTTCAAGGCTGATGAAGGCTGACGAATTCTCGGCCTTTGCCGGGCAAAGGGTTGATGAAAGCGATGACGAGGTACGCAACGAATGGCGCCTGGCGGGAGTGAACTGATGCATGTGATGATCTTCGGCTGCGGCTTTTCCGGTACGGCGATCGCCAAGGCCTTCGCCGGCGACGGCGTGCGCGTGTCCGGAACGACCCGTTCGGCAGAGAAGATGGAAGCGCTCCGCCGCGCCGGCATCGAGGCATTCCTGTTCGATGGCGAAACCTTGGAAGAGCAGCTCGTCCAGGCTTTGGCCGATGTCACCCATCTCGTGCAGTCGATCGCGCCTGGAAAGGCCGATCCACTGCTGCGACCGCTCGATAAGGACGGCGCGAGCCTGCTGCCGAGGCTCGAATGGATCGGCTATCTCTCCACCGTCGGCGTCTATGGCGATCACAAGGGCGCATGGGTCGACGAGGAAACACCATGCGTGCCTGTCTCCGGACGGTCGAAGGAGCGGCTCGAGGCAGAAGAGGGCTGGCTGGCAATGGGCGCGAGGCGCGGCGTGCCGGCGGCCGTGCTGCGGCTTTCCGGGATTTACGGGCCGGGCCGCAATGCCTTCTGCAACCTGGAAAAAGGCACGGCGCGGCGGCTGATCAAGAAGGACCAGGTCTTCAACCGCATCCGCGTCGAGGATATAGGCGCGGCGGCGCGCTTCCTGTCGGAGCGCGGGCTCGGCGGCATCTATAATGTCACCGACGACCAGCCTGGGCCGCCGCAGGATGTGATCGTCGAGGCGGCACGGCTGATGGGCGTCGAGCCGCCTCCGGAACAGGCTTTCGAAACCGCCGAACTGACGCCGATGGCGCGTTCTTTCTACGGCGAGAACAAGCGGGTTTCCAATGCGAAACTGAAGGCGGCCGGTTTCCGATTTTCCTTCCCGAACTATCCGATGTCGCTCGCTCAATTGTGGCAGGACGGGCGCTGGCGCGGGTAAATCCGGGCCGCTTGAGGTGACCGGGGGTTATCACCCAAATTGAGTAGGAAATTCCTACTTTGCACAGTTGGCAGAACAATTCTCGCCGCATATCATGGTTAACAGCCTTTGAATTTGCGCAAATGTGGCGGGAAATATGGCGAAGTCAGAAAAAATATTCCGTGATTTTTGTGAGGGCCGCGAAGTTTAAGGCCTCCTCGGAAAAATCATTTGAATTTTAGCTGATTTCATTGCGTTTTTTTTGTCATCCTGCCATACGCGGCAAATTCTCATATTTTATCAATGGCCTGGGAAATATTACAGAATGTAATATTCCGTGATCGCATGCGGCACTTTTCTGCCATTTTTCGACGGATTTAAGCCCCGCCGCCTGCAAGGGCGTCGAGTTCAATAGTTGAGGGATACACCGTTTTGAAGAAAATCAGCCGTTCTATTATCGCTGCCGCAACTATTGCAGCCTGCTCTTCCATGCTTCCGGCGGAAGGTTTTGCTGCTAATGGCTGTGGCGGTGCTTCGTGGTACGCTCTTCACTCCAAAACTGCTTCCGGAGAACGTATGAACCCCGCCGTCTTGACTGCCGCGCATCGTTCGCTTGCATTCGGCACCAAGGTCAAGGTCACCAACCGCAACAATGGCCGCACCGTCGTCGTCCGCATCAATGATCGCGGCCCGTTCATCCGCGGCCGTGTGCTCGATCTGTCGCGCGCCGCCGCACAGAATATCGGCATGGTGAGCTCCGGCACGGCGAAGGTCTGCTACCAAGTGATCAGCTAAGTCCGGAGCTTGCAACCGGCTGCACCGTCAGCGGCGCTTGCTCTTGCCGCCAATCGCGGTTACCACGCGATCGAAACCTGTAAACAATCCGCCCGACCTCTGGGTGCGGATCGTTCGCACGGTACGGCAACAGGAGATATGTAAATGCGTCTGGGCGGCCGCCTCGAAGGGGCGATTTCTGTGCTCGCGGACATCGATGCCCGCAAGCGACCCGTCGCCGACGCCCTCAAGGACTGGGGCCTTGCCCATCGCTTCGCCGGTTCCGGCGATCGTGCCGCGATCGGCAACATCGTCTACGACGCCCTGCGCATGCGGCTTTCGCATGCCTGGCTGATGGATGACGACAGCGCTGTGGCCATTGCCCACGGCGTCATGTTCCGTCAATGGCGTTTCACGCCCGAAAGCCTTGCCGCCGAGCTGGCCGACGACAAATTCGCGCCGGCGCCACTTTCACCCGAAGCCCTTGCCGCCTTTAGCAGCCGCTCGCTCGAAGACGCGCCGCCGCATATCCGCGGCGATATTCCCGAATGGGTTCAACCCTCCTTCGAACAGGCCTTCGGCGCCGACTGGCTCGCCGAGGCACAGGCGCTCGCCGCCCGCCCGACGCTCGATCTGCGCGCCAACATCCTCAAAGCCTCGCGCGACAAGGCCGTCAAAGCGCTCGAAAGAGCCGGCGCCCATGCCGCGAAGATCGCCCGCTACGGCATACGGATTGCCGCAGGCGAAGGCGCCTCGCGTCTTCCTAACGTGACGGCCGAGCTTTCGTTCCAGAAAGGCTGGTTCGAGGTCCAGGACGAGGGTTCGCAGATCGTCGCCGATCTGGTGCTGGCGCGCGATAGCGAACAGATCCTCGATTATTGCGCCGGCGGCGGCGGCAAGACGCTCGCCATGGCCGCCGCCATGCAAAACAAGGGCCAGGTTCATGCCTATGACGCCGATCGCAAACGGCTGGCGCCGATCATCGAGCGGCTGAAGCGGGCGGGCACGCGCAATGTCCAGGTGCATGACGACGCCAGGGGGCTTTCGGGCCTTGCCAAGCGCTGCGACAAGGTGTTGGTCGATGCGCCCTGTACCGGCACCGGCACATGGCGCCGCCGCCCCGATACGAAATGGCGCTTGACGGCGAAGAACCTCGACGAACGCACCGCCCAGCAGCAGGACGCGCTGGCGCAGGCAAGCGGCTTCGTCAAACCGGGCGGTGAGCTGATCTATGTCACCTGCTCGGTGCTGCCTCAGGAAAATGAGGAGCAGGTGCGCCGCTTTACGGCGGGGAATGCTGATTTTGAGATCGTCGGCGCCCTGCCCGCCTGGGATGCGCTCTTCGGCAAGGACGCGCCGCGTCCGCATTCCTCCGATGGCCTGACGGTGACGCTGACACCGGCTTCCACCGATACGGACGGCTTCTTCTTCTGCCGCATGCAGCGCAAGGGCTGATACCCCACGACAGCCGCAGACTGGGCTGCCATTTCGGTAAAGTGACGGTGCTGTCTTCTGGCCGAATGCAGCCGGATGAGCGGGTTTTCCCGGTCGCGCCGTGCTTAAAATCATTCCAAACTAGAGCGTTTGACACCAGTTTACTTTTGCGCGAAGAGACAGAGCCCGACGGAAGATCCGTCACAGGAGAGGATTATGAAGCTCAACAGCAAATTCCGCGCAGCCGTGCTGGCGATTGCTCCCGCCGCTCTGCTCGCCCTTCCCGCGCAGGCCGAGATCGATGCTAGCGCCGTGGTGAAACATTATGCCGAAGTGGCGCATGCCAAATACGAGGACTCGCTGACGACGGCCAAGGCGCTCGACGCCGCCATCGACGCCTTCCTGAAGGCGCCGACCGATGAGACGCTGAAGGCCGCCAGGGATGCCTGGGTCAGGGCGCGCGTGCCCTACCAGCAGACGGAAGTCTATCGCTTCGGCAATCCGATCGTCGACGACTGGGAAGGCAAGGTCAATGCGTGGCCTCTCGACGAGGGCCTGATCGATTATGTCGATGCCGCCTACGGGACCGAGAGCGACGAAAACTCGCTCTATGTGGCCAATGTCATCGCCAACAAGACGATCAAGATCGACGGCAAGGATGTCGACGCCTCGAAGCTGACGCCTGATTTCCTCTCCGGCACGCTCGCCGAAGCCGCCGGCATCGAAGCCAATGTGGCGACCGGTTACCACGCCATCGAATTCCTTCTCTGGGGCCAGGATCTGAACGGCACCGGTCCGGGCGCCGGCAACCGCCCGGCCACTGATTACGACCTCAAGAACTGCACGCACGGCAATTGCGACCGGCGCGCCGAATATCTGAAGTCCGCCTCCACCCTGCTTGTTTCCGACCTGCAGGAAATGACCGACAACTGGAAGCCGGACGGGGTTGCGACGAAGAACGTCGAAGCCGATCCGAAGGCCGGTCTTGTCGCCATCCTGACCGGCATGGGCTCGCTCTCCTACGGCGAACTTGCCGGCGAGCGCATGAAACTCGGCCTGCTGCTGCACGACCCGGAAGAAGAGCATGATTGCTTCTCCGACAATACCTACAATTCGCATCTCAACGACGCGATCGGCATCGCCGCCGCCTATACCGGCAACTATACCCGCGTCGACGGCACCAAGCTCAGTGGCCCGTCGCTGCACGACCTCGTCGCCGCCAAGGACAAGGCGCTCGATGCCGAGCTGGAAGGCAAGCTCAACAAGACGCTCGATGCGATGAATGCCATGGCCAAGCGTGGCGAGACGGTCGAGAAGTATGACCAGATGATCGCCGAGGGCAACAAGGAAGGCAATGCCGTCGTCCAGGCCGCCATCGACGGGCTGATCGACCAGACGAAGTCGATTCAGCGCGTTATTGCCGCACTCGATCTCGGCACGGTTCAGCTTGAAGGTTCCGACAGCTTGGATAATCCTAACGCCGTCTTCAAATAAGCAAAAAGGCGGGCCGCCTCGACAGCCGGAGCGGCCCGGACTCTTGAAATGTCGCATGCCCCGGCCCGCCGATTGATCGCCAGCGCAGCGCTCTGCGCCATGTTTGCCGGATTTTCCGCAGCCATCGCCGGCGGTTTCGACCTGCCAACCAAACGCACCGACCTCTCCGAGACCGATCTCAAACGCGTCGCCGACATCACGCGGCCGACGGCGGATTTTTCCAAGGCCGAGCAATATGAAGCGATGCAGGCGGGGGCCGCGACCTCGATCGATCCCGTCACTGAAGACAGCTTCTCGCATATTTCCGCCAACATCCCCTTCGAGGAAGAGCAGAATTTCAAGCTCGGCAATGCGCTCTTTCGCAAGCTCTGGGTTTCCGCTCCTTCCTCGACGCAGGCCTCCGACGGCCTCGGGCCGCTCTTCAACGCCCGCTCCTGCATGAGCTGCCATGTCAATGACGGCCGGGGCAGACCGCCGGAGGGGGCCACAAGCGCCACCTCGATGTTCCTGCGTCTGGCACACGCGGCGACCACGCCGGAGGAAGAAAAGGCGATCGCCAATGCCGACGTGGTGAACTTTCCCGATCCGGTCTATGGCCATCAACTGCAGGACCTTGCCGTCCCCGGCCTTGCCGCAGAAGGCCGGATGGCGATCACTTATGATGTCGAGACGGTGACGCTCGGCGACGGTGAAAAAGTATCGCTTCGCCGGCCGCATTATACGGCGACGAACCTCGCTTACGGGCCGCTCGACACGGCGACGACCATTTCGGCGCGCGTGGCGCCGGCGATGATCGGCCTTGGGCTGATCGAAGCCATTCCGGAAGCGGACATTCTTGCCCATGCCGATCCTGATGATGCAGACGGCGACGGCATTTCGGGCAAGGCGGCGATCGTGCGCGACCATCGCAGCGGCAAGATCGCACTCGGTCGTTTCGGCTGGAAGGCGCAAAACGCCACTGTGCGCGATCAGAGCGCCGATGCCTTCACCAACGATATCGGCATCTCGACGCCCGACCAGCCGGACGCAGATGGCGATTGCACCAAGCCGGAAGAAAAATGCCTTGAGATGCCGACAGGGGTGCAGAAACGGCTGGGTGCAGAAGAAGCCCCAGGCCCCGTTCTCGACCTCGTGACCTTCTATTCCGAAAATCTCGCCGTGCCGGCGCGGCGCAAGGCGAGCTTTCCCGAGACACTGCGGGGCAAGCGGATTTTTTACGAAACCGGCTGCATTTCCTGCCATGTGCCGAAATTCGTCACCCGCCGGGATGCAGCCGAAAAGGCGCAATCCTTCCAGCTGATCTGGCCCTATTCCGACTTTCTCCTGCACGACATGGGCGAGGGTCTGGCCGATGGGCAACAGGTCGGGCTTGCAAGCGGACGTGAATGGCGCACGCCGCCGCTATGGGGTATAGGACTGACCCGGACTGTCAGCGGACACAGCTTTTTCCTGCATGACGGCCGTGCGCGAAACGTCACCGAGGCGATTCTCTGGCATGGCGGCGAAGCTGAAAAGGCCCGCAACGCTTTCTCCTTCCTGTCGAAAGACGACCGGGCGGCCCTGATTACATTCCTGGAGTCACTTTGATGCGCCTTTGGCACCCCCTGCTCTGCCTCACTCTGATCGGCCTCGCCACATCGGCGGCCGCTGAGACCGCCGCTCCTCCGGCAGGGCTGAATGAGGATGCCGTTCCCGCCGTCATGCAGCGCGCCGTCGATGAGGTGATCCGCCCCGGCTATCGCAACATGCAGCAATCGGCCGCCCGGCTGACGACGGCGATGAAGGATCTCTGTGACGGCGGCACGCAACAGACGCTCGACAGGGCGAAATCGGCTTTCGACGACACGATCCGCTACTGGTCGATCATCGAGATCGTCCAGACAGGGCCCGTCATCCAGGACAATCTCTTCGAGCACATCCTGTTCTATCCCGACCGCAAGGGTGTCGGCCTGAAGCAGGTGCAAGCGCTGATCGCCAAGGCGGATCCTAAGGACGCGACCGTCGATGCGATCGCCGGCAAGAGTGTGGCGCTGCAGGGCCTGACGGCGCTGGAATATGTGCTCTATGGCAACGGCTCCGACGATCTCCTCGAGCAGAAGGGCGGATTCCGCTGCCTTTACGGTGCCGCGGTCGCCGGCAATATCCAACGTGAGGCAGGCGAAGTCGTCGCGGCCTGGGAAAAACCCGATGGCGTGCAGGCGAGCTGGAAACATCCGGGCCCGCAGAGCAATGATTTCATGGACAACAAGGAAGCCGTGACTGCGCTGCTCGGCATTCTCGTCCACGGCGCAGAGAATGTCCGCGACCAGCGGCTGGAGCAGTTCTACAAGGGCAAGGACACCACGCCGCGCCCGCGCATGGCCATCTACTGGCGTTCGAAGAACACCTGGAAATCGATGGCTGCCAATCTGGAAGGCCTGCGCACGCTCTGGCAGAAGGCCGGCATGGCCGAGCTTCTGCCGACGGACAAGCGGTCGGTCGCCGCCTCGATCGACGCGGATTTCAAATCGCTGCTCGACAGCGTGCCGAAGCTCAATCCCGACATTGACGTCGCCGTGAGCGATGCCGAGAAGGCCAAACTCGAAGCGTTGCTCGCCGACAGCCGCCAGCTGATTACCAGAATCAGCGACGAATATGGCTCGGCCATCGGCCTTTCGGCCGGCTTTTCCTTTTCGGACGGAGACTGAAGCGATGATACGAAGCACCACGATCGATCGACGCAGCTTCGTCAAGGCGGCAGGGATTGGCTTCCTTGCGGCCTTGACGCCAAGATCGCTGATGGCGTTGGAGCGGTCGGACGCCGTCTATGCCTCGGGCATTCGCGCCGCCGACGGCTCCTTTGCCATCGCGACGGTGACGGAGCGCGGCGAGATCGTCGATCAGGTGGCGCTTCCCGCCCGAGCTCACGGCATGGCCTTCAGCGCCGCCACCGGCAAGACCGCCGCCTTTGCGCGCCGGCCCGGCACCTATGCGATGATCTTCGATCCACGGAATAAGGGTCAGCCGATCGTCATCAGCTCCCGGGAAGACCGGCATTTCTACGGCCACGGCGTGTTCTCGCCCGATGGCCGCATTCTCTACGCCAGTGAGAACGATTTCGACGGCAATCGCGGCATGATCGGCATCTACGATGCGACCGACCGCTTCACCCGCATCGGCGAATTCGAGACCTATGGCATCGGCCCGCACGACATGACCGTGTCCGATGACGGACGCCTTCTCATTGTCGCCAATGGCGGCATCGAGACCCATCCCGACTTCGGCCGCACCAAGCTCAATCTCCGGGTGATGCAGCCGTCGCTGGTCCTGATCGATGCGGCCACGGGCGCGTTGATCGAAAAACATGTGCTGCCGGCCGAATGGTCGCAGCTGTCGACCCGCCACGTCGACCTTGACGGCGAGGGCCGCATCTGGTTCGCCTGCCAGTACGAGGGCCACCGCAAGGATCTGCCGCCGCTCGTCGGCCATTTCGCCAAGGGCGAGGATCTTTCCTTCGTCGATCTGCCGGAGGAGACGACGCGCAGGCTTGCCAATTACATCGGGGCGATCGCCGTCAATCGCAGCGAAGGCCTCGTCGGCATCACCTCCCCGAAAGGCGGCGCCTCGGTGACGATCGACGCGAGGACGGGCAAGGTGCTGGCCGAGACGGCAATTGCGGATGCCGCGGGCATCGCGCCGGCAAAAGAGGGCTTTGCCGTCTCCTCCTATGATGGCGACTTCCTGTCGACCCGCAGCGACGTCGCCTGGGATCAGCACATCGTTCGGATCTCTCAGCCGACGCGCGCATAGGCCTTCTGCTCGGCACTGATCGCCGACGCCGCAGCCCTTGCCGCTTGATGCAGCCATTCGCTCCCGCGCACCCGTAGGTCCTCCAGGATCGCCGTGGCCGCCGCCGGATCGTCGGAATGGCAGTTGGCGATCTCGAAGCCCATCAGCTCGAGCATCGTCGGCGCAAGCAGGATTTCCGGGTGCTTGTCGATCTCGATCTTGCGGCTATTCGGCGAGAGCCGGCGCACGAGGATACGCCCGGAGACTTGATAGTGGGGATCGGCCGAGCGCATCCGCCCTCCGGCAATCTTGCCTGCATTGATCGTCCCATGCTGCAGCCCGTGGCAAAGCGACCAGGCCGAGGGCACCAACGCCTTCGCCTCGCGCAGAACCGGCCCGCCTTGCCATTCGCTATAGGCGATAAAACGCGGCCGACCGAGACTGCCGGTGCCGGCGCGATGCGGCTTCGCCACGAAGCCGCCTGAGCCGGGCGGCAATGCACCGGTAAGCGCCTTGATATAGGCGGAAGGCACCGGTTTCTTGCCGGGACGCAGCGTCTCGTATTTCTGCCAAAATTCCCGGCGTTTGGCATTCGGCCGCACCAATGCCTTGCGCAGCCATTTGTGGTCGCGCTCGAGGATGACAGGCAGCGGATTTTCAAGGCCCCTGCGATAGCCGGTGAGGATCAGTTCACCGATCCTGCGAACGGACGGGCCGTTGTCGCCGCGCGCCAGGATGGCGCTTGCCGCCAGACGAACGAGGTCGAGCGCATAAGGCATGACCGCCGCGTCGTCGAAATCATTGACGCCCCAGACGAGCCGGCCCTCGACGTCGCGCCAGGTGCCGAAATTTTCCAGATGCGTATCGCCGATCGCCAGCACTTCAGGCGCGCCTGCGAGGTCCTGGCAGATGTCGAGGATGGTTTCGCACCAGCGCCAATAGGTGGCGCGCAGAAAGACGAACGCGTTGCTGCGCATCTTCTTATGCTTTTCCCGCAGGTCCTGTTTGACGAGATCGTCGCCAAGCTCACCGGCCAGCCAGTTCTCGAAATTCCGGACCGATTGCGATATCGTCGTCATGCCGCTGATGCTCCGTCATTTCGAGTTTCGATGCGAGAATACCCGTCTCGCGCGAAGCTACAATCACCATTGCACGGGGCGGGCGGCACTGACGAAGCAGGCTTGTGCAACGACGCACGGCGAAAGGTTGCCCCGGCGACACGGTTTGCGGTTTCCGGCAGCCTCGCGGCCGATTTCGGTAACGTCCAGCTTGTCGAATCCGGCTCGTCATGCCACTTTCCCGGCTTGGAGAGGGGTAGCCATGAGCGAGACTGACAGGGGCGATTTCCGCGCGCGAATCCGCCGCAATTTTGCGCGCCAGGCGGCGATGCAGACGATCGGCGCAGAGCTGACGCGCGTCGAGCACGGCGTCGTCGAGATTGAGCTTCCCTTCGACGTCAAACTGACACAGCAGCACGGCATCCTGCATGCGGGCATCATTTCGGCGGCGCTGGATTCGGCCTGCGGCTTTGCCGCCTACAGCGTCATCGACCCTGAAGCCTCGATCCTGACAATCGAGTTCAAGGTCAATCTCATGTCGCCGGGGCGTGGCGAGCGCTTCCTGTTTCGCGGGGAAATCACCAAACCCGGCTCCACCATTATCGTCGCCGACGGGCGAGGCTACGCGATCAGCGACGGGCCGGCGAAACTCATCGCCTCCATGACCGGAACAATGATGGTCATCCGCGGGAGAGAAGGAATTACAGGATGAAGTTCGAGCTGAAGTCGGTCGCAGGCAAATCCATGCTTTTCGTCATGGCGGCGGAGGCCGAATACGGCTCCTTCCTGCGTTCGCGCATCGAACCCTTGATGACAGGCGTCGGCCCGGTCGAGGCGGCAGTCGCGCTGACCAAAACCCTGGCGCGGCTGGATGCGGCCGACGACCTGCCGGATCTCGTGGTATCGCTCGGGTCGGCCGGTTCGGCGAAACTGGAGCAGACCGAAGTCTATCAGGTGAGCTCGGTCTCCTATCGCGATATGGACGCCTCGCCGCTCGGTTTCGAAAAGGGTAGGACGCCGTTTCTCGATCTGCCCGCTGCGCTCGAGTTGCCGCTGCGCATCCCCGGCATTCCCGAGGCAAGCCTTTCCACCGGCGGCAACGTCATCTCGGGTACCGCCTATAGCGACATCGACGCCGACATGGTCGACATGGAAACCTATGCGGTGCTGCGCGCCTGCCAGGGCTACAAGCTGCCGCTGATCGGCCTGCGCGGCATTTCCGACGGCGCGGTCGAACTGCAGCATATCTCCGGCTGGACGGAATATCTGCACATCGTCGACCGCAAGCTCTCCTACGGCGTCGACAGCCTGTTCACGGCGCTGGAGGACGGGGTTTTCTGGTTCTAGCCGTCGAATATACTGCGCGTCTTTCAAAGGCGTGGGGACAATCGGAACAATAAAAACCCGATGCTGCCGATTTCCCGGATTGCCAGGCGAAGCGCTTTTCTTTAAAGCCTCGCCATGACCCAGACAGCACATCCCGACTCCGTTCTCATCGTCGATTTCGGCAGCCAGGTGACGCAGCTCATCGCACGGCGCGTGCGCGAGGCCGGCGTCTATTGCGAGATCGTCCCCTTTCAATCCGCCGAAGAAGGCTTCAAGCGCCTGCAGCCGAAGGCCGTGATCCTCTCCGGCAGCCCGGCTTCCACCGTGGACGAGGGATCGCCGCGAGCGCCCCAGATCATCTTCGATAGCGGCCTGCCGGTCTTTGGCATCTGCTACGGTCAGCAGACGATGTGCATGCAGCTCGGCGGCAAGGTCGAAAGCGGCCATCACCGTGAATTCGGCCGCGCCTTTCTCGATGTCGACAAGGATTGCCAGCTGTTCGAAGGCCTCTGGTCCTCCGGCTCGCGCCATCAGGTATGGATGAGCCATGGCGACCGCGTCACGGCGCTGCCGGATGGTTTCGAGGTGGTCGCCACCTCTTCCAACGCGCCCTTCGCCTTCATAGCCGACGAGAAGCGCAAATATTACGGCGTACAGTTCCACCCCGAGGTCGTGCATACGCCCGACGGCGCCAAGCTGATCGGCAACTTCATCCACAATGTCGCCGGCATCAAGGGCGACTGGTCGATGTCTGCTTATCGCCAAAAAGCGGTCGACGAGATCCGCAAGCAGGTCGGTGACAAGCGCGTCATCTGCGCGCTTTCAGGTGGCGTCGACAGCTCTGTCGCGGCACTCCTGATCCACGAGGCGGTCGGCGACCAGCTGACCTGCATCCTCGTCGACCACGGACTGATGCGCAAGGACGAGGCGGCCAATGTCGTCGCCATGTTCCGCGAGCACTACAATCTGCATCTGCTGCACGTCGATGCCTCAGACCGTTTTATCGGCGAACTCGAAGGCGTCAGCGACCCGGAGACCAAGCGCAAGATCATTGGCCGGCTCTTCATCGAAACCTTCGAGGAAGAGGCGAAGAAACTCGGCGGCGCCGATTTCCTCGGCCAGGGCACGCTCTATCCCGACGTTATCGAGAGCGTTTCCTTCACCGGCGGCCCGTCGGTGACGATCAAGTCGCACCACAATGTCGGCGGCCTGCCGGAGCGGATGAACATGCAGCTCGTCGAGCCGCTGCGCGAACTGTTCAAGGACGAGGTGCGCGCGCTCGGCCGCGAGCTCGGCCTGCCCGACAGCTTCATCGGCCGCCACCCCTTCCCCGGCCCTGGCCTCGCGATCCGCTGCCCCGGCGGCATCACACGCGAGAAGCTCGAGATCCTGCGCGAAGCCGATGCGATCTATCTCGACGAAATCCGCAAGGCCGGCCTCTACGACGCGATCTGGCAGGCCTTCGCCGTGCTGCTTCCCGTCCAGACTGTCGGTGTGATGGGCGACGGGCGCACGTATGAATTCGTCTGTGCGCTGCGCGCCGTCACCTCGGTCGACGGCATGACGGCGGATTTCTACCACTACGACATGGAATTCCTCGGCCGCGCCGCCACCCGTATCATCAACGAGGTGCGCGGCATCAACCGGGTTGTCTACGACGTCACGTCGAAGCCGCCCGGCACGATCGAGTGGGAGTGAGGGCAGAAGCCGCCCTCCGAGGTAGCTAATTGAGCGGCAGAAGCACCTCCGCCAGCGCCTCATGCTGCGGCACTTCAAGAAGCTAAGCCGCTGGCATTGGGAAGTCGCGTCACGCGGAGCGTCCGCCAGGGATCTCGCCGGCCTTAATCGCTTCTCCATTTGCCTCGATCGGTCGGTCGACCAACACAAGCTCGCCGAAGGCGAGACGAAGTGGGGCTGAGACTGCCGGTGCATCGCTGATGTAAGCGGATCGATGCTCGATGAAGCGCCTGCCCCGATCATTTCGGACGGGCGTTCGAGTTCACCCAAAACCAATTGCAAAATAAAATCAGTTTGCCTAACTTACTCCCGCTACGCAGCCGAACTCACGCACATACTTTGTTCAAGAAGGAAGTTGGCATGGCTAAGCTCGTCTTCGGGATGAACCAGTCGCTGGACGGTTACGTCGACCACACAGCCTTCGGGCCAAGTCCCACCCTCTTCCGCCACTTCGTCGAGCAGGCTCAGAGGCAGGCGGGCAGCGTCTACGGCCGCCGGATGTACGAGGTCATGCGTTATTGGGATGAGGATCATCCCGAATGGGATACCGAGCAGCGAGCCTTCGCAGCGGCGTGGCGGAAGCAGCCGAAATGGGTGGTCTCGCGCTCGTTGACGTCGGTCGGCCCCAACGCCGGGATTGTTGGGAATGATCTCGAGGGCGCGATGCGCGCGCTAAAGGCCGAGCGTGACGGGGAGATCGAAGTTGCCGGGCCGGACTTGGCGCAAAGCCTTACCGGACTCGGGCTGATCGATGAATATCACATCTACCTGCATCCCGTCGTGCTTGGCCACGGCAAACCCTATTTCGCCGGGCCCCGGCCGCCGCTTCGTCTTGTGAGCCATGATCTGATCGACGAGAATGTGATCAAGCTGACCTATGTTCCTGCCTAGTCCAAGGAGCCGCAAGTAAACTTGTCCGATCGTGGGCGGCGCGCACCTCTCACGCCTGCAGTTATGAGCGCGGCCTTCTCCAACCTCCCTCATGCTGAGGTGCGAAGCCCATAGGCGTAGCGTCGAAGCACGCCGCAACATTGCTTCTTGCATCCCTCTGATGCCGCCTGCGCTTGCCTCAGCGCACGGACCGGCCGAGGTTTAGTCACCAGGGCCGGTCTTTGGTATGCAAGGATGTTGCGGCTCCAGAGCCGGCTTCAGCGGCCGTAAGTGACCTCGATCGAGGCCTTGTCGAGCGTGTTGGCCCTGACATAGAAGCCGACCATGGCGCCCGGCGCCGTCTCGGGAAGCGGAAGCTTGTCCACCTTGAGCGCGTAGACGGTGAACTGGTAGCGGTGCGGCTTATCGCCGGCCGGTGGGCATGCGCCGCCATATCCGGAGGTGCCGAAATCTGTATGGCCTTCCACGGCGCCTGCGGGAAGCTTCTTGTCACCGCTCGCGCCAGCGGCAATCTCCGAAGTCTTTGCCGGGATGTTGAACACCGTCCAATGCCACCAGCCGGAACCCGTGGGCGCATCCGGATCGTACGCCATGACGGCGAAGCTCTTGGTTCCCTCGGGTGCGCCCGACCAGGCCAGTTCCGGCGAGATGTTCTTGCCCGAGCAACCGAAGCCGTTGAAGACCTGCGCATCGGCCATGGCCTTGCCGGCGGTCAGATCCTTCGAGGTGAGCTTCATTTCGGCATGGGCGGCCGTGGCGCCGAAGACGGAGGCGGCCATAAGTGCTGCTGTGATCAATCGCATTGCTATTCTCCTGTGGTTGACGATGCCGGGAAACTATCGTCACCGCGCCAGCGCATCTGCCCCGCTCTGCTCAATTTCTGCCCCGATCCGCTCAAATTGTTCGGGTCCGCTGCGTACATGGCGTGGGCTGACGCCAAACCGCTCCTTGAAGCGCGCGGAAAATTGCGAAGGCGAATCGTAACCGACCTCCAGCGCAACCTGCGCCATCGGCAATGTCGTGGTCTGAATGAGCGCCAGAGCACGGTTCATCCGGGTATCGCTCAAGATCTCGCTGAAGGCTGTATTCTCGGCGGAGAGCCTGCGCCGCAGCGTCGCCTCGCTCATGTTGAACAAGCCCGCAGCATGCGCCAGCGTCCAGGCGCCGGCCGGATCAGCTTCGATCATCTGCCTCAGCCGGTCCTCAAGCCGGGGGCTTTCGCATCGGCCGAGAACCGCCCCGCAGAGCGCGAACCAGGTGACGAGTTCCATCAGACGGGCCTTGGCGATGGCGCCCGGAAGCCGCGCCAGATTGCCCGGCTGACTGCAATATTCGAACAATGCAGCAGCTTCCTCCGGCAGCCTCGAGGTGCTGGCCGGAAGAGGCCGTGATGGCACGGCGACCGATCCCATCCTATCATAAGCGTCCTCGAAAAGCTTTCGCGGAATTGCAAGCGCCAGGGTCTGATACTTCTGAGGCGCCTTGGGAATGTTCTCCATCGTCAACGGCCGGTAGTCGGGCAACAGACCGTAATCGCCCGCCTCGAGGCGCAAAGGCTTGTCATCCGACATGACGATCTTCGTTCCAGACTGGACCTGGATCAGCAGCGGGCTGGTAGTGACGAGGCGATGGAAGCAGGCTCGACCACCCTGGCGGATCACTGCCCTGGTCGGAATGGGAAAGACGTCGTCGAGCATATGTTCTCCGCCAGCGGGATGGTCAGAACGGCGACCGGAGCAGCCAGCATGACGTCGCCCGCTTCACCATCCAACTGAAGGCTCGAAATACCAAAACCACATGCTCGCAGCAACCATGCCGGCGGCACGGCACTTGAGTAGGTCTAGCGACCGGCCGACCGGCGCACATGGTCGACCAGCGCGCGCAGTTTCACTGGCTGCCTCTGGCGCCTGGGATAGTAGAGGTAGAAACCAGGAAAGGGCGGGCAGAAATCCTCCAGCAGCCGGATGAGCTCGCCGCGATCGACATAGGGCGCGAAGGTTTCCACCATGCCGAAGGTGATCCCGGCCCCGGCGCAGGCCATGCGGATCATTATTCCCATGTCATTGGTCGTGACCACGGGATCGACGGCGACATCGAAGTCGCGGTCATTTTCGGTGAATTCCCAGCGATAGGGCGCGGTATCCGGGCGCGGCCGCCATCCGATGCAGGCGTGGTTCTGCAGGTCGCGGGGATGGTGAGGCGAACCGTGACGCTCGAGATAGCTTGGCGATGCGGCGGCGCATTGTCTCTGTTGAGACGAGACCGGTACCGCGATCATGTCCTGCTCGATCACCTCGCCCAGTCTCACACCAGCATCGAAGCCGGCTTCGACGATGTCGAATTCGTCATCGGTGATGGTGATATCGAGTTTGATGCCGGGGCAGGCCTGCATGAAGCCGGCGAGCAAAGTCCCGGATAGGAAGCGCTCGGCGATGGAGGAAACAGTGACCCGCAGCAGGCCGCTCGGGCGCGCTTGCATGTCGCGCACCGTCTGCATCGCATCGCTGACCTGGCGCATCGAGGGACGAACCGCCTCAAGGAAGACTTCGCCGGCCTCGGTCAGGCTGACGCTGCGCGTCGTGCGCTGAACCAGGGGCGCACCAAGCCGGTCCTCAAGGCGCTGCAAGGCCTGGCTGACGGCGGAACGGGTCACGCCGAGGCGCTCGCCGGCGAGCCGGAAATTCCGCGCCTCCGCTATGGCGAGAAAGACTGAAATGCCTTCGAGATCATTAGCCATTGGTTAGCAATGCTAACCAAGCCATTCGGCATTGGCAACTTAATCGCGCGGCTCGCCAAGATTATGTTCTGTCGAGGGCTAGGCATGAGCTAGCCCCGAGTGCTGCCCGCGTCGAAAGGAAGAGCGATGCCAAAGTTTTACCGCAGCCCAGTTCTGCATCTCTTCACCGCAATCATTCTAACTGGCACGGCGCTCCCCACGTAGCCCGCTGACGCCTCGAACGAGCGAAAATCCAAGTTCCAACAGCCAAGCGAGAACACCATGCAGCAGCATCCCTATGTCGGAATGTGGGTCACCGACGACGGCCGCGTCCGACACGAACTCCTGCCCCACAATCGTTACGACGAGGCCCGCGGACGCCGGGAGAGCGCCTATCGCGGACGCTACGAAGTCACCGGAACACATATCGAGTATTGGGACGATACCGGCTTCACCGCCGATGGCGATTTCGTCGACGACAATACGCTCCATCATGGCGGCATGGTGCTTCGCCGTAAATGACCCCCGCACACCGAAAAGGCCGCATAGGACGGCTGGAAAGGATGAAAACCATGTCCTCCACCACACCCATCTGGTTCATTACCGGCGCATCATCCGGCCTCGGCCGGGCACTCGCCGAAGCGGTTCTGGCGCGCGGCTGGCGCGCTGCCATTACGGCGCGCAAACCCGAAACACTCGGCGACCTCACGGCAGCACATGGCGAGCGGGCGTTGGCCCTCGCCCTCGACGTAACCGACGGCCGCTCTATCGCTGCGGCGGTCCGTGAAGCCGAGGCGCAGTTCGGCGCCATCGATGTCCTCGTCAACAATGCCGGCTATGGCTATCTCTCGGCAATCGAAGAGGGCGAGGATGCCGAGATCCGCGCCCAATTCGAGACCAATGTCTTCGGCTTGATCGCCGTGACCAAACAAGTTCTGCCTGGCATGCGCTCACGCCGGCGGGGGCATATCTTCAACGTCTCCTCGCTCGGCGGGCTCGTCGCCTTCGCTGCAACCGGCTACTACCATGCCACCAAGTTTGCGGTGGAAGGCCTGTCGGAGTCGCTGGCTCATGAGGTCGGTCCGCTTGGCATCCGTGTGACGATCCTGGAGCCCGGCGGCTTCCGCACCGATTGGGCCGGCCGCTCGATGGTCGAATCCAGCACGATCCTCGAAAACTATGCGGAGACCGCGGGCAAGCGGCGCCAGGCCACCCGCGCGGTCTCCGGCAAGCAGCCGGGCGATCCCGCACGCGCGGCAAGCGCAATCATATCGGCCTTCGAGGCGGGCGAGCCGCCGCTGCGGCTGCTGCTCGGGGCAGCTTCCCTGAAGATCGCCCGCGAACGGCTCGACACGCTACGCGCCAATTTCGATGCCTGGGCTGACACGACGCTCAGCGCCGATTTCCCGAACCGATCGCCACAACAACCCTCAACCTGCACATGGAGTGTGAAATGTCTGACATCGAAGGAAAGGTCATCGCCATCACCGGAGCCAGCAGCGGCATTGGAGAGGCCACGGCAAAAGTGCTGGCCGCGGCGGGCGCCCGGATCGTGATCGGCGCGCGCCGCAGCGACCGACTGGAGGCGCTCGCCGGCGAAATCGAAGCTGGAGGTGGAACGGTGCGTCTGCGCAAGCTCGACGTCACCGACCGTGCCCAGGTGGAAGCCTTTGCCGGCTTCGCCAAGTCCGAATTCGGCCGCCTCGATGTCATCGTCAACAATGCCGGCATCATGCCGCTCTCGCCGCTCGACGCACTCAAGGTCGACGAGTGGGACCGAATGGTCGACGTCAATATTAAGGGCGTTCTCTACGGCATAGCGGCCGCTCTTCCGATCATGAAGGCACAGGGATCGGGGCAGATCATCAACCTGTCCTCGATCGGCGGCCACAGCGTCTCGCCGACTGCCGCCGTCTATTGCGCGACGAAATTCGCGGTGCGGGCAATCTCGGATGGATTGCGTCAGGAGACAGATCGTATCCGCGTCACCGTCGTCTCTCCCGGAACCACGACATCGGAACTCGCCGACACGATCACCGACCCGACGGCTCGTGACGCCATGCGGGCCTTCAGGGCCGTCACGATTAGTCCCGAGGCGGTCGCCAATTCAATCCTCTATGCCATCAGCCAGCCCGATGACGTCGATGTCAGCGAGATCGTCATCAGGCCGACGGCCAGCCCGCATTGAACGGCCACTTCCCGTGGAAATCGCGCCGCCGCTCAAAAGCCCAGCGACTGTTGGGCGGGCGGCGGCGGGGCGAGGCTAACGCCTTCAAGCTCCAGCATGCGGGCCTTCGATGACGAACCGCCGGGCGCGGAGAAGCCGCCGATCTTGCCGCCGGCGGCCAGCACCCGATGGCAGGGAATGATCAGGGCGACTGGGTTTTTCGCCATCGCCTGACCAACATCGCGGGCCGCTTCCGGCCCGACGCCAAGCTCCTTCGCCAGCGCGCCATAGGTGGTCGTGCGGCCCCAGCCGACACGCCGTGCCGCCGCATAAATATCCCGGAAGAAGTCGTTCTGGCCGGCAAGATCGAGTGGGACGCCGGAGAAATCGGTTTCCTCCCCTTGGAAATAGCGTTTCACCGCTGCGACGGTCTCGAACACCTGAGGCGTCGGCGCGCCGGGCGCACCATCGGGCAGTCGGCGCAGAAGCAGCCGCTCGGTAGCCTCCGCGGTTTTCGTCGGCAGCTGGAAACGGACGATGCCGGCGTCGCTCCAGGCGATGCCGCAGAAGCCGCCCGCGGTTTCGAAGATGAGATAGTGGTGCCTTGTCTCAGCCATGACCTAGCCTCCGCGTTTTCGATGTCCCAAAGGATCGTATGGAGCTGCCGCTGTTTCAACCCGTTTCTTGCCTAGATCGTTCTTTTTTTGTTCCTAGAGGCTTGGAAGCCGATTAAGCAGGCACTTTCGATGTTTCGTGCATTATCTCGACGGCGAGGCAAGATCAATCATAACGGCAACCTGCTTTTCTTCGGGCCTCGGTGAGGCAAGGGTAGCGGTGAGGCTTGCGCTCGCCGGTTTTCAGCGCATAAAGCTGGTCGGGCTGGTGAATGCGGAGCAAGGACAGCATGGACGTTTCGGAGATCATCATCCCAGGCGATACGCCGGGAACGGCGTGGCGGCTGCCGGTGCTGCGTTTTGCTGGCCGTGATCCGAAGGCGCCGAAGGCCTACATTCAGGCGGCGCTTCACGCCGGTGAGCTGCCGGGAACGGCGCTCCTGCATTTCCTCTCGGAGCGGCTGCGTCGGGCGGAAAGCGAAGGCGCGGTCGCAGGCGACATCACCATCGTACCGCAGGCCAACCCCATCGGCGCGGCGCAATCGCATTTCGGCGAATTGCAGGGTCGCTTCGATCTCGGTTCCCGCACCAATTTCAACCGGGATTTTCCGCTGATAAGCGTCACCGATCGGGCAATGCTGACGGAAGATTTCAACGATTATCCGGCTACCGACCAGCTGAAGCGGCGGCTTCTGCACATGGCGCTCGGGGCCGACCTCGTCCTCGATCTGCACTGCGACGACGAATCACTGCAATATGCCTATATCGATGAGGCCTTCTGGCCGGAGGCGGCCGACCTTGCCGCCGCGCTCGACATGGAGGCCGTGCTGCTTTCGGATGGCGAAAGCTCGGCCTTCGAGGAGGCCGTCGGTTTTGCATGGAAATATGCGGTTCCAGGCGAACGACAATCCCGACTGCCGGGCAAGCTTTCGGTCACCGTCGAGCTGCGCGGCAAGCGCGACGTCGATCCGCTGCTGGCGAAGCGGGATGCGGACGGGCTCTGGCGTTTTCTCGCCGCACGGGGGATCGTGAGCGACGACAGAATGGCGCCGGCCATGTTTGTCGGTCCCGCCGTGCCGCTCGACAATGTGGAGATCATCCGCGCTCCCGAAGGCGGCGCCGTGCTCTTCCATCGCACGATCGGTGACAGGATTGCAGAGGGCGAACTTCTGGCGACGATCGTCACCCGGCCGGGTCAGCCTGACGGCAGCATCGACCTGCATGCGCCGCAGGATGGGCTGGTCCTGACCCGAACCTCGGATCGGCTGGTGCGCCGGCGCGGCGACCTGATGAAGATCGTCTGCGCCAGGCCGAGCAAGGCCACACGCAAGGCCGGCACGCTGGAGAGTTGAGCAGGCGCTGCCCGGGACAAATGCCCGGGCGGCATTTGCGCCGGCTGTCGCGCATGCTATCCCGTTGCCATCACAGGGAGATCGATCGGGCATGGCCGTCACCATCTATGGCATCAAGAATTGCGACACGATGAAGAAAGCCCGTAGTTGGCTGGAAGAACACGGCGTCGCTTATGAGTTTCACGATTACAAGGCACTCGGCATCGACCGCGCCCATCTCGAAGCCTGGATCGACGAAGCCGGCCTCGATACGGTGCTCAACCGCGCCGGCACCACCTTTCGAAAACTGCTCGATGCCGAGCGCGAGAACCTGAGCCGGGAGAAGGCGATCGCGCTGATGCTCGACCAGCCGTCGATGATCAAGCGGCCGGTGCTGGAGACGGAAGGCAAGCTCTTGATCGGCTTCAGGCCGGAGAATTATTCGGATCTGTTCGGGCGCTGAGCAATGTCCAAGACCACGCGCGCGACACAGATTCTCTCCCAGGCGGGTGTCGCCTTTACCATTCACACCTATGATTATGATCCGGACGCGGAGCGCGTCGGGCTGCAGGCGGCGGAAGCCTTAGGCGAGGCGCCGCAGCGCGTGCTGAAAACGCTGATGGCGGAGGTGGACGGCAAGCCCGTCTGCGTTGTCGTGCCGTCGGATCGCGAAGTCAGCATGAAAAAACTCGCCAGCGCCTTTCGCGGTAAATCCGCCAATATGATGAAGCCTGCCGATGCCGAACGGCTAACGGGCTACCATGTCGGCGGCATCAGCCCCTTCGGCCAGAGGAAGACCGTGCCGACGGCAATCGAGGAGATCGCTCTCGCCGAGCCGCTCGTCTATATCAATGGCGGACAGCGCGGACTGCAGGTGCGGCTTGATCCGAAGGATGCACTGAAGGTGGTTAAAGCCGTCGGCGCGCCATTGGTCGCCTGATCAGAGGAAACGAGCGAGCAGACCGGAAATCGCCTTCGCCTCGTCTTCGGCAAGCTTGCTGCCGACATGGGTCTCGATCGCTGCGGCATAGACAGTCCACATCCGCGTGCGAAGCGTTCGGCCGGCATCGGTGATCAGAACCCAGCGCCCGCGGCCATCCTCGGCGAAGACCTCACGCCGGACCAAGCCCCCTCTTTCCAGCCGGTCGATCAGCCGGGAAAGATTATACTGGGCCAGCAATGTCCGCTCCTCTATCTCGTAGGGCCGCAGCTTGCCGTCGTTCGCGCGCGCCAGTTCCCACAGCACGTCATACCAGGCAAGCGGCGGCATGCCGGCCGCTTTCAGATCGGCTTCGATCGCGGCGAGCAGCCGTTCGCGAGCGCGCATGATGCTGGTCCAGGCAGAGGTGGCGGTTTCGCTCGGCTTCGGCATCTTTTCCATGATAGATGCAGATACATTTATCTTGCGCAAAGCCGCAAGCACTATTATATGCAAATGCATCTATTGAAACTGCGAGGAGACGTTCATGAGCAGGCTTACCCTCATCAGCCACCATCTCTGCCCCTATGTGCAACGCGCCGCCATCGCGCTTCACGAAAAGGGTGTTCCCTTCGAGCGCGTCAACATCGACCTTGCCAACAAGCCGGACTGGTTCCTGCAGATCTCGCCGCTCGGAAAGGTGCCGCTGCTGAGGATCGAGGAAGAGGATGGCAGCGAGGCCGTCCTCTTCGAAAGCAGCGTCATCTGCGAATATCTGGAGGAGACGCAGGCGGGACCTGCCCTGCATCCTGCCGATCCGCTTGCCCGCGCCCGCCATCGCGGCTGGATGGAGTTCGGCTCGTCCGTGCTTTCCGATCTCTGGGGCTATGAAACGGCCACGGAGGTGGAACAGCTGGAGGCCAAGCGCAAGGCGCTGATCGCCAAGTTCACGACGCTCGAAGGAGCGCTCGCGGATGGACCTTATTTTTCCGGCAGCAGCTTCAGCCTCGTCGATGCCGTCTTCGCGCCGATCTTTCGATATTTCGATGTTTTCGACAGGCTGGGGGATAGCGGCATCTTCGAGGGGCTCGAGCGGGTGACGCGCTGGCGGAGCGCGCTCGGCGAACGGCGGAGCGTGAAAGACGCCGTCGGCGAGGATTATCCGCAGCGGCTGATGGAATTCCTCGACAAGCACAAGTCGATCCTGCTCAGGCTGCCCATCGCGGCCTGAGGCGTGATGCTGAAACCGGTCGGGCATGGCGCCGGCCGGTTTCAAATCGGCGTCGGCGCGCTTCATTTTCGCCGCAAACGGGTCTAAGTCTTTCAGCCTCCTGGACCGGTTCAGCTTTTCACGGAAGCGCAGAATCGCTCTAATCTTTTGAATTACGCAATTCCCGGCAAAAGCGCTTCGCGCTTTGCCTGAGAAAACCGCTTCGCACTTTTCCTGGAATTGCTCTAGCGTCGATGACAGAAGGCAGGTTGAACCATGACTTTCATGCCCCAGAGCCAGAACACCGTTGATCCCGTCAAGCTCGATAAGCTTGCGGAAGTCGCCGTCAAGGTCGGGCTGCAGCTGCAGAAGGGCCAGGACCTGGTGATCACCGCGCCTGTTGTGGCGCTGCCGCTTGTTCGCCTGATCACCAAACACGCGTATCAGGCCGGCGCCGGTCTGGTAAGCACCTTCTACTCCGACGAGGAAACGACGCTGGCGCGTTATCAGTACGGCAGCGACGAGAGCTTCGACCGCGCCTCCGACTGGCTCTACGAGGGCATGGCCAAGGCCTATGCCAACGGGGCGGCCCGTCTGGCGGTCGCCGGCGACAATCCAATGCTGCTTTCCGAGCAGGAGGCCGGCAAGGTCGGCCGCGCCAATCGCGCCACATCAACCGCCTATAAGCCGGCCTTGGAAAAGATCTCGAATTTTGACATCAACTGGAACATCGTCTCCTATCCCAACCCCTCCTGGGCCAAGGTGGTCTTCCCCGACGACCCGGAACCGATCGCAATCGCCAAGCTCGCCAAGGCGATCTTTGCCGCCTCGCGCGTCGATGTCAGCGACCCCGTCGCCGCCTGGGCGGAGCACAATGCCAATCTCGCCAAGCGCTCAGCCTGGCTGAACGGCGAGCGTTTTGCCTCGCTGCATTTCAAGGGGCCGGGCACCGATCTGACGGTCGGTCTTGCCGACGGGCATGAGTGGCATGGCGGCGCCTCCACCGCCAAGAACGGCATTACCTGCAATCCGAATATTCCGACTGAAGAGGTGTTCACGACGCCGCATGCTTTGCGGGTCGAAGGCCATGTCTCGAGCACCAAACCGCTCTCGCACCAGGGCACGCTGATCGACAATATCCAGGTGCGCTTCGAGGGTGGGCGGATCGTCGAAGCCAAGGCGTCACGCGGCGAAGAAGTGTTGAATAAGGTGCTTGATACCGACGAGGGCGCGCGCCGGCTCGGCGAAGTGGCGCTCGTGCCGCATTCCTCGCCGATCTCAGCGAGCGGCATTCTGTTCTACAACACGCTGTTCGACGAAAACGCCTCCTGCCACATCGCGCTCGGCCAGTGCTATTCCAAGTGCTTCCTCGATGGCGCTTCACTGAGCCAGGAGCAGATCAAGGCGCAGGGCGGCAATTCCAGCCTGATCCACATCGACTGGATGATCGGCTCCGACAAGGTCGATATCGACGGCATCACACCGGACGGTGGGCGGGTTCCGGTGATGCGGCAGGGCGAGTGGGCCTGAGCGGCATCACCGTGCGCTGGCTGAGCCAGACGCTGGCAAGGACCATGGCGAAGCCGGCAAGCTGCGCCGGCGTCAGGCTCTCGCCGAGCGCCAGCCAGCCGAGAAGAGTGGCAACGACGGGGCTCAGGAAGCCGAGCGACGCCGCAGCCGAGGGCTCGATGCGGGACAGACCGCGAAACCACAGCAGATAGGTAAAGGCCGCTCCGATCAGGCCAAGCCAGGCGATTCCGAGAATATTGGCGGCCGTCGGCACCGGTAGCGCCGGCTCAAGCAGCAAGGCGACGGGCACGAGCAGGATACCGCCCGCGGTCAATTGCCATGACGTAAAGGTAAGGCTGGAAACAGGCGGCTGCCAGTGACGGGTCAGCACGGTGCCGAAGGCCATGGAGACGGCGCCGGCAAGGCCAGCCGCAACGCCCAGAGGATCGAGCGCCGCATTCGGCGTCAGCACCAGCAGCGCGACGCCTGCCATACCGATCAGGCCGGCGACGACGGCAAGGAAGCGGATCGGCTTGCCGAGGAATAGGCGCGACAAGGCGATGACAATCAGCGGCTGAACGGCGCCGACCGTGGCCGCGACGCCGCCCGGCAGGCGATAGGCCGAAACAAAGAGCATTGTCCAGAAGAACGAGAAGTTCAGCGCGCCGAGAATGAAGGCGCGGCCCCACCAGACCCCCGTCGGCAGCTTCCGGACAATGAGCAGGAGAAGCAGGCCGGCCGGCAAAGCACGCAGCATGGCGACAGACAGCGGATACCCCTGGGGCAGGAAGGACGTCGTGACGAAATAGGTGCTGCCCCAGATGGCGGGGGCGATAGCGGTCGTCAACACGTCGGCGATATGGCGGGAATTTGTCTTCATATCAAGAATCTCTATATCAAGATAAATTCAGCATAGTCCATTTTATCTTGACGTCAAGATATCCACTGCTATCGATGTGACATGAGTGAAGAGAAGCAAGATCACGTCGACCGAGTCCTGGCGCAATGGAGGCGCGAGCGGCCCGACCTCGACGTCGAACCGATGGGCATCCTCGGGCGCCTGAAGCGCCTCGGCACCCATCTCGGCCGCGAGGTCGAAGCCGTGCTCATGAAGCACGGGCTTTCCACGCCGGCCTTCGACGTCCTAGCCACACTTCGCCGTTCAGGCGCGCCGCACCGGCTTTCGCCGGGCGAGCTTCTGGAGATGACGATGGTGAGCTCCGGCACGATGACGAACCGGATCGACCAGTTGGAGAAAGCGGGATTCGTCGAGCGCATCGTCAATCCGCAGGACAGGCGCAGCGTGCTGATTGCGCTGACCGACAAGGGACTTGCGACCGTCGAAGAGGCGGTCGGCGCCCATGTCGCCAATCAGCAGCGGCTGACGTGCAATCTGACACCCGAGGAAAGGGCCACGTTCGACCGGTTGCTCAAGAAGTTCCTGTCGGACTTCGAATAGTCAGACTGCGGCGAGCAACTTACGGACGCGCTCCAAATGCGCCTTGCGCCTGGCATCAGTCGCGCGGTCCATGTCGTGCAGGCTCAGCATTCGGAAGACGAGCTTCTTCGCGCAGAATGCGGCAATGCCGCGCTTCAGCAGGCGGCGGACGGGATCGCCCATATAAAGATGCACCAGCCACCAGGGCGAGCCCGTCGTCGTCAACGCATAGAGCAGCCGGATATTGGTAAGCTCGGGCACGATGCGGCCGCCGGCGGCATCGTGCGTGAAGGCCACGCCGGGCGCGAAGATGCGATCGAAGAACCCTTTCAGCACGGCTGGAAAATTGAACCACCATTGCGGAAAGACGAGGACGAGACCTTCAGCCGCCTTCAGGCGGCCAACGATGCCGGCAACGGCCGAAGTGTCGTAGGGCATATCGAAGTAACCGCGGCGCTCGGCTTCGGAAAGGCGCGGATCAAAATCCTCAGCGTAGAGATCGATGAGATCGACAACATGCCCGGATGCTTCCAGTACCTCGCGCGCCGTGCGCGCCACCGAGGCGGCGAAACTTTCCGGCAGCGGATGGGCAAGCACCAGCAGGATCCGCATCGTCAGAACAAGCTTCCTTGCTTCGGCGTCTCGGCAGGTTTCGCGCCCCGCTTCTTCGCCCCGGCGGGCGGTACGCCGCCTTCTGTGGTCATGGCGCCGACCCGGCCGTCGGCAAATTCTATGGCGATGCCCATGCCGGGGGAGAGTGCCGCCGCCTGCGAAACCGGCCTGTTGTCCTCATCGCGAATGACGGCGTAGCCGCGCTTCAGCACATTCTTGTAGGAGAGCGACTGCAGCACGCGGTCCTGAGCGGAAAGTTCGGCGCGGGCGCGCGTCAGCTGATGGCGGATCGCCGTATCGGCATGGCGCGAAAGGTTGCCGAGCCGCTCACGACTGCGGTCTGTCTGGGTCTTCAGCCGCGCCGGCAGCGAAGCGAGGATGGCCTCGGCGCGGTCAATGCGGGATTTCGAGCGATCGAGCAGACGCTCGATTGTGCGCTCGGCCCGCGCCATGCGCTCGCTCAGAAGCTGGCGTCGCTCGGCGATGCGATTGGAGAGCACATCGGGGCGCAGATGCGAGGCCATACGCTCGAAGCCGCGACGCTTGTTGATGGTGTTGAGTTCCAGCCCGCGGCCAAGACCGACGGCCGCTTCATCGAAACGGCGGCGCGGCAAGGCGAGAAGCTGATCGAGCGAGGGCAATGCCCGCATCAGACTACGGACGGACTGGCGGCGCTGATCCATCTGCCGGTTCATGCAGCCCTGCAGGCGGGCGGCAAGCGCCGCAGCCTGCGCCTCGAGCTCCGCCTTGACGGGCACGGCCATTTCCGCCGCCCCCGTCGGGGTCGGAGCGCGGACATCGGCGGCATAGTCGATCAGCGTCCAGTCGGTCTCGTGGCCGACGGCCGAGATCAGCGGTATGCGGCTTTCGGCAGCGGCGCGCACGACGATCTCGTCGTTGAAACTCCAGAGATCTTCCAGGCTGCCGCCGCCGCGCGCGACGATCAGCACATCCGGGCGGGGGATGGCGCCGGCGGGCCCCAGCGCGTTGAAGCCGCGGATGGCGTTCGCCACCTCCTCGCCGGATCCCTCCCCCTGGACCTTCACCGGCCAGACGAGGACATGCACGGGAAACCGATCGGAGATGCGGTGAAGGATATCGCGGATGACGGCGCCGGTCGGCGAAGTGACGACGCCGATCACATGTGGCATGAAGGGCAGCCGCTTCTTGCGGGCGGCGTCGAACAAACCCTCGGCGCCGAGCCTGCGCTTGCGCTCCTCGATCAGCGCCATCAGCGCGCCGGCGCCTGCCGGCTCCAGCGTCTCGATGACGATCTGATATTTTGAGGAGCCCGGAAAAGTGGTGACCTTGCCGGTGGCGATCACCTCCATGCCTTCCTCCGGGCGGAACTTCAGCCGCGAGAACGTGCCCTTCCAGATCACGGCGTCGATGCGGGCGCGATCATCCTTCAGTGCGAAATAAGCGTGGCCGGAGGAGTGCGGACCGCGATAACCGGATATTTCCCCGCGCACGCGAACCTGATCGAAGGCGGTTTCGACGGTGCGCTTGATCGAGCCGGAAAGCTCCGAAACCGAATATTCGGCAAGGTTGGTCGGCGAATCGCTGTCGAAGAGGTTGCTCATCCCTCCTTTCTATTTCCATTGGCGGGAAACAGGAAGGTCCGCGACCGCCGGAGAGACCCGTTTTCCCGGCGGCTGAACCGTTAGCGTGGCAGAGTCGACGCCGTTCTATCAAGACTCATGCTATGGGCATTGCGTGCATGCGGTCGTTGCAGCAGAAAAAAATGACAAGAAAAACGGGAAAATCCCCTTCGCCGCGGAACGCATAGATAAAAAGCGCGTTTTACCCGAAAGGGATTGCTAACCACCGCAATACAAAGGATTTTCAGCCGAGAGAGCCGGTAAATCTTTGTTAGTTGGCGCTTCCTATTCTTCCCCTCGTTCTCTCTGGGAAGGTGCTGAAATGATTATTCTCACAGCAGCAGCATTGGGCATCAGCGCCGGGTTAATGCGCTCGGCCGCCGGGATCGCGTTGGTGGCCGCGTTGATCGGAATGAGCTTCACCCTGGCGGCGATAACCTCGCCGGGGCCAGTGTCACTTCTGGCGCTTGTTTATGCCATTCTCGGCTATAATGGCGGTCTTATCCTCTTTGTGCTCGGGCTTTATGCCAGCGACCGTCTGCGGGCCGTCCGCACGTCTCACTGACGTCAGCGCAACATAAAGGCTGCCGGCGTCAATTCGCCGTCGGCCGGTAGCGGAAGAACTGGACGCCCGTATCCGGCACTTTTGCAAGTGGTTCCAGATAGGGCGGAATATTCCCCTTGCCGAGTTCGGCATAGAGCCCATCCGGCTTCATTTTGGCAAGTTCGCGCGTCTGCAGGTCCTTCGGGCAGAAAGCAAGCGCCGTCACACCGGCTCCCTTCAAAAAGGCTTCCGCCTCCTGCGGCTTTGCCAGGCCGATATGCATTTCCGTCAGCATGCCGCCCTGATCTCGGTGATAGGGGGCGGCGAGAACCCGATTTTGAGTGAATCGGAGGATCGGCACACCCATTTCCGATGGCGCGGAGACCAGGCCGGGCGGTAGTTCGCCAAGCGGTGCCAGCGCCTCTTTCGATGTGCAGGAAAGCGCTTTTGCCGGCTCCGCCGCTTTGTTCTGCGCATCGTTCTCCATCTGCATTGAAACAAGCCCGCCGCCGACGGCCCAGACCGCCGGAACGCTTGCGAGAACACTCGTCACATAGACAAGGGCGGCAGCGACATTCTCGCTGTCGCTGTTGGAGATGCGCCTGACATCGATAATCAGCAGGGCGAGCGGCAGGATCGAAAGCAGGTTCGAGAAGGAAGAGCCGCGCACCTGGACCAGCGCGATCGCCCAGCTCGTGGCAAGCAGGAAGAGCAGGATAAGGTGGATCTGCACGCGATCGCTCTGAATGAGGCGAAAGATGCAGACGGCAATGCCGAGCAGACCTGCCGCATAGAAGGCTCCGACCAAGGTGGGATCGGTGCGCGCCAGCGCCAGGAGCGACTGGGCTTCTGAAATATGGCGCAGCCAGAGTTCGACCAGCATCGGATCGAGACTGCCCAACGGATCGCTCAGGCATTGCGGTGCGATGACGATCGCCGCACCAAAAACGCCGGCGCCGACAAAGGCGAGCGCGATAAAGCGCAAGGGTCGACGCAAGCCGCTCGCAAAAATGGCCGAAAACAACAGGAGGCCGCTGCCGATCGCCGCCAGACTGTAGTAGCCGAGCGAGAGATTATCGCAGGTAACCATCGAATAGAGCCGGGGCGGAACCGTTGCGAAGAAAAGAATGTTGATCGCAATCGTCAGCGACAGCCCGAAGGCCCGGGCCGCAGCGCAAAAATTCTCGCCTTCCCATGCCCAGAGCAGCGCGACCGTGAGGCAGACGGCAGCGACGAAAGGAGTGGTCTCGGCGCCGATGGCGATGGCGACAGCCGCCGCAACGCCGGCGACCGCGTAGCTCCAACCGCGACGCGCGGGATCCATGAGCATGGCCACCATCGTCGCGACCAGCGCCAGCTGCGCATTGTGATGATCGATGGCGCCAGGGGCGAAGCGGTTTCCGATGTAGATCGCCGGTGCAGTGAGACCGAGGGCGATATGCATACCCGCAATGCCGCCGATCCGCCGGCCGGCAACGCCCATGGCGAGCATGGCAGGAAAGATGAGCGATACGGGCCAGACGGCCAACGCCAGCGCCTCGGCGGTTTCACGCGGCGCAAACAGGTCGAAGAACCAGATCAGCGAAGCGATCGGCAGATCGATTAAACGCGACCAATGCATCAGCGTACCGCCGGCGAGGCCGAGACGATATTGCATCAGATCGAACCAGCCCTGACCGGCAAGAAAATCGCGAACCTCGACGAGACGCATGCCATCGTCATTGTCGGGACCGACATAATCCGTGGCGCCGGAGAGCTTGGTAACAAGGATGACGGCGGCGAGGATGACACTATAGGCGATGACGGCGGGCCAGAGACGCGTCAGCAGCGCCCCGAGCCGGCTCCTGCGGGCGGCGGTCACGGTCGACGCATTGGCGATCGGCTGCACGGCATTCATCGTGGTTAGCAACTCGTTTCCAGATCGCCGAACCTTAGCGGGCGCCGATCAAGAAAGTGTAAAGCCGTTTGCGCAGGCAGCCGATTTTGCCTCGGTCATAGGGTCTTATTAACGCTGCATGATTTAAGCTGTTGGCGGCTTTTCAGTGTAACGAGTAGAGTCATGGCCCGAACGCGTTCCCATCACCCGGACATTGCCGTCCTGCTTCCCTGCTATAATGAAGCTGCGACGATCGGCTCCGTGGTGCAGGGCTTCCGGGCGACGCTGCCGGATGCCGCAATCCACGTCTACGACAATAATTCCACCGACGGCACCGCGCTGCAGGCGATGCTGGCCGGAGCGCATGTCGTGCGCGAGCGGCGGCAAGGCAAGGGACATGTCGTGCGCCGCATGTTCGCCGACATCGAGGCCGACATCTACATCATCGCCGACGGCGACGGAACCTATGCACCCGGCGATGCCGAGGAGCTGGTGCGGACGCTTCTGACCGAACGCGCCGACATGGTTGTGGGAACCCGGCGCGGCGTGCATGCCGACGCCGGCCGTCAGGGCCATGCGCTTGGCAACCGGCTTTTCAACCTGCTCTACCGGACGATCTTCGGCCCCGACTTCACCGATATTTTTTCGGGCTACCGCGCTTTCTCGCGCCGCTTCGTCAAGAGCTTCCCGGCAGTATCCGGCGGCTTCGAGATCGAAACCGAGATGTCGGTGCATGCCTCCCGGCTGAAACTTCCGGTCAGCGAGCTGGAGCTCGATTATGGCCGCCGCCCGGAAGGTTCGCACTCCAAGCTTTCGACGTTCCGCGACGGCGGAAAAATCCTCTGGATGTTCGCGATGCTGATGAAGGAAACGCGACCCTTCGCCTTCTTCAGCGCGATCAGCGCCGCCTTCATGCTGACGAGCCTCGGCTTCATGACGCCGGTCCTGGCGGAATATTTCGACACGGGCCTCGTCAGCCGCATGCCGACCTGGGTGCTGTCGATGGCGCTGATGATGATCTCCTTCATGCTTTTTACCGCCGGCGTCATCCTGGATTCCGTGGCCCGGGCCCGGGCCGAGCAGCTTCGCATCCATTATATGAGCCTGGAGACCGCCAGCGCGGCCAAGGCGCCGCTCGCCGACGCAAAACCGGCATCGCGTGAACGTCCCGGAAAGGCGGATGCGGCATGAGAAAGCTCGTCCGCTTCGCGATCGGCGGCGGCATCGGCTTCCTTGTCGATGCCGGCATGCTGGCGGCGCTGCTCCATCTGACGCCGCTCGGCCCATTTCTGGCGCGGCTCGTCGCCATCGGGGTGGCAATGGCGACCACCTGGGCCTTCAATCGCAGCTTCACCTTCGATCGTTCCGGGCGGTCGCTTGCTGCCGAGGGTTTCCGCTACGGCTCGGTCGGCGTGACGGCGGCGCTTGTCAATTACGGGCTTTACTCTGCGCTGCTGCTTTCGCTGCCCACGCTCCAGCCGCTGGCGGCCATGGTGATCGCCAGCGTCGCCTCGATGGTCTTCAGCTTCTTCGGCTATTCGCGCTTCGTCTTCCGTCCGGAATGAGCGGAATGATCAGACTGGCTCCCAGCCGTCCTTCTCGCTGGCGCGGTAGATCGCATCGATCACCTTCTGGTTCAGCTTCGAGTTTTCGAGCGTGACGATCTCTTCCTTGCCGTTCTTTACCGCCCGAGCGAAGGCCTCGACCTCGCGCCTGTATTGGCGGCTGTCCTGATAGCGGAAGATGCGCGATTCATTGTGGCTGCGATCGGCCAGTTCGATCTCTTCCGGTCCCCAGCGATTGGCGTTGAAGGGCGACTTGACCTCGATGTAACCTTCGGTGCCATGGAAGACCATGACCTGGCGGTTGGCCATCTGCGTAGAGACATAGAAACTCAGCTCGAAATCGCCAAAATCAGCCTTGACGCTCGAATAGATGTCCGTGCCGAAATCCGCATCGCGCTCGGTGATCGCCTGGATCCGGAGCGGCTCCTTGCCGGTGGAAAAGCGGGTGCTCATGACGGGGTAGACGCCGATATCGGGAAGGCCGCCGCCGCCGAGTTCAGGAATATTGCGCATGTTGGCGGGGTCGCGGTTGAAATAGGTGAAGGCGCCCTGAACATGCCGGAGCGAACCGATCGCACCCTCCGCGATCAGCGAACGCACCTTCTGCCAGACGGGGGCATAGGTGACCATATAGGCTTCGGTCACCACCACCCGATTCCGGTCGCGGGCGGCGATCACCTCGTCGATATCGGCTGCTTTCAATGCCAGCGGCTTCTCACAGAGCACATGCTTGCCGGCATCGGCCGCCTTGATCGCCCATTCGATGTGCTGCGAGGTCGGCAGCGGAATGTAGACAGCGTCGATGACGTCGGAGGCGAGCATCTCCTCGTAGGAGCCGAAGGCATGCGGCACGGAAAAGCGGTCGGCCATCTCTCTCGCGCGCGCGAGATCGCGGCTTGCGATTGCGGTGACGACGCAGTTTTCCGCGTCCTGAATTGCTGGAACGACGTTGTCGCGGCCGATCTTCGCCGTTGATATGATACCGAAACGCAACATGATTCAATCTCCCAAAGCTGATTTTCCGCGAACCATATGCAGGCCTCTGCTGCGGCGCAATGGCACAAGCTGAAATCACGGAAACTTGGCTTCCCTCCCGCCCGGATCGCGCTAGGTTAGGCGAAACAACAAGCATGATGACTCCGAAAATCGTTCGCACTTTTCGGCATCATGCTCCGGGCCGGCGCCCTGCCGTATCCGCGGTTTCAATCAAATTATTCATTTTGGAGAGCGTCATGAACATGCGCCGGCTTGGGAAAACAGGTCTTTCGGTGTCGCCGATCGTCTTCGGCGGCAATGTCTTCGGCTGGACGGCTGACGAGAAAACATCTTTCGCCATTCTCGACGCTTTCTTCGACGCGGGGCTCAACACCATCGACACGGCGGATGTCTATTCCGCGTGGGTTCCCGGCAACAAGGGCGGCGATTCCGAGGAGATCATCGGGCGGTGGCTGAAGCAGGCGCGAATTTCCCGCGACAAGGCCGTTATCATTACCAAAGTCGGCTCGGACATGGGACAGGGAAAGACCCTCAAGGAGGCATACATCCTGAAGGCGGTGGAGGATTCGCTGCGCCGGCTGCAGACGGACTATATCGATCTCTATCTCGCGCACTGGCCGGATGCCGATACGCCGCACGAGGAAACGCTCGGCGCCTTCGCCAAGCTGAAGCAGCAGGGCAAGGTCCGCGCCATCGGCTGCTCGAACTATGATGCGAATCTGCTGCAGGCGTCGTTCGACGCAGCCGAGAAGGCCGGCCTGCCGCGATACGACGTGCTGCAGCCGGAATATAATCTTTACGAGCGCGCGAGCTTCGAGGGGCCACTGGCCGAACTCTGCATCAAGCAAGACATCGGCGTCATCACCTATTTCAGCCTCGCGGCCGGCTTCCTCACCGGCAAATACCGCACTAAGGCCGATACGGAAGGCCGCGCTCGGGAAGGCCGGGTTTCGCAATATCTCGATGCCAAGGGCCTGCGCATCCTCGCCGCGCTTGATCAGGTTTCGGCCGAGACCGGCGCCAAACCCGCGGAAATCTCGCTCGCCTGGCTGTTGCGCAAGAAGGGCGTGACGGCACCGATCGCGAGCGCAACCAGTCTATCGCAGCTTGAAAGCCTGGTGAAATCAGCGACACTTGCACTTTCTGAAGAAGCAATGGCGCTGCTCGACGAAGCCGGTGCCTGAAACAGGAAAGCCCATGACCGTAACGATACGCGATGCCAGCCCCGAGGACGAAGCCCGTTGGCGTGAACTCTGGGCGGCCTATCTGGCTTTTTACGAAGTGACGGTCGATGCCGACATCACCGATCACACGTGGCGCCGGGTCTTCGATCCCGCCTCGGCGATCGCGATGCGCGTCGCCGAAGTCGATGGCCGGGTGATCGGATTTGCGCTCTATCTCACCCATGAAGGCACGTGGATCCGCGGTAGAGACTGCTACCTCGAAGACCTGTTCGTCGACTCCGACGCACGGGGAAAAGGCGTCGGGCGGGCGCTGATGGACGATCTCGTCGCGCTCGGCAAGGCCAAGGGCTGGTCGCGGCTTTACTGGCATACGAGCGAAGGAAACAGGGCCGCTCGAGCGCTCTACGACAGCTATGTCGAAAGCGACGGTCATATCCGCTACCGTATCAGTTTCTGAGTGCGGGAAATCCCTCATACCATCCGGAATGGTCGCCTTCCCAGTTCGCCATGCCCTGCTTGGTGAGGATGCCGCGCGGCCTGATATAACTCTGGATCACCCGCTTCGGCCGTTCGTGCCACTGGATGTTGAAGGCCCAGAGCTTGGGGAAAAAACAAAGCGAGGCATAAGGGAGGTGATCGTGGATCCACCAGGCAAGTCGCTGCCAATCTCTTTCGTCGCGGTAATGATCAATCATCCACGGCACGACGATGCAGGCGGTCGCGCCCATGCAGCCATCGAAATCGAGCATGTCCCAGATATGATCCGCTGATGTGGCGGCATTGGTCGAACAGTTGAGATTGTTCTCGTTGCCGAACTTGTTCACCTCAGGCGAACGATAGCCGGAGCGGATGTGCAGGCGTCCGAACGTCGTCTGCAGCGGCTCCAGCAAATCGTCGCAAAGTCTTCTGCCGGCCTCGATCGCAAGGTCGGGATTCTCAGGAATATTGGGAATGCGGTAGAAATCGGCGATTTCGGAATGGAGGAAATCGCGGAAGAAGAAGTTTTGCGACAGCCGTACGCGGCCGAGATCCTCCAGACCTTTCATCGAACCCGGCTTTCGCATGAGCTTTTCTTCCTCCACATCGGCGGCAGGATGATTGCCCGGTGCGGTTTTCCAGTCCACCCGAAATCGGTCGGGAACAAATTGCGCGATCTTTGCTTCTTAGTGTGTCGCCGCGTTCGCGGCCTTTCCCAAAACAAGGATCGAGAAAATGGCCAAGGAAAAGACGTTGGAAGATCTCTTCTACGACACGCTCAAGGACATCTATTTTGCCGAGCGGCAGATATTGCGCGCCCTGCCGAAGATGGCGCGCGCCGCCCAGTCCTCCGAACTGAAGGCCGGTTTCCAGAAGCATCTCGAGGAAACCGAAGCCCAGGTCGAGCGCCTGCAGCAGGTTTTTGAAAAGATCGGCAAGCGCGCCCAGGGCAAGACCTGCGAGGCGATCCAGGGCATTATCGCCGAGGGCGAAGAGATCATGGAAGAATTCAAGGGCACACCGGCGCTGGATGCCGGGCTGATCTCCGCCGCCCAGGCGGTCGAGCACTATGAAATCGCCCGTTACGGCACACTGAAGACCTGGGCCGCAACGATCGGCCTGAAGGATGTCGTCGCCCTGCTCGACCAGACGCTGCAGGAGGAAACGGCCACCGACAAGATCCTTACCAAGCTCGCCACGACGGCGGCAAACCAGAAGGCAAAAGCCGCCTGACGAAACGAGGCAAACCGAGCGGCGGCCCTCACCGGCCGCCCGCATCCCTCTCCACATACCTGAAGAAATCGATAAAGGCGCGCAGCGCCGGCCGCATCTGCCGCCGGCTCGGATAATAGACAAACGGCCCGGGATAGGGCGCACACCAATCCTCCAGCACCCGCACCAGCCTGCCGGCCGACAGTTCAGTATGCACCCGCATATCGAAGAGATAGGCAAGACCGGCGCCGTTCAGCGCCGCAAGAAGGGCCAGCCGGTCCTCGCTGACGACAAGCGGCCCGTCGACCGCGACGATCAGTTCCTGCCCGTCCTTTTCGAATTCCCAACGATAGATGGAGCCGTTGGTGAAGCGTCGCTTGATGCAGCGATGATGGACAAGATCGCGCGGGTGCTGCGGCTTCGGATAGCGTTCGAAATATTCGGGCGAGGCCGCAATCACTGTCGTCAGATTGGGCGAGATTCTGACGGCGATCATATCGGCCTCCAGGCTCTCCTCCAGCCGGATGCCCGCGTCGAAACCCTCCTTGACGATATCGGTGAAGCCGTCCTCATTGGCGATCTCCAGCGTGATATCGGGATAGAGATTGAGGAAATCGCCAAGGCGCGGGGCGAGCAGAATATCGGAGGCGAAGCGCGGCGCTGTGATGCGCAGGTTTCCGGCCGGTTTGCCGCGCGTATCGTTGACCGCCTCCAATGCGATACCGATTTCCTCGAGCGCCGGACGCAACCTTTCGAGAAGCAGCCGGCCTTCCTCCGTTGGCGCGACACTGCGGGTCGTGCGCGCCAGGAGCCTGACGCCGAGACTTTCCTCCAGGCTAGATATGGCGTGGCTGACCGCCGACGGCGCGACGAGCAGTTCCTTGGCCGCGGCTCGGAAACTGCGATGTTCCGAGACGGCGGCGAGAACGGCGAGTTGAGAGAGTTGCCTTCTGTTCATTGATCTAAATTATAGAACAGGTTGTTAGAAACTGCATGCATTTTTTGATTGATACGGCGCCGATATAGTCTGGCCGTACCGCAATGATCTCCCAACCGGTTCGACGTCAGCTCAGAAAAGGAGCGCATCATGAAAACCAGAAAACTCGGAAACGATCTCACGGTCTCTGCCGTCGGCCTCGGCTGCATGGGCATGAGCTTTGCCTATGGCGCCAGCGACGAAGCGGAATCGGTCAAGACGCTGCACCGCGCCGTCGATCTCGGCGTCACCTTCTTCGACACGGCCGAAGTCTATGGTCCCTTCACCAACGAGGTTCTTCTCGGAAGAGCGCTGAAGCCCTTCCGCGAGCGCGTGGTGATCGCCACCAAATTCGGCTTCAAGATCGATACCAGCCAGGCCGGCGCTGCCGCCATCGCCGGTGTCGACAGCCGTCCTGAACATGTGCGTGCGGTTGCCGAAGCCTCACTGAAGCGTTTGGGCATCGAGACCATCGATCTCTTCTACCAGCACCGGGTCGACCCCAACGTGCCGATCGAGGAGACGGTCGGTGCCATGGCCCAGCTTGTGAAGGAAGGGAAAGTCCGCGCCCTCGGCCTCTCGGAAGCCGGCAGCGCCACGATCCGCCGCGCGCATGCGGTCCATCCGATCGCAGCGCTTCAGAGCGAATATTCGCTGTGGACGCGCGATCCCGAAGAGGATGTGCTTGCCACCTGCCGCGAACTCGGCATCGGCTTCGTGCCCTACAGCCCGCTCGGGCGCGGTTTCCTGACAGGAGCGATCCGCAAGGCCGACGACCTTGCCGACGACGATTTCCGCCGGCAGGTACCGCGTTTCCAAGCGGAGAATTTCGACGCCAATGCCGCGCTTGTCGCAACGCTCGAAAAGCTTGCCGCCGCAAAAGGCGTGACCGCGGCGCAGCTGGCACTGGCCTGGGTGCTGAACCAGGGCGACGACATCGTGCCGATCCCCGGCGCGCGCAAGCTTCACCACCTCGAACAAAACGTCGCCGCTGCCGATATCACGCTCAGCGCGGAGGAGCTCGATCAACTCGGCGAGGCGATCCCAGCGGCACAGGTGGCGGGCAAGCGCTATTCGGATGCCTCGCTTGCCATGACGAATATTTGAGAACGGACAAGCCCGGCCGGTCGCACAGGTCGGGCTTGCCTTCGCGGCCGGCGAAACTATCTAACGCCATCTTGGAGAACGGGATGGAAACATGTCGGACAGACAGGCAGTCGAGCAGACGGTTCACCTCTATGTCGAAGGCATGGCTTTCGCCAATGCGGCAGCCTTGAAGAAGGCTTTCCACCCGAAAAGCTCGATCATCGGCTATTACCAGAATGCCGTCGAATGGCTGACGCGGGACGAATTCATCGCCGCAATCCTGGCCGAGGAGCCGGCCCCTCCCGGCACGCAGCCTTTCATGGACATCCAGAACGTTGATGTCGAGGGTGACGCGGCAAGCGTGAAGGTCACCGACGATTTCGCCGGAATGCGCTTCACCGACTATCTATCGCTGCTGAAGATCGAAGGCCGATGGGTGATCGTCAGCAAACTCTATCATTTGCACACATGAAAAGACCGGCCGCTCGCGCGACCGGTCCAATCTATCTTCTGCAGATGAAGCTCAGCTTCTGAGGACGCCGCCGGTGAATTTCGTGACGCTGGCCACGATCTTCTGCGTCAGCGCCTCGAAATCCTCGTCCGTCAGCGTGCGATCGACCGGCTGGATCTGGACCTCGATCGCTACCGACTTCTTGCCCTCGCCGACCGATGCGCCCTCGAAGATGTCGAAGACGGTGACGCCGGTGACGAGCTTACGGTCGGCGCCGGTCGCAGCCTTGACGATCGCGCCCGATTCCACCGTCTTGTCGACGACGAAGGCGAAGTCGCGCTTGACGGCCTGGAAAGGCGACAGATCGAGCGCCGGCTTGGTGCGGGTCGCCTTCTTTTTCGGCTCCGCCATGGCATCGAGATAGACTTCGAAGCCGCAGAGAGCGCCGGAGACATCGAGGGCTTCCAGCGTCAGCGGATGGAATTCACCGAAATAGCCGAGCACGATCTTCGGCCCCATCTTGATCGTGCCGGAGCGGCCGGGATGGTACCATTCGGGGCCGCCCTGCTCGATCTGGATATTGCCCATCGGCAGGCCGCAGGCTTCGATGACGGCGAGCGCATCGGCCTTGGCGTCGAAGACGTCGACCGGCTTGCCACCGCCCTTGGCTGTATTGGACCACATGCGGCCGGCGCCGGCGAGCGATGCCGTGCCGCGGCGGATGCCGCCGGCGACGCGGCGCTGGCCTTCCGGCCGGTCGTTTTCATAGGTGCCGGAGACTTCGAAGATGGCGACGTCGGCGTAACCCTTATCGGCATTGCGCTGAGCCGCCGTCAGCAGACCCGGCAGCAAAGACGGGCGCATGTCCGACATTTCAGCGGCGATCGGATTGGCAAGCTTGAGGGCCAGCGAACCGCCGCCGAACAGCTTTGCCTGATCCTCTGGAATGAAGGACCAGGTCACGGCCTCCAGCATTCCGCGTGCGGCGAGCGCCCGCTTCGCCGTGCGGGTGCGGATCTGCAGCGTCGTCAGGATCTTGCCGTTGACGGCGGCATGGCTTTCGAGGGGCGCCGGCTTGATATTGTCGACGCCGTGGATGCGCATGACCTCCTCGACGAGATCGGCCTTGCCGTCCACATCCGGGCGCCAGGAGGGAACGGCGACGGAGACGCGCTCGCCGGAGCCGGAGACCACAAAACCGAGACGCGCCAGGATCGTGTTGCTTTCCTCATTCGAGACTTCGAGGCCCGTCAGGCGCTTGACCTCCGAATAGGGAAAATCGACAACCTTCGGTTCGTAGCCGCGATAACCGACAATCTCGGCCCTGGCAGCGGTGCCGCCGCAGAGTTCCAGCACCAGTTCGGTCGTGCGTTCGAGACCGGGAACCATATATTCCGGATCGACGCCGCGTTCGAATCGGTAGCGTGCGTCGGTGATGATGCCGAGGCTGCGGCCCGACTTGGCAATGTTCATCGGGTCCCAGAGAGCGGATTCGATCAGCACGTCGACGGTGTTGTCGTCGCAGCCGGAATGTTCGCCGCCCATGATGCCGCCGATCGATTCGATGCCGTCCTCGTCTGATATGACGACGTTGTTCGGGCCGAGCTTGTATTCGCGCTGGTCGAGCGCCAGTACGGTCTCACCTTCCCTCGCGCGGCGGACAGTTAGATTGCCCTTGATCTTGGCGGCATCGAAGACATGGATCGGCCGGCCCTGATCGAAAGTCATGTAATTGGTGACGTCAACCAGCGCATTGATCGGGCGCAGGCCGATGGCTGTGAGCCGCTGCTGCATCCAGCGCGGGCTCGGGCCGTTCTTGACGCCGCGCACAAGTCGTAACGCGAAACCGGGGCAGAGCCTGGGATCATCGAGATCGAGGGTCAGCTTGACCGGCGTCTCGCCTTCGACGGCAAAGGACGGCGCGGGGCGCATCTTCAGCCTGCCGAGACCAGAGGCGGCAAGATCGCGGGCAATGCCGTGGATGGAGGTGCAATCCGGCCGGTTCGGCGTCAGGTTGATCTCGATGACCGGATCGTCGAGATTGATATAGGCGGCGTAACTCTGGCCGACCGGCGCATCCTCGGGCAGTTCGATGATGCCGTCATGACTGTCGGAGATCTGCAGCTCCTTTTCGGAGCACATCATGCCGCGGCTTTCGACGCCGCGAATATTGCCGACGGCAAGCGTGACGTCGATGCCGGGAACGTAGGTGCCGGGTGCGGCGAAGGCACCGACAAGGCCGGCGCGCGCATTCGGGGCGCCGCAGACGACCTGTACCGGCGCGCCGGTTCCGGTATCGACCATCAGCACCTTCAGGCGATCGGCCTGGGGATGTTTTTCCGCCGAGAGGACCTTGGCGATAACGAAGGGCTTGAACGCCGCTTTGTCGTCCACATCTTCAACTTCCAACCCGATCTCGGTGAGGCGGGCGCAGATTTCATCCAGCGTGGCATCCGTTTCGAGATGTTCTTTCAGCCAGGAGAGCGTGAATTTCATCGTCCCAGATCTCCGTTCAAGCGCTCAGACCGCCGAACAGTGTCGGCATGTCGAGCGGGCGGAAGCCGTAATGCGTCATCCAGCGGACGTCGGCATTGAAGAAGTCGCGCAGGTCGGGCATGCCGTATTTCAGCATGGCGATGCGATCGAGACCCATGCCCCAGGCAAAACCCAGATATTCGTCCGGATCTAGCCCGCCATAGCGCAGCACGTTCGGGTGGACCATGCCGCAGCCGAGAATCTCCATCCAATCGGTGCCTTCGCCGAACTTGACGATCGGGCCGGAGCGGTCGCACTGGATATCGACCTCGAAGGAGGGCTCGGTGAAGGGGAAGAAGGACGGGCGGAAACGCATCGTCACGCTTTCGACCTCGAAGAAGGTCTTGCAGAATTCTTCCAGCACCCAGCGGATGTTGGCGACATTGGCCTTCTTGTCGATGACGAGGCCTTCGACCTGATGGAACATCGGCGAATGCGTGGCATCCGAGTCCTGGCGATAGGTCTTGCCGGGAATGATGATGCGGATCGGCGGCTGCTGCGCTTCCATGGTGCGCACCTGCACCGGCGAGGTATGGGTGCGCAGCACCTTGCGCTCGCCGTTCTCATCCGGATTGAAGAAGAAGGTGTCGTGCATCTCGCGGGCCGGATGGCCTTCGGGAAAATTCAGCGCGGTGAAATTGTAGTAGTCGGTCTCGATATCGGGACCTTCGGCGATCGAGAAACCCATATCGGCGAAGATCGCGGTGATCTCGTCGACGATCTGGCTGATTGGATGGATGCGGCCGCGCTCGGCGGGCGAGGAGCGCACCGGAAGGCTGACATCGACCGTCTCAGCCTTCAGACGGGCATTGACCGCCGCCATTTTCAGCACCGACTTCCGCTCGGCAATGGCGTCCGTCACCGCATTCTTCAGGGCGTTGATCGCAGCCCCCCGCGTCTGGCGCTCCTCCGGCGTCATGGCGCCGAGCGTCTTCAGGAGTTCGGAGACAGAGCCCTTTTTGCCGAGGGCGGACACGCGCACGGCCTCGAGCGCGGGCTCATCACCGGCGGCGGAAATTTCGGCAAGCAAGGTGGATTTGAGCTGGTCGATATCTGACATTGTCACTTCTTTCCGTCCAGTATCAGGCGGGGGATCGGGAGGCAGGCAGCGCCGACGGGGCGCAAGGAGTATAGAGAAAGAAAAACCCGCGCTAGCCCAAACCAGCGCGGGTTTCCCAAAATTCAATAGAGCATAGAGCCTGGGAAGCGCTGGTTACCGAACCGCGCCTTCAAACTCGTTCGCTGTGCCCGTTTCCTTGAGATATTCAAGGGCCTTCTTGGCGGCAGCAACCAGGGCGCCGAATGCTTCCGGCTCGTGGATTGCCATGTCGGAGAGAACCTTACGGTCGACTTCGATGCCGGCCTTGTTCAGGCCGTCGATGAAGCGGCCATAGGTCAGGCCGAATTCGCGGACGGCAGCGTTGATACGCTGAATCCAGAGGGCGCGGAAGTTGCGCTTGTTGACCTTGCGGTCGCGATAGGCGTACTGCTTGGCGCGATCGACGGCGGCCTTGGCGGTACGGATGGTGTTCTTGCGGCGGCCGTAGAAGCCCTTCGCCTGCTTCAGAACCTTCTTATGCTTGGCGTGGGCTGCGACGCCTCTCTTTACACGTGCCATTTCATGATCTCCTTAATCTAACGCGTTACCGGAATAGTCTCAGAGACCGTTCGGCAGATAGTTCTTCACGACCTTGCGGCCATCGGGTTCTGCGAGAACCATCGTGCCGCGTGCATCGCGAATGAACTTGTTCGTGCGCTTGATCATGCCATGGCGCTTGCCGGCGGCAGCCGCCTTGACCTTGCCGGATGCGGTGATCTTGAACCGCTTCTTGGCAGCGGACTTCGTCTTCATCTTGGGCATTTTGCTACTCCTTCTGTCCTCCCTGCGCGCTTCATCAAAAAGCCCTCCTCGCGAAGTCCGGTTCTCCGGCCGTCGCAACAAGGTGCGGGAGCGTTTGTTGTTGATCTGCGGCATCGGCGACGAACCGTTCCGCAAGCATTCGAAACTGCCACGGCATGCCCTGCCGGTCAGTTCGGACGCGCGCTTATAACCGCAGCGTCACGAAAGTGCAACGGGGCCGCGGAGGAATCTTCGGCTATGCATGTCGCGCGGAAGTGTGCGGCGGTTCCGGGATAACGACATGCATAAAACAAAGGGGCCGAAGACAGGGTGGCCGAACGCACAAAAGCCGCCCTTGCGGACGGCCTTGGGCAAAAAGTGACTGGCGCTTACTTCGGCGCCAGCACCATCATCATCTGGCGGCCTTCGAGCTTGGGCTCGGCTTCCACCTTGGCGATCTCGGTCGTATCCGCCTTGACCTGCTGCAGAAGCTTCATGCCGAGTTCCTGGTGAGCCATTTCGCGGCCGCGGAATTTCAGCGTCACCTTGACCTTGTCGCCCTCGTCGAAGAAGCGGCCCATCGCCTTCATCTTCACCTCATAATCATGGGTGTCGATGTTCGGGCGCATCTTGATCTCTTTGACTTCGACGATCTTCTGCTTCTTGCGCGCCTCGGCAGCCTTCTTCTGGTTGGCATATTTCAGCTTGCCCAGATCGAGGATCTTACACACCGGCGGTTCGGCATTGGGGGAAATTTCGACAAGATCGAGGCCGGCTTCTTCCGCCATTCTCAAGGCCTGGTCGGTGGGCACGACGCCCATATTCTGTCCGTCAGCCGCGATCAGCTGAACTTTGGGAATGCGGATTTCACGATTCGAGCGCGGTCCGTCCTTCACGGGCGCATCGGTCTTAAAAGGTCTGCGAATGGTCGTATTCTCCTCGCGTTGTTTCGGAACGTTGCAGCCGCGCGCTCCCGATCATCAGGGGCGCAAACCTATCTCGTTATCGCTGCAACGGAGTCAATATCACCCTATAGCGGAAAAATCACCCGCTGTCAGCCTGACAAGAATCTGTTTTATAGACCAAAACAACAGGAGTTTCGCTGATGTCCGATCCGATGGCCAATACCCAACCCCAGTTCATGACGGTCGGTGAAGGCGAGGCGGCGCGTGAAATCGCCATGCTCGTCCGCCCCGCCCAAGCCGGCAATACCGTCCCGTCTCTCGTTTGGCTATCCGGCTACCGTTCGGACATGAGCGGCACCAAAGCCCTGGAGCTCGACGGGCTGGCGGGCGAACTCGGGGCCGCCTGCATCCGCTTCGACTATTCAGGCCACGGTCTTTCCGGCGGCAGCTTCCGCGACGGCACGATCTCGCGCTGGCTGGAGGAAGCGCTTGCCGTCATTCGTCATCTTGCGCCAGACAGGATCATTCTGGTCGGTTCCTCGATGGGAGCCTGGATCGCGCTCCGGCTGGCGCAGGAACTCGCCCGACAGGGTGGTCTGAAGCTCGCCGGTATGGTGCTGATCGCGCCGGCGCCCGATTTCACGTCGGAACTGATCGAGCCGAACCTTAAGGCCAAGGAGCGCAAGTCGCTGGCGGAGCGCGGCTATTTCGAAGAGCGCTCGCAATACAGCCCCGAACCGAACATCTATACGCAGGCACTGATCGAGGACGGGCGCAAGAACCGGGTGCTCGACGGTATGATCGAGACGGGCTGCCCGGTGCATATCCTTCAGGGCATGAAAGATCCCGACGTGCCGCATGCGCACGCAATGAAGCTTCTGGAGCACCTTCCCGCCGACGACGTGGTGCTGACCTTCATCCGCGATGGCGACCACCGCCTTTCCCGCCCTGGCGATATCGCCCTTCTCCTTAGCGCCGTCAAAGGCATCGTTCGTTCATCAACAAATATGCAGATGCCCATTTGAACAGCACCGACCGAGAAATTCCCCTAACGCAAGCCGCCAACCCGTTGCATTTTAACCATGTTGGCGCGTCGCAACACTCTCCCAAGAAGTAACGATTGACTCTTCTCGGCCCTCTCCATTAACAATTTGTTAATAATTTAAGGGGCGATCGAGGAAAGGGCGGGCGTGCGATTCAAGGGTATCTTTGTGGCCATGACGGCCGTATTTGCGATGGCGACTGCCGCCATCCCAGCTCCAAGCAGAAATGCTTCCATGGTAACAGGCAACGCCACCTCTCAGCCGATCGGCCATTATGATTTCTGTCAGACCCACAGCAGTGAGTGCGGCGCGAACCGCAATGCGGGTCCGGTCGAGATGACGCCTGCGAAGTGGTCGCTCGTCCGCTCGGTCAACGCTACGGTCAACAGCACGATCAAACCGATGACCGACAAGGAAATCTACGGCAAGGACGAGGTCTGGGCCTATCCGACGACCGCCGGCGACTGCGAGGATTTCGCGCTCTTGAAGCGCCGCATGCTGATCCAGCGCGGCTTTTCGGCCGCCGACCTGCTGATGACCGTCGTGCGCAAGCCTGACGGTGAAGGCCATGCCGTCCTGACGCTGCGCGCAGCCGACGGCGACTTCGTGCTCGATAATCTCGCAGCCGACGTGAAGCCCTGGTTTGCGACGCCCTACACCTTCGTCAAGCGCCAGTCGAGCTACAATGCCGGCCGTTGGGTCACCATCGAGAACGGCCGCGACCTTCTGGTCGGCGCTCTTCGCTAAGAATTTTCGAAGGGGATGCGGGGGGAAAAGGCCGGCGAAAGCCGGCCTTTTGCTTTTTGGAGATTGGAGACGCGTCGTCGTTAGCTTTCGCAGTCCTCGTCCTTCGAGGTTCGTGCTGTGCACCTCATTGAGGGCTGATCGTCTGCGTGCCGCCGGAGATGAGGTGTTGATATGCCGCACCGTCTCCCGGCCCCTCGCTTTGGCTCAGGGCGTTCGTCGCTGCAATCGATTCACTGGATCGATTGCTCGGCTTCCGACCGCTCCTCACCCATTCCCGATCAAAATACCGGCGGCGAGAACCAGGCCGCCGCCGAGCACGACCTGAAAGGCGGCGCGCAGGAAGGGGGTTTCCATGTAGCGGTTCTGGATGAAGGCGATTGCCCAGAGCTCGAAGAAGACGATGATGGCGGCGGTGATCGTTGCCGTCCAGAAATGCGGGATCAGATAGGGCAGCGCATGGCCAAGGCCGCCGAGCGCCGTCATGATGCCGCAGGCAAGGCCACGCTTGACCGGCGAGCCCCGGCCGGAGATTTTCCCGTCGTCATGGGCGGCTTCGGTGAAGCCCATTGAGATGCCGGCGCCGACGGAGGCGGAAAGACCGACGAGGAAGGTCTGCCATGTGTCCTGGGTAGCGAAGGCTGCGGCAAAGATCGGCGCCAGCGTCGAGACCGAGCCGTCCATCAAGCCGGCAAGGCCCGGCTGCACATAGGTCAGCACGAATTGCCGGTGCGCCGTCTCGTCCTCGTCGCGCCTGATATCCTCAGGCGTATGTTTGTCGCCAAGCATGCGGGCGATGTCTTCGTGCCCCTGTTCGGCGAGTGCGAGGTCGCCGAGCAGCTCACGCGTCGAGGCGTCGGTGGTGCGCTTTGCCGCCTCGACATAAAATCGATAGGCCTGCTCCTCCATCGCCTCGGTCTCCTGCCGCATCGCATCGAGCGACAGGTTGGCTCGCAGCCAGTCCGGCTTGCGTTCGTAAAAGCCCTGCACATGCTCGCGCCGAATCAGCGGGATGCGCTCGCCGAAACGTTGACGATGGATTTCGAACAGCGATTTGCGGTGCGTATCCTCGACCTCGGCCATATCTTCAAAGACCTTGGCCGAAGCCGGAAATTCAGGGCGCAGCTTGTCGGCATAGGCGAGATAGATGCGGGCGTCATCTTCCTCGGAGGCAATCGCAAGGGCGAGAATCTCCTGCTCGGAGAGCGAATCAAAGGATCGTTTCGGCGACCTGAAAAAACGCGCCAGCATAAACTTCTCCAAAAAATTTAGAATAATTCTAAACCTAAGCAAGGAAGCGATGGTGGTCAAGTGGCCGAGGCGGACCGGCTGACAGATTGCCGCAATCCGCACGAGCGGCTTTGGTTCGCTGAGGTAAAGACTTATATGAGAGACGCCGCATCATGCGGCGCCGGGGTTTATGATGAACAATGACTTTCACGGCCGCCCTGCCCATGTCGCGGCGATCCGCGAAAAGGCGGAGGCCGAGATGCGGACGATAGGGGTCGACGAGGCCTTTATCGGCAGGCTGGTCGAGACTTTCTACGGGCGCGTGCTGAAACATCCCGATCTCGGCCCGGTATTCGATGCGCGGCTTTCCGGCCGCTGGCCGGAGCACATAGAGAAGATGAAGAGCTTCTGGTCGGCCGTTGCCTTCCGCAGCGGCGCCTATGGCGGCAAGCCGGTGCAGGCGCATACCGACGTTCAGAACCTGACGCCCGATCTTTTTCCGAAGTGGCTGTCGCTGTTCGCCGCCACGCTTGACGATATCGCCCCCTCGTCGGAAGCCAAGGTCTGGTTCATGGCGACCGCCGAGCGGATTGCCAAAAGCCTGACGCTGTCGCTGTTCTACAATCCCGCTCTCGACGATCCGGCGAAAAAGGCGGGCTGATCACTGCCGAGCGGAAAAGGTCGCGCCGGCACTTGCGGCGACCACCAAGGCAGTTCCGGCCATCTGCAGCAGCGTCATCGGCTGGGCCAGAATGACGAAACCGGCGAGTGCCGCGATGGCCGGCTCGAGGCTCATGAGAATGCCGAAAGATGCCGTCGGCATGCGCCGCAAGGCGATCAGCTCCAGCGTGTAGGGAAGCAGCGGCACAAGAATGGCAAGGCCGACCATTTCAACAAGGCCGTAAGCATCGAGCTTCGGGATGGCGCCGGCGATGCCGAAGGGTGTCGCGACAAGAGCGGCGGCCATCAGCGATATGGAAAGCCCCTCCAGCCCCTTGAAGCTCGCGCCGATCTTTTTTGTCAGGACGATATAGATCGCCCATCCGGTTCCGGCGCCGAGTGCAAAAAGAATGCCCTCGATATTGCCGACCCAGCCTTCACCGTCATGAGCAAGCGCCAGAACGCCAAATGCTGCAATGAGAGGCCAGAGGAGACGCCGGCTGAGTCCATAGCCGATGGTCGCAACGGAGAGCGGGCCGAGAAAATCGATCGCTACGGCAAGACCGAGGGGAATGCGCTCGATCGCCGCGAAGAAGCTCATGGTCATCAGCGCTGTGGCCGCGCCGAGGACCAGAGCGCTCGTCCATTGCGCCCTGGTGTAGCTGGCGATGCGCGGCCGCACGACAAGGGCGAGAATGATGGCCGCAAAAGCCAGGCGCAGCCAAGAGGCGCCGGCCGGCCCATAGGTTGAGATGGCTGAGGATGAGAGTGCGGCGCCGAACTGGATCGACGACATGGATAGGAGGCACATTAGCCCGCCAGTCGCCACCCCGCCAAATGCTGTTGACGCCTCTGCGGTCAGCGTGCCCGCGCCGACATTTGCTCTTTCTTCCATACCCGCCCCCTCGCCGATTGTGCGCTGTTCTTACGAAGACGGTCTGCGAGCGACAAATTCAAACTTCTGATCCGGCCAGTAAAAGGCCTTATGCAAGATCAGAGACGGCAGGCCAGGATGACCTCTTCGGCATCCTCCAAACTCATGTCGAACACCTTCCTGCCGATGTCGAAGCTGAAGCCGTTGCGGGCGAAGGCTGAAAGCTCTTTGGCCTTTCGCTTTTCGTCAAGCTCGACGCGGCGGAAGGGGCCGAAGGCGCGTTTGCGGGCAAATATCGCAGCAGCATAGAGATCGTCAGCGTCCTTAAGGGCGGCCTCTACCTTATCACCAGCGACGCCCTTGGCCGCAAGTTTCCGGGCGATGGCGCGCTTCGATTTGCCGCCGCGTAGCTGGTAACGCGTGCTGATCTCGGCATAGGCGCCATCATCGAGCGCCTTGTTGTCATAGGCGAACCTGACGGCGAAATCGGCAAGGGCCTTGAGTTGCGCCGCACCGATATCCTCGAACTTCTCTTTCGCCTTGCGGGTGATCGCGTCAAACAGCTGCTTTTCGGTCATCATCCGCCGCTCCAAGCGATAGATGGCGGAGTTGCGGGCCCAGCTCAGCATGCGAGGCGTCGGAATGTCGGATGGAACGATCTCGTCGGTCATATCAAGCAATCAGGCTTCCAGGCCCTTGAGGACATTGGCGACGTTGAGGCCAATTTCCGGCACGCCGTAACCGCCCTCCATGCAGGTGACGACGGGCAGGCCGGCGGCGGAGATCATCTCTCCCATGCGAATGAAGTCTTCCGACTTCAGCTGGAAAAAGGAGATCGGGTCGCGCTCGAAGGTATCGACGCCGAGCGCCACAACGATCGCCTCGGCGCCGAAAGCCTTGATGCGGGCGAGCGCATCGGCAAGGGCCGAAGACCAGACCTGCCAGGGCGTGTGCGGCGGCATCGGATAGTTGCGGTTGCTGCCCGTACCCTGCCCTTCTCCTTCCTCGTCGGCATGGCCGAGGAAATAGGGAAAGGCAAACATCGGATCGCCATGCAGCGAGGCGGTGAAGACATCGCCTCTGTGATAGAAGAGGTCCTGCGTGCCGTTGCCGTGATGGAAATCGACATCGAGCACGGCGACCTTCTTCGCGCCGTGATCGATGAGCCGCTGGGCCGCGACGCCCGCATTGTTGATGAAGCAATAGCCGCCGAAGAGATCGATGCCGGCATGATGGCCGGGCGGACGGCAAAGCGCAAAGGCGAACCGGTTGCCGGCATTCAGCCAATCCGCTCCGGTGATGGCGCAACGCATGGAGGCGATCGCCGCTTCATAAGAGCCCTTGGTGATGGAGGTGTCGGCGGCATTGGCATAATGGCCGATCGCTCCGACGATATTGTCGGGGACGCGATGGCTGGTGCGACGAACCGGGAATGCATTGGCGATCGCTTCGCCTTCGAAACCGGCCGCCACCCAGCGATCCCAGACGGTGGCGAGAAAATCGAGATAGGCGGGGTCATGCACCTTTCGGGCCGCTTCCAGCCCATGCGCGTCCGGCGCTGCGACATCGGCAAAACCCGCTTCCTTGACCGCCGCCAGGATCCACTCGGCCCGAAACGGCGCCTCGAAGGGCGTCACCAGCTGGCCGGCATAGAGCTCGGTCCTGGCGTCACGCAGCTTATGGTCTTCGGAATAGATGACGCGCATTTCGGATCCGTCCTTGATTGGAATTCGAGATTTACATGGGTCGGCCGCGACAAAAAAGCCGGCGCGGCGCCCTTGATCGCCAAAGTGAATGACTTCACCCTTCGCGATGTTTTGAGTCCGAAGGAAACTGCCGCATGAAAGTGCTGATGGTCGATGTCGACGGCGTGCTCATCCATGGCCGCCCGGCCGACGGGCTGCCCCACTTCACCTATCTCGAGCGCGATCTCGGCCTGCGACCCGATCTGCTGCAGCAGGAGTTTTTCCAGGTTCACTGGGGCGCCATCATCATCGGCCGCGAAGCACTGGAGCCAACGCTCGCCGGCGTGCTCGCAAAGATCGCGCCCCATCTCAGCGCCGCGGCGCTGATCGACTACTGGTTCGAAAACGATACCCGGCTCGACCGCAATCTGCTGGCGGATCTCGCCGCTCTCAGGCGAAGCGGTATCACTCTCTTCCTGGCGACCAACCAGGAGCACAGGCGGGCGCATTATCTGATGGAAGAGCTGGGGCTTGGCGCGCATTTCGACGGCATCATCTATTCCGCAGCACTCGGACACAGCAAACCGTCGCCCGATTTCTTCCGGCTGGCGACCGAACGTGCGGGGGTCCTGGCCGCTGAGATCGCCTTCATTGACGATATGGCGGCGAATGTCGAAACGGCGCGGCAGTTCGGCTGGAACGCGGCGCAATGGACGGCGGGGGCGACGTTGGCCGGGGTGCTTCCCATGTTTGCAAGGTGGGCATGAGCAGCACTGGTGCAATCAGGCGAGCCGCTTGTAGAACAAGGTGGTGTCGCAAAAGCCGCCTTCCGGCCACAGCGCATAATCGGGGATGACGCCGACGCGCTGCCAGCCGAGGCGGGGATAGATCGCCTCGGCATCGCTGCCGGTTGCCGTATCGAGCACGAGCAGGGTCTTACCGCGGGCGGCCGCTTCGCGTTCGGCAGCTTCCATCAACAGGCGTGCGAGACCCTTGCCGCGAGCGGAGCGATGCACCAGGAGCTTTTTCAGGTCGCCGCGATGCGGCTGGTTCGGCATCTGCGCGGCACCCACCTGCACCGTGCCGACGATCCGGCCATCGAGTTTGGCGACCAGCAGTAGACTGCTGCCGGCGGCGACTGCATCTGCAACGTCCAGCCAATAGGGCTCGGCATCTTCCGGTCCATAGGGCTGCATGAAGCCGACGGAAGCGCCGCCCGTGACGCAATCGGCAAGTACCTCCGAGAGGGCCGGAATTGCAGCGCGGGCCTCCGCGGCAGAAAGGATGCGAATGTCAGGCATGGTCTTCTCCTGAAATGAAGGTCGTCATCGGCCGCCGCGATCGAGCACGACGCAATAGCGCGCCGGGGCATTGCCGGGATTATGGAAGGAATGGCCCTCGCCGACGGGCATGAACAGGCAGTCGCCTGGACGCAGCCGGTAGACCGTCTCACCCGCAGTCATCTCCAGCTCGCCATCGAAGAGCCAGACATGCTGCGTCATGTCATGGGATGCCGCATGCGGTGGGAAGCTGACGTGGGCGCCGGGTGGAAATTCGACTTCGACGATATCGACGGCGGAGCCGGTGCCGGGCGCCGATACCGCGCGCCTGAGATAACCGGTTTCCGGATCGCGCCAGACCTGCTGCTCCTGCCGCCGCGCCAGCGGCGAGGCTTGCTGCCCCTCCTCTGCAAAGAAGGCTGAGAGCGACAGGCCGAGCGCGGCGCAGACCCTTGCCAACAGCGAGGCGGTCGGGCTCGCCTCCGCCCGCTCTATGCGCGAAATCATCGCGCGGCTGACGCCAGACGCCTCGGAAAGCTCATCCAGCGTCAGGCCCTTTTCCAGCCGCAAGGTGCGAATGCGGCTGCCGATCGCCTGTTCGAGTTCCTGTTCCATCGCCGATCCAAGATTCTACTATAAGAGAAATACCTTATCTCATCATGGAATCAAGCGTCTTTTTGATGCGTCGTCGCGCTTGCCTTCACCGCCGTGCCGCCGATATATGGCAGCGGCGCTTGGAGAGCGGAGGACATCATGGACGGCAGCTTGCAGAACATCGAAATCACAGGAAACTTCACGGCCGCCGCCTGGGACCGGATCAAGCCTCTCATGGCCGAGATCGAGCGATTGCCGCTCCTGGAACGGCTTTCGGGCGGCACGCTGCCGCCGGAGGTTTTCCGTCACTACATCCTGCAGGACGCAATCTATCTGAAGCATTATGCCCGGTGCCTCGCCATCGTCGCGGCAAAGGCGCCCGACAATGCGCAGGTGCTGCGCTTCCTCGGTTCGGCGCAGAAGGCGATCACCGTCGAGCAGGGCCTGCATGCAGGCTTCCTCTCGAAATTCGGCATTTCGAGCGCAGATGTGACGGCCGCGGAGCCCTCGCCTTCCTGCTTCGCCTATACGAATTTCCTTCTGGCGACCGCCTATCATAGGTCCTATGCTGTTGCGCTTTCGGCCATCCTGCCCTGCTTCTGGATCTACATGCATGTCGGCGAAGGCATCAAAGGCAGACCCGCGATCGAAGGCAATGTTTATCAGGCCTGGATCAACACCTATGGCGATCCGCAATTCGCCGCCGGCGCCCGCGAAGTGATCGCACTGACCGATATCGCCGCCCGCGCCGCATCGGAGACGGAGCGCGCCGAAATGATGGACGTTTTCGTGCGCGCCTCGCAATATGAATGGATGTTCTGGGATTCGGCCTGGCGGCTGGAGAGCTGGCCGGTCTGACGCACGCCGGGCAGACCCGCAAAATAGCGTAAACTCCCGATTAATTACCGCTTTGCGGCAGGGGGCGGCGCTGCTATATGGCGCGCATGAGCACCAATTCGACCACTCCGCTGTCCCATATCCGCAACTTCTCGATCGTGGCCCATATCGACCACGGCAAATCGACGCTGGCCGACCGCCTGATCCAGACGACGGGCGGACTTGCCGAGCGCGAAATGTCCGAGCAGGTGCTCGACAATATGGAGATCGAGCGCGAACGCGGCATCACCATCAAGGCCCAGACCGTGCGCCTGCACTATCAGGCAAACAATGGCGAGAAATACATTCTCAACCTGATCGACACGCCCGGCCACGTCGATTTCGCCTATGAAGTCTCGCGGTCGCTGTCGGCCTGTGAGGGCTCGCTGCTGGTCGTCGACGCCAGCCAGGGCGTGGAAGCGCAGACGCTCGCCAATGTCTACCAGGCGATCGACAACAACCACGAGCTCGTCACCGTGCTCAACAAGATCGACCTGCCGGCCGCAGAGCCCGACCGTATCAAGGAACAGATCGAGGAAGTGATCGGCATCGACGCTTCCGAGGCCGTGTTGATTTCGGCCAAGACCGGCCTCGGCATTCCCGACGTGCTGGAAGCGATCGTCCACAAGCTGCCGGCGCCGAAGAGCCCGGGCGGCGAGAAGGCGCCGCTGAAGGCGCTGCTGGTCGACAGCTGGTACGACACCTACCTCGGCGTCATGGTTCTCGTGCGCGTCATCGACGGCGTGCTGACCAAGGGCCAGACGATCCGCATGATGGGCACCGACGCGAAATACCAGGTTGAACGGGTCGGCGTGCTGACGCCGAAGATGGTCAATGTCGACAGCCTTGGCCCCGGCGAGATCGGCTTCATCACCGCCTCGATCAAGGAAGTGGCCGATACACGCGTCGGCGATACGATCACCGAAGACAAGCGCCCGACCGCCGAAGCCCTGCCGGGCTTCAAGCCGGCGCAGCCGGTCGTCTTCTGCGGCCTCTTCCCTGTCGATGCCGCCGATTTCGAAGACTTGCGCGCCGCCATGGGCAAGCTTCGCCTCAACGACGCGTCCTTCTCCTTCGAAATGGAATCGTCGGCAGCCCTCGGCTTCGGCTTCCGCTGCGGCTTCCTCGGCCTGCTGCATCTCGAAATTATCCAGGAGCGCCTGGAGCGCGAGTTCGACCTCGACCTCATCGCAACAGCGCCTTCAGTCGTCTATCAGCTGACGATGACCGACGGCAGCGAGCGCGAACTGCACAATCCGGCCGACATGCCCGATGTCGTCAAGATTGCCGAAATCCGCGAGCCGTGGATCAAGGCGACAATCATGACGCCGGACGATTATCTCGGCGGCATCCTTAAACTCTGCCAGGATCGCCGCGGCATCCAGACCGAGCTGACCTATGTCGGCACCCGGGCGATGGTGACCTATGAACTGCCGCTGAACGAAGTGGTCTTCGACTTCTACGACCGGCTGAAATCGATCTCCAAGGGCTATGCATCCTTCGATTATCACCTCGAAGGCTACCGCGCAGGCAACCTCGTGAAGATGTCGATCCTCGTCAATGGCGAGCCGGTCGATGCACTCTCGATGCTTGTGCATCGCATGGCAGCTGAAAAGCGCGGCCGCGACATGTGCGAGCGGCTGAAGGAGCTTATTCCGAAGCACATGTTCAAGATCCCAATCCAGGCGGCGATCGGCGGCAACGTGATTGCCCGCGAAACCATCTCGGCGCTGCGCAAGGACGTGACGGCCAAGTGCTATGGCGGCGACGCCACTCGCAAGCGCAAACTGCTCGACAAGCAGAAGGAAGGCAAGAAGCGCATGCGCCAGTTCGGCAAGGTGGAGATTCCGCAGGAAGCCTTCATCGCCGCGCTGAAGATGGGCGACGAATAACGCTTCTCAATGACGTCTTATGCGCATATGATTTGCGCATAAGACGAGGAGATCGTTATGGGTCATCAGGCGAGAAAAGCAGCGAACCTTTCACTCGATGAAGGCCTCGTTTCCCAGGCCCGCGAGCTCAAGATCAACATATCCAGGGCGGCGGAAGACGGTATCGCGAAAGCGATAAAGACGGAACGCGAGCGGTTGTGGCGGATCGAGAACGCCGAGGCTATCGCCGCTTCCAATGCTTATGTCGAGAAGCACGGCCTGCCGTTTCAGAAATATCGACAGTTCTGATGGCTCGGTTTCATGTCTACAATCTGATCCATAGCGATGCGCTCGCCCTCGATCTGCAGTCAGACCTACACGGCGAGCTGACGACGCGAATCATGGCACCGATGCTTCCGCTGGAAGCTCTTCCCAAGATCATGCGTCAGCTCAATCCGCAATTCGTCATCAATGACGTGCCATATGTGATGGCGACCCAGTTTATCGGTGCGGTTTCCATGAAAGAGATCGGCGTCGCAGCCGCGGATCTCACCTCCGACAGCGATCGCATCGTCGCTGCCGTCGATTTTCTTTTCCAAGGCTTCTAAGTCCTCACCCCCTGCTCATATACTCCTTCACCAACCCCTCATAGGCGTCCATCTCGGGTAGCGCTTCGTAACTATACACCGCGCCGGTTTCAGCAAACGACAGCTTCTCGCTCGTCCATGTCTCGATGAACGGCGTGAACCAGCTCGGGTCGTCGAGCATGGTGACGCGCAGATTGACGAACCAGTCCATGCCTTCTGGCCGGGTGAACATCCAGCTCATGCAGTGCGGACAGAAAAAATGCTTGGTGGCGCCGTGCAGGCCGCCGATAACAGGCTCGCCCTTGGTAACCTCGAAACCTTCGCTGGGGATGGCGGCACTCAGCGAATAGGCGCTCGCCGTCATCCTCTGGCAGCCTGTGCAATGGCAGGCCATGGCCAGCAGCGGCGGAGCGCCGATCTTCAAGCGCACCCAGCCGCAGCGGCAGCCGCCTTGCATGGGAAAATTCGGTGATGTCATGATATCTCTCCCCTTCCGTCCTCTGATCTAGAGGAGGCGGCGTCATTGTCGAGGGAGCGCACCGGTGCAAATCTCAAAAGCGGTTTATCGAACGCGCGGGATTGCCGATCACCGTTGCGCCCGCCGGCACATCCTTGGTGACGACGGCGCCCGCACCCACGATCGCACCATCGCCGATCGTCACGCCGCCGAGGATGATGGCGCCACCACCGACCCAGACATCGCTGCCGATTGCGACCGGCCGGGCGATCTCGATTCCCCTACTGCGAAGCGCCGAATCCTTGTGATGCTCGGCGCAATAAATCTGCACGCCCGGTCCGAACATGGTGCGATCGCCGATCGTCACGCTGCCGGAATCGAGGATGGCGCAGCCGGAGTTGATATAGACGCGCTCGCCGAGGGTGATGTTGAAGCCGTAGGAACAATGAAACGGCGCTTCGATAAAGATATCGGGGGCGGCCCGTGCAAAAAGCACCCTGAGGGCGGGGGCTGCGGCGCCGCGCTCGTCCGGCGGCAGCGTATTGTGGGCGTGGACGGCGAGCCGCGCCTGCCGGCGAAGGTGATCGAGTTCGTCGTCAAGGCAGCAATACCACTCACCCGCCGCCATCTTCTCGCGTTCGCTTGCCGTCATCGCATCGCTCTTCAAGCCGGGACCTGCGACGGCATCTCGACCTCTTGCCGTTCGATCTGCCCGACCCAGGCGCGGGCGATGGCAAGGCCGGCGGCATCGGCAGCACCAGCATGCCGCGCAGCCAGTTCGGCATAGCTTTCCAGCCAACCAGGCGCGATGCGTTCTATCGTGTCAGGGAATTCCGCCTTCCATTGCTCAACCACCCTTCTATCAGCCTCGAAATGAAACTGCGTGCCGTATACGGCGCGGCCGATGCGGAAAGCCTGATTTTCGGCGACAGGGCTGGTCGCGAGACGAACGGCGCCTATCGGCAGGGAAAAGGTGTCGGCATGCCATTCGAAGATGGTGAATTCGCCGCCAAGCGCCGAGAGCAGCGGATCGGAGCGGCCTTCATCAGTGACGCCGATGCTGTGCCAGCCGAATTCGCGGGCGGCTCCGAGATGGTTGTCGGCGCCATAGGCGCGGGCAAGAATCTGGCTGCCGAGGCAGATGCCAAGCACGGCCTTGCCGGCATCGCCGAAGCGGCGCGCGAGCCGGGCGAGCTCCGGCAGATAGGGATGCGTCTCGTCATCCAGCGCGCTCTGCTCGCCGCCGAGAACGACCAGCGCGTCATGACCAGATATGTCCGGCGGCAGGATGCCATCCCGCCAGACCCGGAACCACTCGATCTCAGCACCCGCCTCGTCGAGCGCCGTGGCAAGCGCGCCGAGGCCGGTGTTGCGCATATTTTCGACGACTGCGACTCGCATAGGTTCTCCCCGGTGGTCGGCAGTTAGAAACCATGTCGAAGAACGGCGCGCAAGATGCTTGCGCGTGCGCGATTGCGTCTGCACGCCGCAAGCGCTTAAATCACGCCAAACGAAAGGAAAATGCCATGACCGAAAAAGCCCGCGTCTCGATCCTCTACTGCACCCAGTGCAACTGGCTGCTGCGCGCCGCCTGGATGGCGCAGGAGCTGCTCAGCACCTTTTCCGACAGTCTCGGCGAGGTGACGTTGATCCCCGGCACCGGCGGTAATTTCGAAATCCGCGTCAATGGGGATCTCATCTGGGAGCGTAAGCGCGACGGCGGCTTTCCCGGGCCGAAGGAGCTGAAGCAACGCGTCCGCGACATCATCGAGCCCGACCGCGATCTCGGCCATGTCGACCGCGTCTCGCACGAAAGCTGATGAAGCCCGCTCAGCGATAGGGCGAGCGGCAGACCCTGTAGACGCCTTCATAGGTGAGGAAGTGATCCGTCCGCGGATTATAGGAACGGTATTCATTGGTGCACCAGGCGATGTGCTTGTTCATATCCCGTGCCGGCTGCACCTGGCGCACCGGCGGCGGGTCATAGGTCAGCTGCGGCCGTCCCGCCGCGCCCGGCAGGTAATAGGTCGGCCCCGCGCCGCGCGGACGGTAATTCGGCTGGACATAAGCCGGGCGATGCCATTGCTGCGGCCCAAAACCGAAACAGCCGCGAAAATCGCAGAGCGTCGATCCCGTGTTGACCGGCCCGAGACCCGGCTTCGGCGAATCAGCGCCGGCCATGACAGGCGTGAAAACGGCAAAAAGGCCGGCGAGCAGAAGCGTGCGGGCAGCAGGCATGAGGCATTCCTTTCGAGACCCCCTCTATATAGGGCGCCCGGAGCGAAGCGCTATGGCTCCCCTCCGGCCGCTCCCTCGCATGTGATCGGCTGTTTTTTGCAGACTGTCAGGAAAACTTCAAAAACCCAGTTGACAGTCACGAGCCACCCCCTTACATCGCTCTCCGTCGCCCAGATGGCGGAATTGGTAGACGCGCAGGTTTCAGGTACCTGTGCCGCGAGGCGTGGAGGTTCGAGTCCTCTTCTGGGCACCATTTCCTTTTGATCGCTGCCAAGATCAAACATTCAAATCTTTCCAAAATTGCGCACTTGGCCCTGTTGACAGAGGCCATCGACCTGCTTGTCTGGATACCGGTTCCAAGAGTTGGCGCAGGTTGAAGGCCTGTCACGCCGCCATGTGGGATGTCGTCTTGCCGCTACCCGATACGACCGACAAAGCGGTAATGCCGGCTTCCCTGGCGGCGCGAAGAAGCAATTCCCTCAATTCCTCCATCCCGGCCTCTCCCGCGACGGCATCATCGCAAGCCTTCACGGCCGCGACATATTCCTCTCCATCGTCGAATGGCCAATCCATTATCAGCACTTCGGCTGCGTCTCGGAGCGTCTTGACGACCCTACGCTGACCGCCAAGAAAGAGGACAAGAGGTGCAAAATTTGGTGATGCGTTCCATTGCATGACACTTTCTCCCCAAAGGTTAGAATATCAGTAATAATGCAAGAAGCATGCCGGGGAGCGGAAGGCGCGTTCGTTGCCCGATAGAGCAGCGCTTCATGAATGATTTCGGCAAGAGATGAAATTTTCCGAGGCTCGGCGCCAAGACGGCCGAACTGCATGTCTTCGAGAAAGGCGATTGGCCTCACCGCACCGGCTGGTAATGGCCGCGGAGCGGAACCTTTTCGCCCATGGTGACGAAGCCGTCGCGGTCGCAGACATACATCAGCGTCGGCATGCCGCCGGAGCGGAAGATTTCGTCATAGCGGCGGCGGATCTGGACGGTCTCGGTGCGGCAATTATAGGATTCCTCTTCTTTCTTGTCCGGCTGCGCCTTGACGCCGGGAAGGCCCTTGTAGGGATAGAGGGGTTGAACAGTAGAATCCATGGATTTCGTCCAGTCGACAGCGAAGGCTGGCGCCGGGGCGAGGCCGGACAGGACGCCGAGTGATATCAGAAGCATCATCAACAGCCGCATGGGAATTCTCCTGCCGGCGACAAACCGCTTCTTCCGCATGTAGGAAAATCGACGGCCCGCATCAAGCCGCCGCGGCGGGCGATTTCCTGAAATAGCCTCTGATGACGGGGTGGCCGAAGAGACCGACTAGGATGGCAAAAGCAGCGCCCAGGAAGAACCCGGCGAGGAAGCCGCCGATGATGCCGGCGACCATCAGGATCTTCTTTCCCGGCCCATCGGCCTTGACCGGCGGTTCGGCCGGCGAGATGACGCGGATGTTGCTCTGGCTGAGGTTCTGCTCCTCACTCGTCTGGCTCGAGCGCTTGAGCACCGTCTCGTAGATATCGCGCGCCGCCGTCGCCTTGCGCTGCAATTCGTTCAATTCCACCTGCTTGTCCGAGGTCGTCGCCTGCAGCGCCTTCTGAACGGCGAGCTCCTTGGCGACGCTGTCCTCGGCAGCCTTGGCCTGCTCGTATTCGCCCTTTGCCGAGGTGGCGAGGCGCTGCAATTCGCCCCTGATTTCGCCTGCTATGCTCTGCAGCGAGGAGCGCGCCGCCTGCAGGCGCGGATGACGCGTTCCCATCTGGCTTTCAAGGCTGCCGACGGCGGCGGCTTGGGCGGCATATTGCTGACGCAAGCTGACGAGCGGCGAGGTGACGCCGCCTTCCGCCTGGTTGCCGGCAACGATGTCTTCGACGCGCAGATTGGCGACGGCATCGGCGCGGGCCTTCGCCTGGATGGTCTTTTCCTGCGCCGTCACCAAGAGCGTGTTCAGCGAGACGAGACGCTGGTCGGAGATCAGATTGCCTTCGGTCGCGGCCATGTCGTTGTCGGCCCGGAAAGTTTCGACCGCCTGCTCGGCCTCCAGCACCTTCTGGCGCAGATCGGCAAGGCGTCCGTCCAGCGTCGAGGAGGTGTTTTCGTAGAGGCCGTTCGAGGCGCTGTTTTCCTCCTCGGTAAAGGAGGTGACCACCTGGTTGGCAAGCTTCGCGGATTTCTCGGGGTCGTTCGTCGTCGCGGCGAGCGAAACGACATAGGTGCCGGTCTGGCGGGTGATGACAAGCGCCTTCTGCAGGGCGCCGATCACGGCCGCGCCATCCGTCCTGCCGCCGTTGAATTCCGGATCCTGGTCGAGCTTCATCGACTCGACGACGCGGCGCAGCACATTGCCCGAGGTCAGGATCTGCACCTGGCTGTCGATCAGCGCCGAGATCATCTCCGGCGATGGGCCTGAAGATTGCGCGCCGGCCTCGGCAAGGCCGATCTGGCGCGGATCGAAATAAAGGCTGCTGACGGCGGTGAATTTCTGGCCGATCAACGGCGCCACCACGCCGCCCCCGACGGCTCCAAAGAGGGCCAGCACAAACACCAGCAGCCGGCGGCTCCAGATCGCCGCGATGCTGGAGCGGAGGTCGAGAAGCGCGGCGGCGGGCGCGGATGTGTTCTGCAGCGGCACATTGGCCACAGGCGGTTCTAGGGCCGCAGGCGGTTCGGCGGCAGCGGCGGACGGCGGCTTGGATCGACGGATATCTGCAACCCGTGCCGACGGTGGCACGAAAGGCGGTGCGGCTGGCTTGGGCTCGGGACGGGCGAAATCATCCGGACGAATAACGGGACTGCGCAGGCGCACGCCTTCCGACGCAGTCGGAGACGGCTCGTAACTACGCCAGCCGGGCAGCCGGCTTACCCTGTTCCTGTCATATTGACTCATACGCGCACTCGTGTCCCGCCCAGCGTGAAAGACTGAAGCCGAGGTGCTGCGACTTTAGAAATTCTTAGCTAACGGACCGTTAAGATAGGCGCAGCGACGTCGATGTTGCGATTTGCCGTGATTGCGAGGATAGCTATGAGGACGACACGACATCTGGCGGCGCTGCTGCTTGCGGCCGCCCTTATGCCGTCGCCGGCCTTTGCGGCCGGCGCGCCGTGTTACCGCGGCGTCAATCTTTCCGGCGGCGAATATGGCGAGCGCGGCGCCATCTACGGTACGAACTACATCTATCCGAGCAAGCAGACGATCCGCTATTTCGCCGAAAAGGGCATGACGATCATTCGGCTGCCCTTCCGCTGGGAGCGGCTGCAGCCGGCGCTCGGCGGGCGGCTGGACGAGGACGAACTCAAGCGGATCAATGATACGGTCGGCCTGATCCGAAAGCAGGGCATGGCCGTTCTGCTCGACCCGCATAACTTCGGCTATTACGATAAGGCGCAGATCGGCACCGCGCCGGCGACGGACGCCGCATTCGCCGACTTCTGGGCAAGGCTCGCGGTCGAATTCGCCAATGAGGACGGCATTCTCTTCGGCCTGATGAACGAGCCGCACGACATCAAGGCCACCGACTGGCTCGATGCCGCCAACGCGGCGATCCGCGCCATTCGCGCCGTCGGCGCTCGCAACCTTATCCTGGTGCCGGGCACCGCCTGGAGCGGCGCTCACAGCTGGGAAGAGGATGTGATCGGCGGTGCCAACGGTACTGTCATGCTCGGCGTGCGCGACCCGCTCGATTTCTACGCTTATGAGGTCCATCAATATCTCGACGTCGATTCGTCGGGAACCCATCCCACCTGCGAAGGCGCCGCCACCGCGGTCGAGGCCATCACCGGCGTCACCGCCTGGCTGAAGCGGAACCATAAACGCGGTTTTCTTGGCGAATTCGGCGGTTCCGCCGACAAGGACTGCATGAGCGGCCTGACCAAGATCTACGCCACCATGTCCGGCAATAGCGATGTCTGGCTCGGCTGGTCCTATTGGGCGGCGGGCGAATGGTGGCCGGCGGACGAACCTTTCAACGTTCAGCCGGGCAAGAGCCCTGAGCGACCGCAGATGCGGCTTCTCGCCGCGTCGGCGAAAGCGGACGCCGGCGCCTGCACCGCCGTCAAGCCTGCGGGGAATTGAACGTGGCGACAGTCGATCAGAAGGCAGCGACTTTCACGGTGTCGGGCAACCGCCTCGACGCGGCCGGGGGGGCGTCTCGCGTCGATCATGCGGTGCTCTGGCTTGGCCTGCTTTCGATGCTCTATAACGGCATTCTTGCCTTCATCAACCACAACATCATGCCGCTGTCGATGACGCATGTCGCCGCCAGCGAAGGCCTGATTCTGGCAAGCGCCATCATCTACATCCTTCATAAGGGGATCTACGAGACGGATCTGCCGGGCTTCCTGTTCCTGCTGTTCACGCTTGTCGTGACTATCTATGTCAGCGTGCTCAACCGCATGCCGTTCGTCGATCATTTCCGCAACGTGCTGATCATCTTCTGCTTTACCGGCCTCGGCGGCTGGAGCAATGAGAAAACGATGAAGCTGGCCTTCCGCTGGGCAAGCCTTGCGGTGCTGATCTTCCTGATCTTCGAGATCATCAGCGTGCCCTTCTATGTCAGCATCGTGCATCCGTCCGATTATTTCGCCAATACCCGCGGGCTGCTGCCGCTGAGCTACAACACGACAGGCCTGTTCCAGAACGCTCTCGGCTTTCCCGAGCGCTTTTCCTTCGGCATTATCGACCATCGCTCGTCGTCGATTTTTCTCGAACAAGTGTCGCTTGCCAATTTTTGCGGCGTGATCGCGATCTACCTGATTTCCATGTGGGAAAGACTGGGGCGCTGGGACCGGCTGCTCTTCATCAGCACGGCGGTGCTGATCCTGGTGACGAACGATACGCGCACAATGCTGATCTTCTGTTTTGCCTGTATCGTCGGCTATTTCGTCTTTCCGAAGATCCCGAGGAATTTCAATCTGGCGCTAATGCCGCTGATCGTCGCCGCGGGGTTCGTCGTCTATACCCTCAAACCCAATGCGACGGGCGACAATTTCACCGGCCGCATCAACCTGACGATGAAGAAGATCATGGAGCTCGATCCTCTCGCCGTACTCGGGCTTTCGGTCGACAGGGTCGCCGAGTTCGCCGACAGCGGCTACGTCTACCTGATCTACGCGGCGACGATCTTCGGCGTCATCGCGCTCTGGCTGTTCGTCTGCCTCTTCCCCGCCGGCCGTACGGCGGCGCAGCGGCGATGCGCCCATTCACTTTCTCTTTTCATTTTTCTGAATATGATGATCGGGGGTACCGCCGTTTTCTCGATGAAGATTGCCGGCCTCTTGTGGTTCGTCGTCGGATATATGCGCTTCCACGACAGCCCGCGCATCCGGCAGGGTCGTGCGGCAGATGTACTGAGTTGACCGTAGCGGCACGGTGGAAATCGGCGTCCGCGAGCCCGAGGAGCAAGACGCTTCGATGCTTGTCCAGCTTCAATATCTGCGCGCTGTTGCGGCGCTGATGGTCGTTTATTTCCATGCGATATTGCAGCTTGCCAAGGTCAATCCCGCCGTCGACGCCACGGCTTTTCTTTATGGCGAAACCGGCGTCGACATCTTCTTCGTGCTGAGCGGTTTCGTGATGTGGCTGACGACGAGCGGGCGCGCGATGAGCCCCAGCGATTTCGCCCGCCGCCGCATCAGGAGGATCGTCCCGCTCTATTGGCTGGCAACCTTGTTTTCGGCGGCCGTGGCGCTGGTGGCGCCTTCACTGCTGAAATCCACGGTGTTCGACCTTCCGCATCTCATCGCCTCGCTGATGTTTCTGCCATGGGCCAATGCCGCCGATCCAAGCACGATCACCCCTGTCGTCGTGCCGGGCTGGACGCTGAATTACGAAATGTTCTTCTATTTTGTGTTTGCGTTGCTGCTGCCGCTGTCGGAAGCCCGCCGGATTCCAGCGATGTTCGCCGTCTTTGCCGTGATCCTGATTGCCTGCCGGCTGCTGCCGGAAACGACGGCCACCCGGTTCTACGGTCAGCCGATCATGCTGGAGTTCCTCGCCGGCGTCGTGCTCGGCTGGCTTTACGGGCAGAAGGTGCTTCTGCCGAACCGCTGGGCATGGGCGGCACTGGCCACGGGTTTTGTGTTCCTCTTCGTCAACGAAGCGCTGATGCCGCCGGAGAGCCGATTCTACGCCTGGGGAATCCCGGCGATCTTCATCATCTGCGGCGCAGTTTCCATCGACTTTTCCCGGCTGCCGGTTCTGGGATGGCTGAACTATCTCGGCGACTGCTCCTACAGCATCTACATCACCCACGCCTTCACACTCGCTTTCCTGAGGGTGGCTTCGGACCGCCTGCCGATCGGCATCCTGCAGCAGCCGCTGCTCTTCGTGGTCCTGGCGCTGGTGCTTTCGTCGGTCGGCGGAGCAATCGTCCACGAAATCACCACGCCGCGCCGGAAAGTGGCGGCCGTGAGCCGTCCGCCTGCCTAACCCTTCGGAATCACTTCCCGTCCTTCACATCCTTGGTTTCCCGCCTCTCGATGTCGCAAATTGCTCATCAGCTTTCAGCGACATGCTTTAGTTTCATTCACTGAAGGCGAGAATACACATCCGTGCGGCGCTGGCGGCACAGCGTTTTGAGCAACTTCTCCTAAGCTGATGTCGCGATGAGAGAACTTGCAGGAACGTGATGGTTTATCTTGCAATTTGTCGCATAAATGAAAGTGCGCCGGCCTATTCGCGGCACGGGCTTTGATCTAAGCACGGGCTGCGGCCTTCAAGAGGGAAGAGGGAGAGACATGAAAAGCTATGTATTGACGGTATCCTGCAAGTCGACGCGCGGCATCGTTGCGGCGATTTCGAGCTATCTGGCCGACAAGGGCTGCAACATCATCGACAGCTCGCAGTTCGACGATCTCGATACCGGCAGGTTCTTCATGCGCGTCAGCTTCATTTCCGAGGAAGGACTTTCCGGTTCCGCGATCAGCGCCGATTTTGCCGCCGTCGCCGCGCCCTTCGAGATGGAATACGACTTCCACGACAGCGAGAGCCGCATGAAGGTGCTGTTGATGGTGTCACGCTTCGGCCATTGCCTCAACGACCTGCTCTACCGCTGGAAGATCGGCGCCCTGCCGATCGACATCGTCGGCGTCGTCTCCAACCATTTCGACTACCAGAAGGTCGTGGTCAATCACGACATCCCCTTCCACCACATCAAGGTGACGAAGGAGAACAAGCCGCAGGCCGAAGCACAGCTCGTCGACCTCGTCGAGCAGACCGGCACCGAACTGATCGTGCTTGCCCGCTACATGCAGGTCCTCTCCGACCAGCTCTGCAAGCAGATGTCGGGCAAGATCATCAACATCCACCACTCCTTCCTGCCGAGCTTCAAGGGCGCCAATCCCTACAAGCAGGCCTACAGCCGCGGCGTCAAGCTGATCGGCGCAACCGCCCATTACGTCACCGCCGACCTCGACGAAGGCCCGATCATCGAGCAGGACACCGCCCGCATCACCCATGCGCAGTCGCCCGACGACTATGTCTCGATCGGCCGCGACGTCGAAAGCCAGGTGCTGGCGCGCGCCATTCACGCCCATATCCATCACCGCACCTTCATCAACGGCAATCGCACAGTCGTCTTCCCGGCCAGCCCCGGAAGCTACGCCTCAGAACGCATGGGGTGAGTCGGCCGAAGCCGCGCATCTCTTTTGCTGGCGGACAACAATCTCCCGTTGCCTGCCAGCGGCAAGTATTTGATTATCGCGCTTAAGGGGTAATCGAATCATGCTGCGGGAGGGGTGTCATGACCGACGAGGCGCTTGTTGATCGCATGACGCTGCCGCGTCCCGACGTTACCGTTGGTGACGCGGAAGAAATCCTTCTTGCCCATTATAGCCTATCCGGCATTCTCTCCGAACTCGGCAGCCAGCAGGATCGGAACTACCGCCTCGACAGTGATCGCGGTCGATACGTCCTGAAGATCTGCCACGCCGCCTACGAGGCCCGCGAGCTCGAGGCGCAGAATGCCGCGCTCCATCATCTCAAGAGCCGGCAGGACGCGCCACGTGTTCCGAAGGTGATCGCCACGAATGACGGGCGGGAAATTGTCGTCCTTACGGTGCGCGGGCGGGACTATCAGGTCCGGCTGCTGGAATATCTGGAAGGCCAGGGACTGACGGAGATGAGATATGTGGCGCCGGCGTCCGTCGCGGCGCTTGGCGCGCTCTGCGCGAGACTGGCGCAGGCGCTTGCCGATTTCGACCATCCCGGCCTCGACCGTAGCCTGCAGTGGGATTTGCGACGCGCCGGCCCTGTCGCCGTACAGCTGCTGTCCGCCATCACCGACAGCGCTGCCCGCGACCGGATCGCGAAAACCATGGTGATGGCCGTTCGCCGCATCCAGCCCTTGGCGCCGTCGCTTCGGCTTCAGGCCGTCCATCACGACGTCACCGGCGACAATGTCGTCGGCCATCGCGACGCCCGTGGCCACACGATCCCTGATGGCGTGATCGATTTCGGCGACATCATCCGCGGCTGGCTGGTCGGCGATCTTGCCGTCACCTGCGCTTCGCTGCTGCATCAGGCGAATGGCGATCCGTTTCATATCCTGCCCGCCGTCACCGCCTATCAGGCGATCTATCCGCTGACCGACGAAGAACTGAAAGCACTGTGGCCGTTGATCGTCGCACGCGCGGTCATCCTCGTCGCCAGCAGCGAACAGCAGATGTCGATCGATCCCGATAACGATTATGTCCGCAGCAATCTCGACCGCGAGCGGGCGATCTTCGATACGGCAATGTCGGTTCCTTTCGAACTCATGGAAGCTGCGATCCTCAAGGCGGCCGGCGCGGATGTCGCCGCCCCGTCGGCACCAGAATGGCTTCCCCTGCTGCCCGATATCGACCCCACCACGATCGCCTATGTCGACCTTGGCGTAGGAAGTGCCCATTTTTCCGCAGGCAACTGGCTGGACGCCGACATGGATTGGCGGCTGCTTGCCCGGGCTGCAACCGAAAACGGGACGGCGGCGACGCGCTATGGTGAATATCGGCTTTCCCGCGCTGCCCTCGGAAACACGAGGGCACAGGCGACCTTCGCCCTGCATGTCGACATCTGCCTTGCTGCAGGAAGTGCGGTCGCAGCGCCCTTTGCCGGCCGCATCGGCTGGAAGGACCACCATCTGACACTGACGGACGAGAGCATGACCTTGCACCTCGATGGGCTCGCCCCCTTTATCGAGGGTGGGGTCGAGGATGGCACCGTGCTTGCCGCCGGCGATCCGCTCGGTTCGGTTTTCGGAGAGACTTCGTCGCTCGGTGGCCTGCGCCTCCAGCTCTGCAGCGTCGTGGGCCTCGAACCGCCGCTCTTTTCCACGCCGCGCGAGGCAGCGGCCTGGTCGGTGCTCTGCCCTTCGCCTTCATCCCTTCTCAGCCCGGGAGCGGATGCGCCGCAACCGGAGACCGCCGAACTGCTCGTCAGGCGGCAGGCCCATCTTGCCGGCGCCCAGAAGAACTATTATGCCGCGCCGCCGCAGGTCGAGCGCGGCTGGAGGGAACATCTGTTCGATGTCGAGGGCCGCGCCTATCTCGACATGGTCAACAATGTCACGATTGTCGGCCACGGCCATCCCAGATTGGCGGCGGCAATCAACGCCCAATGGCTGCGGCTCAATACGAATTCACGCTTCCACTATGCGGCGATTGCGGAGTTTTCCGAGCGTCTCGCGGCGCTCGCGCCTGATGGCCTCGACGCGGTCTTCCTCGTCAACAGCGGTTCCGAGGCGAACGATCTGGCGATTCAACTGGCACAGGCCCATAGCGGCGCCCGCAACATGCTCTGCCTGCTCGAGGCCTATCATGGCTGGTCGGCGGCGAGCGACGCCGTCTCCACTTCGATCGCCGACAATCCGCTGGCGCTGACCACCCGACCGGATTGGGTGCATGCGGCCGTTTCGCCGAATACCTATCGCGGCGCGTTTCGCGGACCCGACACGGCGGCGAGCTACCTGGCCGCCGTCAAGCCGATACTCGAGACGATCGACGCCGGCGGCGAAGGCCTTGCGGGCTTCATCTGCGAATCGGTCTACGGCAATGCCGGCGGCATTCCGTTGCCGGAAGGGTACCTGAAGGAGATCTACGCCGAGGTGCGCGCCCGCGGCGGGCTCTGCATCGCCGACGAGGTGCAGGTCGGTTACGGCAGGCTCGGCCATTATTTCTGGGGCTTCGAACAGCAAGGGGTCGTGCCCGATATCATCACTATTGCCAAGGGCATGGGCAATGGCCATCCGCTCGGCGCCGTCATCACCAGACGGGAGATTGCGCAGTCGCTGGAGAAGCAAGGGCCTTTCTTCTCCTCCACCGGCGGCAGCCCGGTCAGCTGCGTCGCCGGCATGACGGTGCTCGATATCATGGCTGAGGAGAAGCTGCAGGAAAATGTCCGCACGGTCGGCGATCATCTGAAGGCGCGGCTTGCCGCGCTGATCGATCGGCACGCGATCGCCGGCGCCGTCCACGGAATGGGTCTCTATCTCGGCCTGGAATTCGTCCGCGACAGAACGACGCTTGAGCCGGCGACGGAAGAGACGGCGGCGATCTGCGACCGGCTTCTCGAGCTCGGTATCGTCATGCAGCCGACCGGCGATCACCAAAATGTGCTGAAGATCAAGCCGCCGCTCTGCCTCAGTATCGAAAGCGCGGATTTCTTCGCAGACATGCTGGAAAAGGTGCTCCAGGAAGGCTGGTGATCCATGCTTTCGGACGTTAACCAAATCGGCCATTTCGAGGCATCTCGATTTTTAACGATGAGGCCCATTGCCGGAATCAGACAGACTTCCTATTTCTGCTGCGGCGTCGAAAGAGTTTCGATTCTGTCATGCGAATTTTACGAAGAGCTGATATGTTTCCTTCTGTAAGTTCGGGCCAGGATGGAATGAATTTTTTCGGATCGTCGATATTTTGACACGTTTCGGAATATGTTTCCGACAGCCTGTCGGGTAATCTCTACTAAGTTAGTAGATATTGAAGACAGCAATCACCGGCCCCGGGCTCTTCCGGGACCATCGAGCGCAACGCCAACGAAAGGAACGAGACATGATAGATATCGAAATTCTCGCCACTCTCCTTGGGCGATCTGTGCTTGGCAATGACCGTCCGGGCGCCCTCTCCCGCCCGAACTGTCGAATGTGACGTTCGTCCTCCTTTCAACGGTACCAGACAAGTCAATTCGCCATGGCTGCGCATGCCCGCGCGGCAGGAGTTCTATCTATGAAGAAGCAAGTTATCGAATACGCAGGCGTTCCCGTCGGCATCGTTATCCCCGACGAAGATCGGCTGAAGTTCATCGCCGTGAAATTCCATGTCCACGACCTCGATGAGCAGCGGTTCGGTTCGCCCGACGAGGTGCGGCTGGCCATCCACGACCTGATGACCCGCCGTCATCCGAAGCCGCTTCATGCCTGACGGCATGCGGCCGCTACCGACTTTCGCGGCTTTTCCGATGTGACCGGTCCTGCCAAAAGGGCCGGTCTTGTTTTTTGAGGGCAATTGCAGTCCTATCGGCTGTATCAGCGCCACCAGGATCAGCCCTTGCCCGATCTTCTCAATCTGCTCACCGACATCAAAGGCGTTTCCGTCGGCCATGCGACCGACCTCGTGCTGGGATCCGGCGTCACGGTCATCGTCTTCGACGAGCCGGCGGTTGCCTCCGGCGCGGTGCTCGGCGGCGCGCCGGGCGGACGTGACACCGGCCTGCTCGACCCGTCGATGACCGTCAGTGCCGTCGATGCCTTCGTACTCTCGGGCGGCTCGGCCTTCGGGCTCGATGCGGCCGGCGGCGTGCAGGCGGGCTTGCGCGAAGCCGGCCGCGGCTTTTCAGTCGGGCCAGTCAGGATTCCGATCGTACCGCAAGCGATCCTGATGGACCTGCTGAACGGGGGCGACAAGGATTGGGGCCTTCACTCACCCTATCGTGAGATGGGCTATGCGGCACTGAAGGCCGCGACCAAGGGTGAATTTGCGCTCGGCACCGCCGGCGCCGGCACAGGGGCGACGACGGCCACTTTCAAGGGCGGGCTCGGCTCGGCCAGTGCGGTCAGCAGCGCCGGTCACCGCATCGGTGCGATCGTCGCCGTCAATGCGCTCGGTTCGGCAACGATCGCCGACGGGCCGCATTTCTGGGCGGCACCCTTCGAGAAAGACGGCGAGTTCGGCGGGCTCGGCATGCCTGCGACGACCGATCACCGAATGCGGCTCAAGGGAATGAGCACGCCGGCAACGACGATCGGCGCTGTCGTGACCGACGCGCAGCTGACGAAGGCGGAAGCGCATCGGCTTTCACTTGCCGGTCATGACGGCCTTGCCCGGGCGCTGCTGCCGGCACATCTGCCGCTCGACGGCGATACCGTCTTTGCCGCTTCGACCGCCAGACATTCCAGAAACGACATGGCAAGCCTGGTGGAACTTTGCCACCTCGCCACGATCGTGATGGCGCGGGCAATCGCGCGCGGCGTCTATATGGCAAGCGCCCTTCCAGCCGAAGGCGGACAAATAGCATGGCGAGACCGCTATGCTGAACGCCATTGATTGAATAGGGTCGCAACCTGATAGAATGGCGGAGACACGTGAATGCAGATCCTGGCGCTGATGTATTTTCGACGAGCTGGTGAGAACCGAATCATGTGCCGGGGGATATGATGAACAAGGTTTCGTTTGCGTCTTCGGGGTGCTTCATCAAGCGGCTTTCCCTCGGTGCTGCGTTGTCGGCCGGTCTCGTAGTGACGGCAATGACACCGGCTGAAGCGGCCAAGACCGCCCTCAATCTCGGCATGAGCGTCGAACCAACCGGCCTCGACCCGACGATCGCCGCACCGGTTGCGATCGGCCAGGTCACCTGGCAGAATGTGTTCGAGGGGCTGGTGACGATTGATCAGACCGGCAAGGTCCAGCCGCAGCTGGCGAAAAGCTGGGAAATCTCGGCCGATGGCCTGATCTATACGTTCAAGCTGCGGACCGGCGTCAAATTTCATGACGGCGAAGCATTCGATGCCGCTGCCGCCAAGTTTTCGCTGGACCGCGCCCGCGGGGCGGATTCGGTAAACCCGCAGAAGCGCTTCTTCACCTCGATCGCCTCGATAGAGACGCCAGACGCAGAAACGCTGGTGCTGCATCTCTCGGCGCCGACCGGCAGCCTGATCTACTGGCTCGGCTGGCCGGCATCCGTCATGGTCGCCGCGAAGACGGCCGACAACGACAAAGTGACGCCGATCGGCACCGGTCCCTTCAAATTCGCCAGCTGGACGAAGGGCGACAGGGTCGAACTCGTCAGGAATGGCGACTACTGGAACAAGGATGCGGTTGCCAAGCTCGAGAAGGTGACCTTCCGCTTCATCGCCGATCCGCAGGCGCAGGCGGCCGCGCTGAAATCCGGCGATCTCGACGCCTTTCCGGAATTTGCCGCGCCTGAGCTGATGAGTTCCTTCGACGGCGATACCAGACTCATCACCAAGGTCGGCAATACCGAACTCAAGGTCGTCGCCGGCATGAACAATGCGAAGAAGCCCTTCGACGACAAGCGCGTCCGCCAGGCGCTGATGATGGCGATCGACCGCCAGACGGTGATCGACGGGGCGTGGTCCGGCCTCGGCACGCCGATCGGCAGCCACTACACGCCGAACGATCCGGGCTATAAGGACATGACCGGCGTGCTGCCCTATGATGTCGAAAAGGCAAAGGCGCTGCTTACTGAGGCCGGCTACGCCAACGGCTTCACCTTCACGATCAAATCGCCGCAGATGGCCTATGCGCCGCGCAGCGCCCAAGTGATGCAGGCGATGTTTGCCGAGATCGGCGTGACGATGAACATCGAGCCGACGGAATTTCCGGCGAAATGGGTTCAGGACGTGATGAAGGATCGCAATTTCGACATGACGATCGTCGCCCATGCCGAACCGCTCGACATCGACATCTATGCGCGCGATCCTTATTATTTCAATTACAGGAACCCGGCCTTCGACGCGCTGATGAAGAAGGTCCAGGAGACCGCCGATCCTGCCGCGCAGAATGCAATCTATGGCGAGGCGCAGAAGATTCTGGCCGAAGACGTGCCGGCGCTCTACCTTTTCGTCATGCCGAAACTCGGTGTCTGGGACAGGAAGTTGAAGGGGCTATGGGAGAACGAGCCGATTCCCTCCAATGTGCTTTCCGGTGTTTCCTGGGACGAGTGAGCGGTAGGCTCGGTAGGGGTGCGATGAGGTGATGGCCTTGGAGAGATCCGATATACATTTGGCCGATATGGCACGCAGCCCTCACCCTCCCTCACCAGGCCAGTTCAGTCCGGGCCGGCATTGTTTGGTTTTGTTGACGTATGGTATTCCTGGCATGGGCATCTGCTCGCTGATTGCCTCCTCCCGCCAGCCTCACGCTCCGTCATGCTCGGGCTTGACCCGAGCATCCACACCACATCCATCAACAGCAGTGGCATGGATCCCAGGCTCAAGGTCGGGGACGGAAAGTGAGGTTGGCGTTCTCGCCAAACTCGCCGCCGGCGCGTCTGGTGCTCCGCGTGAGGGCAAAAGGGGCGTGCCGCGTCCCGCCGCAGCCGCTCTCGACCCCATATGATCACCCTCCTCGCCCGCCGCTTCGCCGGCCTGTTCCTAACACTTCTCATCGTCTCGCTGCTGATCTTCGCGGCCATGGATCTTCTGCCGGGCGACCCCGCCTCGATCATGCTCGGCACCTCGGCAAGTCCGGAAACGCTGGCGGCGTTGCGCCACGAGCTCGGCCTCGACCAGCCGCTCATCCTGCGTTACAGCCAATGGCTCGCCGGCGTGCTGTCGGGCAATCTCGGCCAATCCTACACCTACGGCGTCCCGGTCGCCGGATTGATCGTCGAGCGGCTGGCGGTGACGCTGCCGCTGGCGCTGATGGCAATCGTGCTGTCGGTGGCGATTGCCCTACCGCTCGGCGCGCTGGCGGCTTCGCGCCGCGGCGGTGTCTTCGCCATCATCGCAACGCTCTTTTCGCAGATCAGCATCGCCGTGCCCGCCTTCTGGGTGGCGCTGCTCATGATCATCCTGTTTTCGACGCTGCTCGGACTGATGCCGGCGGGCGGCTTTCCTGGCTGGCACGAGGGGTTTCTGCCGGCATTGCAGGCGCTCGTCATGCCGACCGTCGCGCTGGCGATGCCGCAGGCGGGGGTGTTGACGCGCGTCGCACGTTCGGCGGTGCTCGAGGCGATGCATGAGGATTTTGCCCGCACCGCGGTGGCCAAGGGGCTGTCGAGCAGTGCGGTGCTGTGGCGGCATATCGTGCCGAATGCGCTGATCCCGATTCTGACGATGATCGGGCTGCAATTCACCTTTCTGGTCGCGGGCGCGGTGCTGGTGGAAAACGTCTTCAACCTGCCGGGGCTCGGGCGGCTTGCGCTTCAGGCACTCTCCCAGCGCGACGTCATCGTCATGCAGGATGTCGTGCTGTTCTTCGCAGGCTTGGTCATCGTGGTGAATTTCGTCGTCGATCTCTCCTATCTGGCGATCGACCCCAGGATGAGAAAGGCGGTCTGAAAGATGGCCCAGATCGTATCCCCCGCCATCGCCTGCCGCCGAAGAACTGCCAGAGTTAGCCGGCGAATGAACCTCATCGCGGGCACTGTCATCATTGGCTTGCTGGTCGCCGTTGCGCTGCTATCGCTCGTCTGGACGCCGCTGCCGCCGGCGAAGATGCAGATCATCCATAAACTGCAGCCGCCGCTTGCCTTCGGCTTGCTCGGCACGGATCAGTTCGGCCGCGACGTGGCATCGATGCTGATGGCCGGATGCTGGAACTCCCTGTCGATCGCCATCACCGCGGTTGCGATCGGCGGGACGCTCGGCTCGATATCAGGCATTTCCGCAGCGGCGATCCGCGGTCCAGCCGAAGCGCTGCTGATGCGCATCTGCGACGTCATCTTCGCCTTGCCGCCGATCCTGTCGGCCATGGTGCTCGGCGCCTTTCTCGGGCCGGGGCGGTTCACCGCAATCACGGCGATCGCCGTCTTCATGATTCCGGTCTTTGCACGGGTGACGCTGGCAACCTCGCTGCAGGCCTGGAGCCGCGATTATGTGACGGCGGCACGCGCGATCGGCAATACGCGCCTGACCATTTCGCTGCGCCATGTGCTGCCGAACATCATCAGCCAGATCATCGTGCATGGGACAATCCAGCTCGGACTGGCGATCCTGACCGAGGCCGGCCTCAGCTTTCTCGGGCTCGGCATGGCGCCGCCGGCGCCGACATGGGGCCGAATGCTTGCGGATGCGCAAACCTACCTGGCGTTGGCCCCCTGGCTGGCGGTCCTGCCCGGCCTTGCCATCGCGCTCACCGTGCTCGGCTTCAACATGCTCGGCGACGGCTTGCGCGATCTCCTCGATCCACGCGAGGCGAGCCGCTGATGGCCGAAACCGACCTTACCATCCGTGAACTCAGGCGACGCTTCGCCGATAAGAGCCTCTCGCCGCTCGAATACTGGCTCTCCCTCGAAGACCATATCGCCGCCTGGGAGCCGTCGATCTCAGCACTCTACCTCTACGACCCGGAGGCCGCGCGCGTGCAGGCGAAAGCTTCGACGGAGCGCTGGGCGAAGGGACGAGCGCTCGGCACGCTCGACGGCATCCCGGCAACGCTGAAAGAACTGATCGCGACGAAGGGCCAGCCGGTGCCCCTCGGCACGAAGGCGATGGAGCTGAAGCCGGCGGAGGCTGACGCGCCGGCTGCCGCGCGGTTGCGCGAGGATGGCGCGGTGATCTTCGCCAAAACCACCTGCCCGGATTACGGCATGCTCTCCTCCGGCCTGTCGAGCTTCCACCCTCTCAGTCGCAATCCCTGGGACGTGACGCAGAATCCCGGCGGATCGAGCGCCGGCGCCGCGGCCGCGGCGGCGGCCGGTTACGGGCCGCTGCACATCGGCACGGATATCGGCGGTTCGGTGCGGCTTCCTGCCGGTTGGACCGGCATCTTCGGCTTCAAGCCGAGCCACGGGCGCATTCCGGCCGATCCCTATTATGTCGGGCGCTGTCTCGGCCCGATGACGCGCACTGTCGAGGACGCCGCTTTTTCCATGGCGACATTGTCACGGCCCGACTGGCGCGACGGGACCAGCCTGCCGTCCAATGATTTCGACTGGATGGATTTCGTTGTTGACATGTCAGGCATGAAAATCGGCCTGATGCTCGATGCCGGCTGCGGGTTTGCTGTCGATGATGAGATCAGGGTCGCGGTCGAATCGGCAGCGAAACGTTTCGAGAAAGCCGGCGCGACCATCATTTCCGTTCAACCGGTGCTAACGCGCGCGATGCTTGACGGGCTCGACACGTTCTGGCGCGCCCGCCTGTGGAGCGATATCGCAGGGCTCAACGAAGAGCGGCGCGATAGCATCCTGCCCTATATCGGAGATTGGGCGAAGGCCGGCGCCGATATTAGCGGCGTCGATGCAGTCAGAGGCTTCAATCAGACGATCGAAATGCGCAGGAGTTGCGGACGGCTGTTCACCACGGTCGACGCCCTGCTTTCGCCGACCAACCCCATCATCTCCTATCCGGCCGAGTGGGCATCGCCGACCAATGATCCGACGAGACCGTTCGAACATATCGCCTTTACCGTACCGTGGAATATGTCGGAGCAGCCGGCCGCGTCGATCAATTGCGGCTTCTCCCGGTCGGGCATGCCGATCGGGCTGCAGATCGTCGGACCGCGTTTCGACGACATGCGGGTGCTGAGACTATCGAAAGCTTTCGAGGATTGGACCGGCGGCGTGAGCATCTGGCCGCAGCGGCCGATCACTTAGCCAAACGGGCGGCGATAGCCCGTCGGCCGTTGGTACAGCGAGCCGATGCGCTCGACGGCCGCCTCGAAATTCTCACGCGCCACCGTCATGCTATGGCCGTTGGCGTGGAGAATGGTTTGGGGATCTTCGAATATCGCGACATGGCCTTTCCAGAACACCAGGTCGCCGCGGCGGATCTCCGAGCGGTCGATCGGTTCGCCGAGTCCGGCCGCCTGCATGTCGGTGTCACGCGGCGCCAGTCTACCCACCATCAGCATCGCCAGCTGGATGAGGCCGGAGCAATCGATGCCAAGGCCGGATCGGCCGCCCCAGAGATAGGGCGTCTCGAGGAAACGGGCGGCGATCGCAACATAATCGACACCGTCGAGAGCGCCGATCGGTTGCACGTGCCTGGCGAAGATTGCCGTGCCGTCCGGCAGCACGACGTAGCGGTTGCCGCGCACTTCTGCCTCGCCGGTGATGTGAACGCGGCTTCCCATTGACAGAATGGCTTGGTGCGGCTTGCGCAGCTCCGGCTCCGGATAGAGGAAGGTGCGCTGGACGGTGACGATGTGGGTTGGCGCCGGCCCGGTTTGCGAGAGCGCCTCTGCCTTGAGATAGCCGACATAGCCGTCGGAGGCAGCTTTTACCCAGCACCAGCCGTCGGCGCGATCGAAAACGGTCACCTCCTCGCCAAGGAGCAGTTCCGTATCGATGCCGCGGGCAAGTTCCGGCTCTGGGCGCAGGGCAACGACGGGAACGGCAACACGCGCTGCGGCGCCTTCCACGAAGCGCGATGCCTCCACCTTGCCCTTGAGCCCCGCTTCCGCGAGATCCGGCCGATAGGCATGCAGGCGGCGGTCGAGCATCATCATTTATGTCCCTTTCAGATCGCCCTTTTAGATCGGTAGCCGCCGGCCCTGATCCCGGACGAGATCGCCGAGCTTTTCCAGGTAAAGCGCACCGCCGACGGTACGTTTGATGATCACATTACGACGGTCGGCATCGTCGCGCACGCGATCAACCAGGCCCATCTCACCCATCGTATCCAAGGCGCGAGTAATGACCGGCTTGGTGACGTTGAGCGTGGCGGCAAGCCCGCGCACAGTGTGGGGCGGCGGCACGAGGTAAATATGCAGGAGGATCGCCATCTGGCGCAATGTCAAATCGCGGTCGTCATGACGAACCTGGTCGAGCGCCACGCCATGCCAGAGCCCCAGCGCCTGCGAGGCGGTCAGTTCGATCGGCACGGCCCCTCCGGAAATCGTTACGCTAGCGTTTCATTTTCCGGCAGTTGCCGTGGACATTCAAGTGGTGGCGGGAACTGCCGCCCGGCAGGGTGAATAAAATTTTAACGATCGGCCGCCAGGCGCAGTGCGTAACAGAGTCGTGCAAATGCGCCTTAGCATTATCCAGGAGGCGTCAGCGCAGGCTGGTGCGGATATGGTGAAAGAGCGCGCGGATCGCCTGTGCCTCGCCGCCGCCTGGCGAATGTGGCCGTTCGGCCTGAGCCCAACCGTAAATATCGAAATGCGCCCAGCTCTTGGTCTTGCTAACGAAGCGCTTGAGGAAAAGCGCGGCGGTGATCGACCCCGCCATGCCGCCGGCCGGGGCATTCGTCAGGTCGGCGAATTTGGCGCGGACATCTTTTTCGTAGCCGGCATAGAGCGGCAGGCGCCAGATCGGATCATCCGTCTCCAGGCTTGCTTCGGTCAGGTCATGGGCCAGATTGGCATCATCGGTGAAGAAGGGCGGAAGATCCGGACCGAGGGCAACGCGGGCAGCCCCCGTCAGCGTCGCCATGTCGATCAAAAGTTCGGGCTCTTCCTCGTCGGCATAGGCAAGCGCATCGGCCAGGATCAAACGGCCTTCGGCGTCAGTATTGTCGATCTGGACGGTCAGGCCCTTTCGGCTGCGGTAAATGTCACCGGGGCGGAAGGCATTGGAGGAGATGGCGTTTTCGACGACCGGTACGATGACGCGCAGATCGACCTTCAGCTTGGCGTCCATGATCATCAGGGCCAGTCCCATGACATTTGCCGCGCCGCCCATATCCTTCTTCATCAGCAGCATCGAGGCGGCAGGCTTGATGTCGAGACCGCCGGTATCGAAGCAGACGCCCTTGCCGACGAGCGTTACCTTGCGATGACCCTTCTTGCCCCAGCGCAGCTCAAGAAGACGCGGCGCATCGGCGCTGGCGCGGCCGACGGTGTGAACCAGCGGGAAATTTTGGGTGAGCAGTTCATCGCCGGTGATGACCGATAGTTCCGCCTTGTAATGTCCGGCCAGGGCGCGGAAAGCGGCCTCGAGCTGGTCCGGTCCCATGTCGTTTGTCGGCGTATTGATGAGGTCGCGGGCAAGAAAGACGCCGGCGAGCTGGCGCTTGATATCGGCGCCGTCGGCATCGCGGGGGATCATCAAGGTCGCTGCCGACGACTTTTCCGATTTGTAGCGATCGAAACGGTAGCTGCCGAGCCCGAAGCCGAGGGCGAGGCGATTTGCCGTCAGCGGCGCGGTCTCAATGTGCCAGTCGCCGGCGGGCAGCGCACGGGCCAGCCTGCCGGTGATGTAGGGCTGTTCGGACGGGTTGGTCCCCAGGCCGAAAAGCGCACCGCCGAGCTGGCCGTCGGCAGTCGGGATCAGCAAGAGCGAGCCGCTTTCGGCCTTGTAGCCTGCCTTACGCGCCCAATCGAGCGCAATCGGATCGATCGTGCCGGTCTCGATATGGGCAGGGGTGACGGCAAAGATCGGCAGCGTCGAGCCGCCCTTCGTGTTGAAGGGAGTTGGTCTTTCGATGAACTGATAGGGGGCCATGATTGTCCTTCGGCGGTCGTCAGGAATCGCTCCTTAACGGTCTGTTAGGGTTAACAGACTATTGCTGGAGCGAAGATTGCGTCAAACCTTTCCCTGTTCCGCTTCGAGGTCAGGCGCCGATTTCGGAATCAGGAACGCAACATGCCTGCCTCGCGCATCACCATATCCACCAACCGTATCCTGCAGGGCGCAGCAGCTTCGCTGATCATCCTCACTCTTGCCGGCTGCTCGACGACGGCCAAGGACCGGATGACGACAGGCTCGGTGCCGAAGCTTACCAAGCCGGTCGAAGAGATGGATGCGACCGAGCTGCGCTCAGCGACGGACCGGATCGGCCAGGCCTATGAAAAAAACCCGCGCGATCCCGTCAACGGCGTCAACTACGCCAACCTGCTGCGCATGAGCGGCCGCGACGCGCAAGCGCTCGCCGTCATGCAGCAGGTGGCGATCGCCAATCCGGGCGACCGCAATGTGCTGGCCGCTTATGGCAAGGCGCAGGCGGCGGCCGGGCAGTTCCAGCAGGCGCTCGACACGATCGGCCGCGCCCAGACACCGGATCGTCCCGACTGGAGGCTGATCTCGGCCGAAGGCGCAATCCTCGACCAGATGGGCCGGGCGAGCGAGGCCCGGCAACGCTACCGCGACGCGCTCGACATTCAGCCGAACGAACCTTCCATCCTTTCCAACCTCGGCATGTCCTATGTGCTGACCGGCGATCTGCGCACGGCCGAAACCTATCTGCGCTCCGCCGCCGGGCAGCCGACCGCCGACAGCCGCGTCCGGCAGAATCTTGCCCTCGTCGTCGGCTTGCAAGGGCGTTTTGCAGAAGCCGAACAGATCGCGCGGCGAGAGCTTTCGCCGCAGCAGGCCGATGCCAACGTGGCCTATCTCAAGGGTATGCTCTCGCAGCAGAATTCCTGGCAGAAGCTCGCTGCCAAGGACAAGGCGCCGGGCGCCGCCGGTGACAGCAACACCAACTGACCTCGTCATTTTGCCGGAGGACCAGCCCTTCTCCGCCTGAGTTACCTGACGCTGAGGCCCGAAAGAATGAGCCGCAGACCAAGACCGCCCATCACCGCACCGGCGGCCCGGTCGATCCAGCCCTTGGCATGGAGATAGAGCCGCCGCGGGTGGCGGGCCGAAAAGGCGAGCGCCACGATCGAATACCAACCCGCCTCCACCGCGAAGACGCCGACCGGCAATGCGACGAGAAGATCGAGCGGCACCGTCCGCGGCAGAAGCGCCGCAAAAAGGCTGGCGTAGACGATGATGGTCTTCGGGTTGCTGAGCTGCGTCAGCAATGCGGTCATGAAGCTGCGCACGGGTGCACGATGGCCATTGACGGCATGGGAAAGCTCGATCGGCTTTGCGGCGCCTCGCCAGATATTGACGGCGATGTAGAGGAGATAAGCACCGCCCGCCACCTTGAGCAGCACATAGAGCCATTCGAATTGCGACAGCAATGCTGTCAGACCGGCGAGCGCCAGACCGGCGAAAACGACGCCGCCGGCGCCCATGCCGAATGCCGCCGCAAGTCCATCCAGCCGCGAACGCGAGATGGCGATCCTGGAGACGACGACGAAGCTCGGGCCGGGGCTCATCGCGCCGACGACCAAGGCTGCCATGATGCTGATGAAAATGCCTGCGGAAGACATCGGAACCTCTCCTTCGGAATCGGATTGCGCTGGGACGGTCACTTCCGTGCTCCCGACACCATCCCGTTTACCAGCTATGCCAGCGCCGGTCACGCGGGTCGAAGTGGCCCCTTGCGGTTCAGAACCTATCCGCGACCTGTATGCCGGCCGGGCCGAGAATGACCGCGATCAGCACCGGCAGGAAGAACAGGATCATTGGCACAGTCAGTTTCGGCGGCAGGGCGGCCGCCTTCTTTTCCGCTTCGTTCATCCGCTCGTCGCGTCCTTCCTGGGCGAGAACGCGCAGAGCCTGCGCAACCGGCGTGCCATAGCGGTCCGCCTGGATCAGCGCCTGGGTCACCGAACGCACCAGCTCGAGCTGTGTGCGCGCGGCGAGATTATCGAGCGCCACGCGACGATCCGGCAGGAAGGAGAGTTCGGCGGTGGTCAACACCATCTCCTCGGCAAGCGGCGGCGACTGCTCGCCGAGCTCCTCCGACACGCGACGCATCGCCGCCTCCATCGAGATGCCGGATTCGACGCAGATCAGCATCAGGTCCAGCGCATCCGGCCAGGCGCGCTTGATCGAGTGCTGACGCTTGCTCATGCGGTTGGAGATATAGATATTCGGCGCATAAAAGCCGAGATAGGCGATGCCGATGACGGCGAGCATTCGCATCGGCATGCCGCGCTCCGCAAGGCCGCCGAGACCGAAGACCCAGAAGGCGGCGAGCGCGAGGAAGAGAAATGGCAGCAGGAAGCGCGCGACGAGAAAGGTATTCAGCGCATTTTCCGAGCGAAAACCCGCGGCACGCAGCTTGTTGACCGTGTTTTCGTCGACAAGCGCCTTACGCAGATTGAAGCGTTCGACAATCTGGCGGACCGACCGGTTGTTCTGATTTCTGAGCGAAGCCTTGCCGGCGCCCGGTTCGGTGTTCATGCGGGCGCGTTCGCGGGCGCGGATCTGCTCGCGTTCGGTCGAGACAGCTTTCATGCGCTTGCTGAGATCGCCGCGCTCGAAGAAGGGGATGGCGATCGTGTAGAGAGTCGCGAAGACGGCGATCGCGACGAAAACAGCGATCAGCATGCTCGGATTGGTCAGCGTTGCGGCAAGATCCTGCGACATGGTGCTTCTCTCCCGCTAGATGTCGAAATTGACCATGTTGCGCATGACGAGGATGCCGATCGACATCCAGACCGCCGAGGCGCCCATGATGAAATGGCCGCGCGGATCGGTGAAAAGGACGATCATGTAGTTCGGCGAGGTGAGGTAAACCAGGGTCGCGACGATGAACGGCAGAGCACCGATGATGACGGCGGACGCCTTGGCTTCCATCGACAGCGCCGAGACCTTGGCCTTCATCTTCCTGCGCTCGCGCAGCACCTTTGACAGGTTGCCGATCGCCTCGGAGAGATTGCCGCCGGCCTGCGACTGGATAGCGATGACGATCGCGAAGAAGTTGACTTCCTGGAGCGGCATCTGGAGCGTCATGCGGGCGCAGGCGTCGGGAATGCTGAGGCCAACTTGCTGGGCTTCGATCACCCGGCGGAATTCGCTCTTCACCGGCTCAGTGCCTTCGGTCGCGATAAGGCGGATCGCATCGTTGAGCGGCAATCCCGATTTGATCGAGCGGGTGATGACATCGAGCGCATTGGGGAACTCGTTGAGGAACTTGTTCTGGCGGCGCTTGATCAGGAAACCGATGACCCAACGCGGCAGGCCGAGTCCGGCCACGAAAGCGATGCCGATCATGACCATCCACGACGCGCCGATGATGAAGGCCATGAGCAGCAGCACCGAAGCGAAGATGGCGCTGAAGAGATAGAACTGCGTCAGCGTGACCGCCAGACCGGCCTGCACCAGCCGCGATTTCATCGACAAGGTCTTCTTGGTCTTTTCGTTCTGGCGCTTTTCCAGATCCTTCAGGTTATCCTGCACCGATTTGCGCCGCTTCGACATTTCCTGCACCCGGTCGCGGGCAGCCTTGACCTTGGCGCGGTCGACCTCAGCCGATTTGACACGGTTGATGCGGCTTGCCGATTTCTTGTCGGCCTCGATCCGGGAAAACAACAGGACATAGGCGACCGCCGCAGCGGATACAGCGGCGAGGACGACGATTGCCAGGACTAGCGGATCGAATCCGAACATCACCCTATTCCTTCGATTTCGCTTCCATCGCGTCGAGGGCAGCGGCCAGGCGCTTTTCCTCGTTGAAGTAACGAGCCCGATCCCAGAAATGCGGTTTGCCGACGCCGGTCGACATGTGCCGGCCGATCAGTCGGCCGCCCGCATCCTCGCCCTCGATCTCGTAGCGCATCAGATCCTGGGTGATGATGACGTCGCCTTCCATGCCGATCACCTCGGTAATCTGTGTGATGCGACGCGAACCGTCGCGCAGGCGTGCCGCCTGGATGATGACGTCGACGGAGGTGGAGATGATCTCGCGGACCGTCTTTGCCGGCAGCGTGAAGCCGCCCATCGCGATCATCGATTCGATACGGCTCAGGCATTCGCGCGGCGTGTTGGCGTGGATCGTGCCCATCGAGCCGTCATGACCGGTGTTCATCGCCTGCAAGAGGTCGAAGACTTCAGGTCCGCGCACTTCGCCGACGATGATGCGTTCGGGACGCATGCGCAGGCAGTTCTTGACCAGATCGCGCATGGTGATCTCGCCCTCGCCTTCGATATTCGGCGGACGCGTTTCCAAACGCACGACATGCGGCTGCTGCAGCTGCAGTTCGGCCGTGTCCTCGCAGGTGATGACGCGCTCATCCCGGTCGATATAGTTGGTAAGGCAGTTCAGGAGGGTCGTTTTACCGGAGCCCGTGCCGCCCGAGATGATGACGTTGCAGCGCACGCGCCCGATGATCTGCAGCACGGTCGCGCCTTCCGGCGTGATCGCGCCGAAACGGACGAGCTGATCGAGCGTCAGCTTGTCCTTCTTGAACTTGCGGATGGTGAGCGCCGGCCCGTCGATCGACAGCGGCGGCGCGATGACGTTGACGCGCGAGCCATCGGGCAGGCGCGCATCGCAGATCGGGCTCGATTCATCGACGCGACGGCCGACCTGGCTGACAATGCGCTGGCAGATGGACAGAAGCTGCGCATTATCGCGGAAGCGGATTTCCGATTCGATCGTCTTGCCGCCAACTTCGATGAAGGTCTGGCCGGCGCCGTTGACCATGATGTCGGCGATGTCGTCGCGCGCCAGCAAGGGCTCCAGCGGACCGTAGCCCAGAACGTCATTGCAGATATCCTCGAGCAGTTCTTCCTGCTCGGAGATCGACATCGCGAAATTCTTGATGGTGATGATGTCGTTGACGATGTCGCGGATTTCCTCGCGCGCGCTTTCGCCATCGAGCTTGGAAAGCTGCGAGAGATCGATCGTGTCGATCAGCGCGGAAAATACCTGCTGTTTGGTATCATAATATTCGTCGGTGCGAACGGGCCGCTTGCGCTGCGGCGCCTGAGTCGGGGGCGGCGTCATCTGCTGGCGCAAGGGTTCGCGCTGGGGTTCGACGAGGACGGCAGGAGAAGAAGCCACGGGGGCGGCGGCCGGGGCCGGCGGCGGCGGAGGAGCTATTGCGCCTCCGGCCTTTCCGAAACCTTCGTTTCCGCGTTTTCCAAACATGCCGCTTAATCCGATCTCTTCATTCTACATCTACTTCCGCTTCAGGAGGCCGAGCAGGCCGCCCTTCTTCGCCTTCTTGATGGCGACCCGGCCGGTGACGATGTGCGATATCTGCGAAAAGGTTTCGGCCGTCGGCGACTTCGGATCGACTTCCGAGATCATCCGGCCGCTGTTGGCGGCGTTGCCGAAGAGATTGATGTCAAAGGGAATGATCGCGATCGGATCGATCTCCAGCGGCTCACAGAAATCCGACGGCGATATCTCCGGACGTTTCGGCATGCCGACCTGATTGAGGATCAGATGCGGCGGCTTGTCATTCGGCCGCATCTTGCGCAGCGCGTCCAGCATGTTTTTGGTGTTGCGCAGGTTGGCAAGGTCGGGAACCGCGGTGATGACCACCTCGTCGACACTCGCCAAAACCGTGCGCGTCCACTCCGACCACGCGTGCGGAACGTCGAGCACGGTGACGGGCGCGCTGCGCTGCAGGACATCGAGCACCGGCTGGAAAGCCTGGCCATCGAAATCATAGGCGCGGTCGAGCAGCGAGGGTGCGGCAAGCAGGGAAAGGTGTTCTGAGCATTTCGTCAGCAGGCGGTCGAGGAAGACCTCGTCGAGCCGATCGGGCGCAAAGACCGCTTCGGCTATGCCCTGTGCCGGATCCTGATCGAAGTCGATATTGGCCGTGCCATAGGGCAGGTCGAGATCGGCGAGGATCGTCTCGGTGGAGAAAAGATTGGAAATACCAAAGGCGCAATTATGCGCAACGGTCGAGGCGCCGGTGCCGCCTTTCGAGCCGATGAAGGCTATGCTGCGGCCGAGCGGCTCGGCTTCCGGATCGACGAAGATCGAGGCCATTGCCGCCAGAATGTCGGGCATGGCAACCGGCTGAACCATATATTCGGAAATGCCGTTGCGGATGAGTTCGCGATAGAGCCCAATATCATTGTAGTAGCCGACGATCACGACCTTGGTCGTCGGATCGCAGACGGCGGCGAGCGGCGCAAGTTCGCCCAGCAGGCTTCCGGAATTGGCTTTGGTCTCGAGGATGATCAGGTTCGGCGTCGGAGCGCCGGCAAACATGTTGGCGGCAGCGGCTATGCCGCCGCTGGTGATGCGCATGCTCACCTTCGCCATGCGCCGATCATTGGCGCAGCGTTCCATGACATGCTGCAGGGCCTCGCTTTCGCAAAAAGCGTGAACCGAGATGCGCGGCAACGGCCGCATATTTTCCAGATCCGCCATCCGCACGGCCTCTTCGGCGTGGCGAAGTTCGCTGGGGTTCCTGATTTCGTATTCGATTGCGCTCATCGTCCCGTTCCGCCTCAGAATCCGCTATCGCTGGCATCTTCGATCGTCGTCGACGTCGTCCGGTATTCTTGGATGGCGTTGTTGCGCCGCTGTGCATCGATCGGCGTCATGCCGCGGGGCGCCACCAGGTCCTCCGGATTGGCGATCTGGGCGGCAAGGTTGTTCTGAGAGGCGCAGCCGAAGTTATAGTAGTTCTGGTTGGCGAAATCGTTGGAGATATCCTTCGGCCATTGGCCGCATTGCGTCGTGACCGCGGTCGTGCCGGTAAAGCTCAACCGGATCGGCGCCGCATCGCCGGCACCGGCAGCGGCATAGGACGTATTGATGATTTTCGAGCTTGCGATCCCTCTCGCCGCCAGCTCGGCGCGGACCTGGTTGCGCAGTTGATAGGCTGCTGCGGAATTGGGCGAACCTTCCGGCGACAGGACGTAAACCAGGCCCGAGGCGCGTGATATGTAGTTTGCAGCAAAGCCGCGGATGAGGTCGCGCTGCGCGATGGTCAGGCGGCGGTCGGTCGAGGCGACGGGTATATCCACCGTCTGCTCGGCCTCCGTAACGATGATCGGATGGCGGGCGCGGTAGTCGTCAGGGATCCCGCCTGTCGTCAGCTGGTCATGCGGACCGGCGCATCCGGACAGGATCGCCACCGACATGACGGCCGCGGCAAAAAGCGCCCTGGAGTAACCGAGGCGGTGTGTCGTCGCATTGATATGGGCCATCGCCTGATCTCTGTTCTGTGCCATTGCTGCCGACCGTGCCCCGCTCATTTGTAGATGAACCCGATCGAGCCGTGGAACTGCGCGTCGGCGACAGGCGCCTCGCGGCGGCCATAGACCTTGTTCACACGGTTGAGGAAGAAAGTTGCACCGTCATTCTCAGGGCTGAAATTGTCATCCGGCCGGTTGAGCTGATTGCGCGCCACCGGACGCACCAGGTAGGGTGTCGCGATGATCACAAGTTCGGTTTCCTGACGTTCGAAACCTTTCTGGCGGAACAGCGTGCCGAGAAGCGGGATCTTGGAGACGCCGGGCGTGCCGCCCATCGTCTGGGAAACATTGTCGCGGATGAGGCCGGCCAGGGCGATCGAGCCGCCCGAGGGCAGTTCCACCGAAGTCTCCGCCGAACGGCGCTGATAGGTGGCGTTGCCGCTGCCGGCCACCGGCTCGGAGACGTTCGTCTTGATCTCCAGGCTGATGCGCCCGGACGACAGCACGACCGGTTTGAAGGCAAGGTTGATACCGTAGTTGAAGGGAACGACAGTGACGTTGCCGTCGTTGTCGGTCGTCGAATACAGCTGCTGGCCGCCGGAATTGAAGGTCGCCGCCTGGCCGGATATCGCCGTCAACGTAGGCTCTGCAAGCGTCCTGACGACCTTGGCCTGCTCCAGGGCGTTAAGATAAGTCGAAATGTCGTATTTGCCGATCGAGCTTTTGAAGAGCGCCGCCAGGCCGCCGCCGACGGTGGCTGTGGCGCTGTCGGCGCTCGGAGCGCCAAGCTGAGCGACAGTCATGCCGGAGGAATTGGAGACGAGGTTGTCGAAGCCGAGCTGCTTCAGCACCTCGCGGCGAACCTCGGCGATCGTCACCTTGAGGGTGACCTGGTCCTCACCCTGGATCTGCAGCAGGTTGACGACCTGCGACGTCTGGCGGCCTTCGGCGAAGAGCGCCACCGAGCTGTCGCCGCCGGTGCCGGATGCCGTCTCGGTTCTCGTCGTCGCTTCGCCGCCCTTCAGGAAGACCTGCGCCAGATCGGCCGCTTGCGTCGCGTCCTGCGGCGTGCGAACGGTGCCGGTCAGCACAATATTGTCGGAGACGATTTCGACCTTGATGTTGGAGTCGGGAATGAAACGGCGGAGATTGGTTTCAAGGCCCGAGACATCGCGCTCGATCTCGATATCGAGATTGACGATCTCCTGCCCGCCGGCGCCGAAGACAAAGATATTCGTCTGGCCGACCTTCTTGCCGAACAGGTAGATGCGCCGCGAAGTGCGGGTCACGGCATCGGCCATGGTCGGATCGGAGACGAGGATATCATGGGCATCCTCCGGCAGATCGACGACGACGGCCTTGTTGAGCCCGAGCTTCAGCCGGCGATGGGCCTCGGGGCCGGTCTGCGAGATACGCACAAGGCTTTCCGCGGCACGCGCCTCACTGACAGCAAGAAGGGGCCCGAAAGAGGCCGGCGCCATGCCGGTCGCGCCGATTGCCAGCGACAGGCAGCCTGTCAGGAGAAGCTTGGCGCGCCGCGTTGAATTACCCATTTGCACGTCCTTTACTCCGCCTTCGGCGCCGCGCCGGCATCCGTCACGATGGAGCCCGACTTGATGACCTGAATGATCGCGCTGCCGTTGTCGCCGCTCAGCAGATAGTCCGCCGCACTGGTATCCTGCTCCTGCGCATCGGCGACGGAGCGCAGAGCGAGCGAAAGCCGGTCAGCCATCTGCTGGGCAACGGCGAGAACTTTCGTCTGGTCTGGGGTCAGTTCCAGCGTTGCGGTCGTGCCGACCACGGTCTTGGATCCGTCATCCTTTTCCTGGATCTGCTGGTCGATGGCGAGAACGCGTACATTGCTCAGCACGGTCTCGGTGATGAGCTTGTTGGCCTCGGTGCCCTTGCGGACCATGATGACATCGACGCGATCGTTCGGCAGGATGAAACCACCGGCGCCCGTTGCCACAGATATCTCAGTCGCGACGGCGCGTTTGCCGGCCGGCAACAGCGAGGACAGGATGCGGCTGCTGGAATCGGCGACTTTTTCGGGCCGAATCGGCTCGCCTTCGAAGATCGGCAGACGCACGACGGCGCCCTGCAGGTCCTTGATAGCATCCGGCTTGTCGGCTTCGGTGATGAAGCCTTGAACGACGCCTTCTTTCGGCCAGGCCATCCAATGCACCGTGTCGTCGCCCAGTCTCGCTCCGACCGGCAGATTTTTGCTCGATACGAGGATGTTGACGGTGGGTTCTTTCTCGATGACCGACTGCACCTGCGTGACGACGCCACCGCTGCCGGCCATGCGCATTGCCAGGAGCCCGGCTAGGCCGGCTGCCACCAAGGCGACAGCTAGAATTATAAGGCGGGCCGGTTTCATCGATCATTCCTCAAGGCACGATATGTTCGCCCTGCAGAATGCTCAGGAATTGGTATAATTATGGTTAATGGAATGCTTACATTTTAAGTTAATGGGCATTTAAAATGCCGTTATTTCAAGCTTTCCAGCGCAGCGATGAAGAGCGGCGAGGACGGGAAGGCCATGAAGCCGCCGATCGCGATGGCGATGCCGTAGGGGATCTTCTTGGCGAGCAGCAAAGAGTTGGGCACCGGCAGGCCGATCGCAAGGATGGTATTCGACTGCGCCCTCACCAGCAGGATGAGCAGGGTGATGAGCCCGCCGATAATGGCAACATCGGTCATCAGGAAAAGCAGGGATTCGTTCACGCCGAACCAGAGGGCGGTGGCGCTCAACAGCTTTGCGTCTCCACCGCCCATCACATTGAAGGCAAACAGAGCGAAGCATGCCGTAAAGACGATAGCGCCGGCGGCAAGATGCATGCCGATTGCCTGCAGGCCGAGACCGCAAAGTGGTGCGAGAATGAAGAAAGAGGCGATGAGGATCAGGGAAACACGGTTCGGGATCGTCATGGTGAACAGATCCGAGAAGGCCGCGAAGGCGAGGCAGAGTGGCAATATCACAAAGACTGCGGCTGTGATCATGCTTAAACCCGATCCTGACATGATGCGAAAAGGCTCACGGCCGTTCAGCCTGTGAGCCCGCTCGATGTATCAACCAATCAAAAGGCCGTTATTATGCGGGTGCCGTTGGGCGGCACTCGGTCTCAGCCGCCGCTCGCAGTTTCGGCATTGCCCATCTTGGTGCTCAAGCCGTTGAACGTGTTGCCGATCTTCTGGCCGAGGGTCGTCGCGCCGGCGATGAGTGCTACGGAAATGAGGGCTGCGATCAGACCGTATTCGATTGCGGTCGCGCCGGATTCGTCCTTCAGAAAACGGCTAAAAAGCTTGGTCATGGGTACTCCTAACTCCAGTTGATGTTCAGCACGTCCGCCAACTGTTGCCGTTGATCGGATGAACCGCAATCTAATGAATGGCCGTTTCCATCGGCTTAAGAAAAAGAGTTAACAGCGTGTGAAGGGCGCCGGAGGCTCCCGCAGGGTAAGCTTTACCTTATTCATTTAGTTCAATATTTAATGATATTCAGAGGTTAACAACTGGATTTATCTGGAAATAGTACAGGCACCGCATCCAGCCGCAACCTACACCGCCCGGCGCCAGTGCCAAATCAGGTCATCCTGCTTCACCGCGAAACAGGATGGTGAGCTTAAGGCTTCGTTCACCATTTTTTTCCATTCTATGCGCTATTGCGCTGTGATCGTGAAAGAGGACCCAATGTCATCGAGCGGCAAAACCATTTTCTTTGCCGGCATGATCGCCGTTTCCGGTGTTTCGGGAATTTCCTCGGCCGCAGACGATGACATGCTGCGCGTCTATATGGATCATGCGCGCGTCTTGAAGCTCGACCGCCCCGTCAGCAAGGTCATCGTCGGCAATGCCCAGGTCGCAGACGCGACCGTGGCCGATGCCAAGACCATCGTGCTGACAGGGCGCAGCTTCGGCACCACCAATCTGGTTCTTCTGGATGCCGACGGCAACGCGATCCTGGACGAGCGCATCCTTGTATCGATAGACGAGGGCAACACGGTGCGCGTCTACCGGCAGACCGAGCGCTCCGTGCTGTCCTGCACACCCAATTGCGAGCAGCATGCGCAGCAAGCGGCCGCCGGCGCCACATCACCCTGATCGGTCCGGCTTCGGATCTTCTACCATTCGTTAAAATCGTCGTATCGGCCTGAAACGGAAAATCAACGAACGGACCCTAGTGTGGCAGGCAGAGATGTCGCTCGGGTCCAGGCAATGACGGTAGTTGATCAGAAGACGGATAGGGAGCGCGCCTTCGCGCCGTACCGTTTCTCCATGTTTCGCGCTGTCGCCCGCTCGCGCGATGGCGCAGCGGCGATCGAATTTGCCTTGCTTGCCATCCCATACTTCCTGGTGATCTTCGCGATCCTTGAAACCTTCATCGCCTTCGCCGCCGAAGAACTTGTCTCCAACGCCGTCGATACGATGAGCCGCCGGATGCGGACCGGGCAGATCACTTACAATCTCGGCCGTACGACCGATATGAGCCAGACGCAATTCCGCCAGGCGTTCTGCAACGAGATCTCGATCCTGATCAGCTGCTCGACCAGCGAAGCCGCCACGCCGAGCAAGCTTTACGTGGATGTGCAGACGTTCAGCTCCTTCTCGGCCATTCCGACGACGATCCCCAAAGTTTCCAGTGATCGATATGCCGACATCAACACCGCGGCCTTCAAATATACGCCTGGCGGTGCCGGCACAATCAACATGCTGCGCGCCTACTATCGATGGGAAATCATCACGGATCTGATCCGGCCCTATATCACGACGATCCGTCCGTCCGACGGTTCGATGCCGACGCAATATCTGATTATCGCCACCTCGGTCTTCCAGAACGAGCAGTATCCATAATGGCGTTGCGCAACCCGTTCTCCAGACTGGTACAGCAGGCGCGTCGGCTGGCGCGAGAGCGCAATGGCGCCGGAGCGATCGAATTCGCAATCCTCTTTCCCGTGCTCATCATGCTCTACATCGGCGCTTTCGAGATCACGATCGGCCTCAGCGTCAGCAAGCGTGCGACACGAGCCGCTGGTGCGATCGCCGACCTCGTCACCCAGCAGCAATCCGTCACGAAGAGCGCGCTTGCGCAAATGCCATCGGTGGCAACCGGGATGTTCGTACCTTACAACACGACATCGCTGACACTGAAAATCACCGGAATTTCAATCGACGCCAGTGCCAATGCGAAAGTGCTCTGGTCCTGGGCCCAGGATGGCACGACGCCTTACGCCAAGAATGTGACGGTGAGCGACGTGCCGGCCGACATGAAGACGGCAAATAGCTTCCTCGTTCGGACCGAACTCAGCATCCCCTATAGGATGTTCCTGTTCGCGCCGAACTTCATGCCGGATGGGATGCGCACGATCACCATCAGCCGCAGTTTCTTCTACCGCCAGCGGCAAGGCGACTCGATACCCTGCGGCGACTGCTGACCCCTTCCCCATCTCGAATTTGCCAAGCCAGACGCGGCGCTATATGCGTGGGCTTCAGCCTCCGACGGTTCGGAGGCCGGCGATCGGTCCTTTCGGGGGTAAAATGGCGCGCGCCTTTCTTTTCGTTCTCGATTCCTTCGGCGTCGGCGGGGCGCCTGATGCGGCAGCCTATGGCGACGAGGGCGCCGACACACTCGGCCATATCGCCGAATTCTGCGCGGCCGGTGCCGGAGACCGCGCCGGGCTGCGCAGCGGGCCGCTTTCCCTGCCTAACATGTCGGAACTCGGGCTTCTGCACATCGCCCGGGCGGCCTCCGGCCAATTTCCGGCCGGCATGCCCCTGCCGGAAAAGGTCTACGGCATTTATGGCGCGGCCAGCGAAATCTCCCGCGGCAAGGACACGCCATCGGGCCATTGGGAGATCGCGGGGACACCTGTCAGTTTCGATTGGGGATATTTTCCGACGGAAGGCGATGCCTTTCCCCCGGAGCTGATCGAGACATTATGCCGGGAGGGCGACATTCCCGGCATTCTCGGTAATTGCCACGCCTCGGGAACGGAAATCATCTCCAGGCTCGGCGAAGAACATATCCGCACCGGCAAGCCGATCTGCTATACGTCCTCGGATTCGGTCTTTCAGGTCGCGGCGCACGAAGCGCATTTCGGCCTGGACCGGCTGCTTGCCTTCTGCCGCACGGCTCGCGCCCTTCTCGATTCCTACAATATCGGCCGCGTCATCGCCCGGCCCTTCATCGGCCAATCCGCCTCCACCTTCCAGCGCACCGGAAACCGGCGCGACTTTTCCGTTCTGCCGCCGGAGCCGACGCTGCTCGACCGGCTGGTCGAGCACAACAGGCACGTACATGCCGTGGGAAAGATCGGCGACATCTTCGCCCATCAAGGCATTTCCAAGGTCATCAAGGCCAGCGGCAACGAGGCTCTGATGGATGCGTCGCTCTCGGCAATCGACGCGGCCGAGGACGGCGATCTCGTCTTCACCAATTTTGTCGATTTCGACATGATCTACGGCCATCGTCGCGACGTGCCCGGTTACGCGGCAGCGCTCGAAGCCTTCGATGCCCGTCTGCCTGAGGTCCACAAAAAGTTGAAACCCGGCGACCTCGTCGTGCTGACCGCCGACCATGGCTGCGACCCCACCTGGCGCGGCACGGATCATACGCGCGAGCGCGTGCCGATCATTGCCTACGGCCCCGGCATCCGGTCGCGTTCCATCGGCGTTCGTCGCACATATGCCGATATCGGCGAAAGCATTGCGCGCCACCTCGGCATCCCCGGCGGAGCGCATGGAAGGAGTTTTTTGTGACATCGCATTTGAAGAAGGTCGAGCTGCACTGCCATCTGGAGGGTGCGGCACCGCCTGTGTTGACAGAGGCGCAGGCGCGGAAATACGGCGTCGACATCAGCGGCGAGCTTCGCGACGGCGCCTATGTCTGGCACGATTTCGCAAGTTTTCTCGAGTGTTACGACAAGGTTTCCGAGGTCTACAGGACGGAGGAGGATTATGCGCTTCTGACGGAAACCTATCTCGACGAACTTGCAGGCATCAATACCATCTACAGCGAACTCATCGTGTCGCCCGACCACGGCAAGCGCATCGGGCTCGGCGCAGACGCCTATATATCAGGCGTCTGTGAAGGCATCCGGCGGGCCAAGGCCAAAAGCGGCATCGAGGCTCGGCTGATCGTCACCGGGGAACGGCACTTCGGTCCCGAAAGCGTGATCGGTGCGGCGGAATATGCGGCAAAAGCTGGCAACCCTTTGATATCAGGCTTCAATCTCGCCGGCGAGGAGCGCATGGGCCGTGTGGCCGATTATATCAGAGCTTTCGACATCGCCCGCGATGCCGGCCTGGGATTGACCATCCATGCCGGCGAAGTCTGCGGCGCCTTCAGCGTTGCCGACGCGCTCGATGCCGTGCGGCCCGCGCGCATCGGCCATGGCGTGCGCGCCATAGAGGATACCGATCTGGTGAAGCGGCTTGCCGATCTCGGTACCGTGCTTGAAGTCTGCCCGGGGTCCAACATCGCACTCAGGGTCTTTCCCGACTTCACTTCGCATCCGCTGCGGCGCTTGAAGGAAGCGGGTGTGCGGGTGACGATCAGCTCCGACGACCCGCCGTTTTTCCATACATCGCTGAAGCGGGAATACGAGCTTGCCGCCGATGTTTTCGGATTCGCCGATGCGGAAATCAACGCCATGACGCGCACTGCAATCGAGGCTGCCTTCGTCGACGATGAGACGCGCAAGGCGCTGCTTGCCCGCCTTTAAGGCGAGAGGCTGGGGAAGACCGACGCAAATTCGGCTCCACTCTTGCGGTCGAGCCGATTTCCGTGAAAGAAACATTCGATAGAAAGAATGAAAGGCTTCCCCATGGACGGCGTCACGGTCATCGATCACCCGCTTGTGCAGCACAAGCTCACCATCATGCGGCGCAAGGAGACATCGACGGGAAGTTTCCGGCGCCTGCTGCGCGAAATCTCCACGCTGCTCTGTTACGAGGTCACCCGCGATCTCGAATTGACGATGGCGACGATCGAGACGCCGCTGCAGACGATGGACTCGCCGATCCTCGAGGGCAAGAAGCTGGTCTTCGCCTCGATCCTGCGCGCCGGCAACGGACTGCTCGAAGGCATGCTCGACCTCGTGCCATCCGCGCGCGTCTCGCATATCGGCGTCTACCGCGATCACGAGACGCTGCAGCCGGTCGAATATTATTTCAAGGCGCCGGAAGACGTGGCCGAGCGCCTGATCATCGTCGTCGACCCGATGCTGGCGACCGGCAATTCGTCGATTGCGGCAATTGACAAGCTCAAAGAACGCGGCGCCCACAATATACGCTTCCTCTGCCTGCTTGCCGCTCCGGAAGGCATCCGCAACTTCCGCGCCGCGCATCCCGATGTTCCGGTCTTCACCGCAGCGATCGACAGCCATCTCAACGAGAAGGGTTACATCATGCCCGGCCTCGGCGATGCCGGCGACCGCATGTACGGCACCAAATAATTTCAGCCTTCCTATACCAAATCGAAAGGCTTTATGGCCCGGACGGTTCGCTCCGGGCCTTTTTGTTATCCATATTAGCAACTTATCAGGATTTGAGGCTTAGCAAGCTGGAAGCATGAGGCCCTGCATGAAGCGGGGTTTATACAGGAAGGATTTCTGTTTCATGCTCGTGCGTACCGTCATATTCGCCAGCATCGCCGCGGTGCTGGCCACGCAGGTACCTTCTCTCGTTGGAAGCGTCAGCCAGCAACCTGCCGACGTTCTCTCCGCCAATTACGTATCTGCCGACGCCCGCCAGTCCGCGGCACCGGCGCCCGCTTCCGGCAATAGTACGATCCGCCTGCAGGCGGATGCGCAGGGCCACTATACCGGCAGCTTCAAGATCAACGGCAAGCCTGTGCTAGGGCTGATCGATACCGGCGCCACCTACGTCGCCCTCAACGAGACACTCGCCCGCCGGCTCGGCTATACCGCAAACCAGCTCGACTTTCGCTATGGTGTCAACACGGCAAACGGCCAGACGAAGGCCGCGCATTTGACCCTCGATCGGGTCGAAATCGGCGGCATCCGCGTCCGGAATGTCGAGGCCTTCGTGCTCAGGGACGACGCGCTCACGACCACCCTGGTCGGCATGAGCTTTCTGCAGAAACTCGCCTCCTATTCCGTCGCCGACGGCTCGCTCAGCCTCAAACAGTAAACCGCATCAGACCCGGCCTGCAATGACGGGGGCCAGTTCCGGCCTGTCGTCAGCAATCCGATAATGCACGGCAAGGGCCGCAGCAGCTTTTCCCGCCGCGGCTTCGTCGGCAGCGTGAACGACAGCGATCGGATCGCCCGCATTGACTCGGGTGCCAAGCGGCAGGAGGCCGGAGAAGCCGACGCGGTGATCGATTCGATCTGCCGGGTGCCGGCGGCCGCCGCCGAGATCGATGACGCTGATGCCGATACCGCGCGCGTCGCAGGCGGCAAGCCAGCCCGATCGGGCGGCCGGGACTTCTTTTTCGACCGGCGCCCTCGCCAGGTATCTATCCGAATTCTCGACGAGATCGGCCGGTCCGCCGAGCATGGATACCATACGCCCGAAGCTTTCGGCCGCCTCGCCCGATGACAGCGCTCGGCGCGCCATCCCATTGGCTTCTTCAGAGGAGGCGGAAATGCCCGATTTCAACAGCATCTCGGCGGCGAAGGCAAAAACCACGGTCTCAAGCCGCGTGCCGCTCTTCCTGCCCGCCAGGAACTCCAAACAGTTGCGCATCTCGACCGCATTGCCGGCGCAATCGGCGAGCGGCTCATTCATGTCGGTGATCAGGGCGGAGGTCTTCACGCCGGCGCCGTTGGCCACCTCGACCAGGGAACGCGCCAGCATCTCCGCCTGACGGCGATCAGCCATGAAGGCGCCGTTGCCGAGCTTGACATCGAGCACCAGCGTCTCAAGCCCGGCCGCGAGCTTCTTCGACAGGATGGAGGCAGTGATGAGCGGAATGGAATCGACGGTGGCGGTCACATCGCGCACGGCATAGAGCCTGCCGTCGGCAGGAGCCAAGGTTCCGGTCTGGCCTATGATGGCGCATCCCGCCTCCTTCACCACCCTGCCGAAGAGCTCCGCATCAGGGGTGATCGCATAGCCGGGAATGGATTCGAGCTTATCCAGCGTGCCGCCGGTATGGCCGAGGCCGCGCCCTGAAATCATCGGGACGGCGAGGCCGCAGGCAGCGGCGATCGGCGCCAGCATCAGCGAGACATTATCGCCGACGCCACCGGTCGAATGTTTGTCGGCGATCGGACGGTCGATGCCAGCCCATTGCAGCTTGTCGCCGGAATTGGCCATCGCCAGCGTCAGCGCCACGATTTCCTCGCGTGACATGCCTTTGAACCAGACGGCCATGGAGAAGGCGCCGATCTGGCCTTCGGACAGCTGCCCGGCGGCGAGTGCCGCGATGAAGGAGCTGATATCGGCGGCGTCGAGTTCCTCGCCATCGCGTTTACGCCGGATGATCTCCTGCGGAATCATCTCAATAGCTCGACGCCGCAGCCGCTGCCGGCTGCGCTCCGCTCAGAACGGCCAGTATGTCGTCGAGCAGGCCGGAAGCGCCGAAGCGGAAGGTCGAGGGCATAGCCCAGTCCGGCGCCATGATCGTTTCAGCAAGGCTGAGATAGAGCGCCGCATCCGTCACCGAGCCGATGCCGCCAGCCGGCTTGAAGCCGACCTTGCGTCCGCTCTCACGAATGGCCCGGATCATGATGTCGGCGGCTTCGAGCGTCGCGTTGACGGCGACCTTGCCGGTCGAGGTCTTGATGAAATCAGCGCCGGCTTCAATAGCCAGTTCGGAGGCACGGCGGATCAAGGCCGCATCCTTCAACTCGCCAGTCTCGATGATCACCTTCAGCAGGACGGGGCCGGCGCATTCGGCGCGCACCGCCTTGACCATGTCAGTCACCGCCTTCTCATCGCCTGATATGAGCTTGCGGTAGGGGATGACCAAATCGATCTCATCTGCGCCATCGGCAATCGCCTCACGGGTTTCGGCGGCGACATCGGCCACTTCCATATCGCCTGCTGGGAAATTGACGACCGTTGCGATCCGCACGGCATGGCCGGCGCCGAGGATGTTGCGGGCATGGGCGACGAAACGCGGCCAGATGCAGATCGCGGCGCTGTTACCGTAGGGCGTCTGCGCGCGGGCGCAGAGCGTATCGATCTGCGCCTCGGTGCAATCGTCCTTCAGATTGGTGAGGTCGAGAAGGGAAAGGGCGACCGCCGCCGTTTCCCGGATTGAATGGCTATTCATTTTCGCTTTCTCCCGCAATCATCTCTTTCAATATGGCGGCGAGACGGGCGCCGCCGACGGGCGCCATGTCCTTGGTTTCTTCATGGCTGAGCTCATTGCCGGTCATGCCTGCTCCATAGTTGGTGATAACGGAAGCGGCCGCAACCCGCAGACCCAGCATTCTTGCGATGATCACCTCCGGCACCGTCGACATGCCGACGGCATCGGCGCCGAGGATGCGCGCCATGCGGATTTCGGCCGGCGTTTCGAAGCTCGGACCGGAAAACCACATATAGACGCCCTGCCCCAGCTCGATCTTGAGTTTTGCCGCCGCCTTCCGCATTGCCGCGGCGAGGCCGGCGTCATAGGCATTGGTCATGCCGACGAAGCGATGGTCGCTTTCCTCGCCGATCAGCGGGTTCATGCCGGAATAGTTGATGTGATCGGTAATCTGCATCACCGAACCAGGCGGCATGTTGTCGCGCAGCGATCCGGCCGAATTGGTCAGGATCAGCGCCTCGACGCCGAGCGCCTTCAAGACCTCGATCGGCAGGCGCATGGCGTTGGCATCGCCCTTCTCATAATAATGGACGCGGCCGGAGAGCATGATGACCGGCTTTCCACCGAGGCGGCCGGCGACAACTTCGCCGGCGTGGCCGGAGACGGCGCTGACGGGAAAGCCCGGCAGATCGCGATAGGGAATACGGACGGCGCCTTCCAACTGGCCAACGAGGGAGCCGAGACCAGAGCCGAGCACGATGCCATGGCGCGGCTTGATCGCCCCGAGCAATGCGGCGAGCAGGTCGACCGTCGTCCTCATCCGAGTTCCGTCTCGAAGCTGAAGGGAAGAAGCTCTTCCATTGTCATGGTCTTCTTCACGCCCGCCTCATCGCAGAGATAGATCTTCGTGTCCTTGGCGGCGAATTCGGAGATCTTCTGGCGGCAGCCGCCGCAGGGCGGGCAGAGTGGCAGCTTCTCGGCGATCACGGCCATTTCGACGATCTTCCTGGCGCCACCCATGATCATGGCACTGATCGCGGTCGGCTCGGCGCACCATCCTTGCGGGAAGGAGAGGTTTTCGATGTTTGCGCCGGTATAGACCTTGCCGTCCTCGGCGCGGATCGCCGCACCGACCGGGAATTTCGAATAGGGCGCATGCGCAAAGGCCATAGCGCCGCGAGCGGCCTCGAACAGGTCGTGGGACATGATCAACGCTCCTTCGTATAGGGCACGCCGCCGGCCTTCGGCGGGATTGCGACGCCGATGAAGCCGGCAAGGAGGATGCAGGTCAGGATATAGGGCAGCGCCTGGAAAACCTGGACCGGCACCTCACCGACCAATGGTACCTGCTTGCCCTGCATGAAGTTCGCCAAAGCATCGAGGAAGCCGAAGAGCAGACAGGCAAACATCACCGGTACCGGCTTCCACTTGGCGAAGACCAGCGCCGCCAGCGCGATATAACCCTTGCCGGCCGACATGTCCTTGATGAAGGCGGCGGACTGGGCGATCGCGAGATAGGTGCCGGAAAAGCCGCAGAGGATGCCGGCGCACATGACGGCGCGGTAGCGCAGCCAGGCAACCGAAATGCCTGCCGTATCGACTGCGCCCGGATTTTCGCCGACGGCGCGCAGCCTGAGGCCGAAACGCGTGCGATAAAGGACCCACCAGGAGAAAGGCACGGCGAGGAAGGCAAGATAGGTGAGGATATTGTTGCCCGATATCACGCTTGCATAGAGCGGGCCGATGATCGGTATGTCGTGGACGGCATTGGCGCCCGGCAGGATGATCGGCGCGAAGCGGGATTCAGGCGCCAGCTGCGGCGTGCGTCCGCCCTGGCCGAACCAGGCTTGGCCGAGCACGATGGTAATGCCGGCGATGAAGAAGTTGATCGCCACACCCGAGACGATCTGGTTGCCGCGGTTGGTGATCGAGGCGAAGCCATGCACCAGGCTGAGCGCCACCGAGCAGACGACGCCCGCGCCGAGCCCTAGCCAGGCCGAACCAGTGAGATAGGCCACGCAGGCGGCGGCGAAGGCCGAGCCCAGCATCTTGCCTTCCAGGCCGATATCGAAGATGCCGGCGCGCTCCGAAAACAGTCCTGCGAGCGCAGTAAAGATCAGCGGAATAGACAGCCTGACCGTCGAGCTCAGGACGTTGATGAAGATTTCGTAGTAATCCATCGTCCGTTCCTCAGGCTCGTTTGAATTGCTGGTAAATGTGCACCATTGCCGGCCGGAACATGTATTCCAGCGCGCCGGCAAAGAGGATCACCAGTCCCTGAATGACCAGGATCATTTCGCGGGTGATATTCGGCATCTCGAAAGAGATCCAGTCGCCGCCCTGGTAAAGGGTGCCGAAAAGGATTGCGGAAAAGATGATGCCGAGCGGATGGTTGCGGCCCATCAGCGACACTGCAATACCGACGAAGCCGGCGCCACCCACGAATTCAACCTGCAGACGGGCGGAAGAGCCCATGACCGGATTGAGCGCCATCATGCCGGCGAGCGCGCCTGAAATCAGCATGGCGATGATGACGATGCGTGCATAGGGTATGCCGGCATAGGCAGCGGCTGTCGAGCTCACGCCGAGTGTACGCATCTCAAAGCCGAGCTTAGTGCGCCAGATGAGGATCCAGACAAACCAGGCGGCAAGGAGGGCGATGATGAAGGAGACGTTGAAGGGTGCTGCACCCAATTTGGCTCCGAAAATGCTCATGATCCAGCCAAGCTTCGGAAGCTGCCCACCCTCGAGAAAGGTGCGGGTTTCCGGCGCCATCTTGCCCGGCACGATCAGCACGTGCACCAGCAGATAGACCATGAGAGCGGCTGCGATGTAATTGAACATGATCGTCGTGATAACGATATGGCTGCCGCGTTTGGCCTGCAGGAAAGCGGGAATGAAGGCCCATGCCGCACCGAATATCCCGGCGCCGACAATGGCGATCGGCATCGTCACATACCAGGGCACGTAATTGTCGAGCGCAAGCGCTACCAGCGCACAGCCGAGACCGCCAATATAGGCCTGACCTTCGGAGCCGATGTTAAAGAGACCGGCGTGGATGGCGACTGCTACGGAAAGGCCAGTGAAGATGAAACTCGTTGCATAGTAGAGTGTGAAGCCTATGCCTTCGCCGCTGCCGAAGGCACCCTCGATCAGCAGCGAAAGAGCGGCAAGCGGGCTTTCGCCGATCAGCCAGACGACGAAACCCGAGATCAAGAAGGCAACGACGAGATTTAAAAGCGGGATCAGACCGTAATTGATCCATCTCGGAAGCGGAACGGAAGCAGTGCTCATAAAGGCCTCACGCGGCAATGCCGGCCATCATCAGGCCGAGGGTCTGTTCACCGGCATCGGGCGTCTTCTCACCGACGACATGGCCGGCGAACATGACAAGGATACGGTCGGAAAGGGCGCGGATCTCATCGAGCTCGACGGAGACGAGCAGGATCGCCTTGCCCGCGTCGCGCATCTCGATGATCCGGCGGTGAATGAATTCGATGGCGCCGATATCGACGCCGCGCGTCGGCTGGCCGATGATCAGCATCTTCGGATCGCGTTCGATTTCGCGCGCGACGACGATCTTCTGCTGGTTGCCGCCGGAGAAATTGGCCGTCTTCAGCCGCGGATTCGGCGGGCGGATGTCGTATTTTTCGATCTTCTCCATGGCATCCTGGCGGATCGCGTCGAGATCGAGCAGCGGCCCTTTGCTGTAGCCCGGACGGCGGTGATAGCCGAGGACGGAGTTTTCGTATTCCTCGAATTTCAGCACCAGCCCCATATGGTGCCGGTCCTCGGGAATATGGGCAAGCCCGAGGTCGCGCAGGCGGGCGGGATCGGCCTTGTCGATCGTCTGGCCGTCGAGAAGGATTTCGCCGGAGACGGGCTTGCGGATACCGGCGATCGCCTCCAGCAATTCGGACTGGCCGTTGCCGGCGACACCGGCGATGCCGACGATCTCGCCGGCACGCACCTCGAAGGAGACATTATCGACCATGGTGACGCCGCGATTGTCCCTGACCGTCAGGTTGCGGACAGAGAGCACGGCGGCGCCCGGATTGGCTTCGCCCTTCTGCACGCGCAGCAGCACGCGACGGCCGACCATCAACTCGGCAAGCTCCTCCACCGTCGTTTCCGCAGTCTTGCGGGTGGCGACCATCTCGCCGCGGCGCATGACGGAGACCGTATCGGTGATCGCCATGATCTCGCGCAGCTTATGGGTGATGAGGATGATCGTCTTGCCCTGGTCGCGCAGCACCTTGAGGATGCGGAAGAGGTGGTCGGCTTCAGCCGGCGTCAGCACGCCTGTAGGTTCGTCGAGGATCAGGATCTCGGCGCCGCGATACATGGCTTTCAGGATTTCGACGCGCTGCTGCAGGCCGACCGGGAGCTCTTCGATCAGTGCGTCCGGATCGACCTCGAGGCCGTATTCGGTTTCCAGTCGCTTGAGCTCGGCGCGGGCCGATGCGACGCCTCTGGCCAGTAGCGATCCACCTTCGGCGCCGAGCATGACGTTCTCGAGCACCGTGAAATTATCGACCAGCATGAAATGCTGGTGCACCATGCCGATGCCGGCGGCGATCGCCGCCTGGCTGTCACGGATGGTGACCGGATTGCCGTTGACGCGGATCTCGCCGCTGTCGGCGTGGTAGAAACCATAGATGATCGACATCAACGTCGATTTGCCGGCGCCGTTTTCACCGATGATGCCGTGGATCGTTCCCTTGGCAACGGTGAGATTAATGTCCTTGTTGGCATGGACGGCACCGAATTTCTTATCGATGCCGACAAGCTCGATAGCGGGCTTATCTGTCACTGCAGGCTCCAAATAAGAAAAGGGCGTATGGCGAAAATCCCTCCGCCATACGCCCGATCTCGATATTACATCAGGGCGCTGATCACTTCGGGCAAGCGTTGTCCGAGGTGTAATCGTGAACCTTGACGGTTCCGGCGATGATATCGGCCTTGGCCTTGTCGACCGCAGCCTGCATTTCCGGCGTGATCAGCGACTTGTTGTTGTCGTCGATCGCGGCGCCAACACCATCTTCCTTGACGCCGAGGGCCTGAACGCCCGCGGTGAACTTGTCGTTCTTGGTATCGGTGTAGGCGTTGTAGACGGCGAGGTCGACGCGCTTGACCATCGAGGTCAGGACCGAGCCCGGATGAAGATGGTTCTGGTTGGAGTCGACGCCGATCGACAGCTTCTTGTTGTCGGCGGCGGTCTGCAGAACACCAAGGCCGGTGGCGCCGGCTGCCGCGTAAATAACATCCGCGCCCTGGTCGATCTGGTTCTTGGTGAGCTCACCGCCACGAACCGGATCGTTCCAGGCAGCACCGGTGGTGCCGGTCATGTTCTGGAACACCTCGATATCGGCCTTGGCGGCACGCGCGCCTTGCTCATAGCCGCATTCGAATTTGCGGATCAGCGGAATGTCCATGCCGCCGACGAAGCCGACCTTGCCGGTCTTGGAGGCCATGCCGGCGAGAATGCCGACGAGGTAGGAGCCTTCTTCTTCCTTGTAGACGACCGAGCGGACGTTCGGCTTGTCGACGACGGAGTCGACGATGATGAATTTGGTATCCGGGAATTCGGCTGCGACCTTCTCGATAGCCGAGGTCCAGGCGAAGGACACGGCGACCACCGGGTTGAAACCGCGGCTTGCGAAGTTGCGGATGGCCTGTTCGCCCTGGGTGTCGCCGGTCGGCTCGAAATCGCGATAGGCGATGCCGGTCTCGGCCTTGAACTTCTCGGCGCCGTTATAGGCCGCTTCGTTGAAAGACTTATCGAACTTCCCGCCGGTGCCGTAAACCAGCGCCGGCTTGACATCGGCGGCAAGCGCCGTCGTCGACATGGCAGCCACGGCAAGGAGAGTGAGAAGGGATTTTTTCATTGTGCAGCCCTGTTGTTGCTATTCATTAGGGGTCCTCCCGCAAGCCCTTTTGGGCATGTCTGCGGAACCACCGACCTCCCCCCGGAGGCCTGGCTGCGCGCATCCTTGCATGGCTCACAGAAAAATTCACCAGAAATTTTTCAGGCGGTAAAGATTTGCAGCGATTGCTGAAAATCAGTTCTCTCGGGCTGATTTTTGGACATTTCCGCTGCCGGGATGCAAAATTTCCCGGCAATCCGACAGCCATGTCGGGGTCACGGAAAGACCGGCGGCGACCGAATCTTCGGCCGAGCCGCAGCGGCAAGACCAACTTGCCTATGCCGTAAAACGGCCGGCCACCGGCGGCTTCTTGTAGCCGACCATCCAAAGAAGCAGCGCGATCACAAGAAAAACCGCAAAGGCCGGCTGGAGCATCAGCCACTGAAAGATGAAGGCATAGAAGCGCGGGTGGATATAGTAGGAAAGCGCGGATTGCAGCGACGTCAGTGTGTCCGGGCTCACATCCTGCCAGGCATCCGACATCGGCGTCATGATCACGGCGGAGGCGGCAACCGATTGGATCGAATCGATGGTCCCGGCAATAACGGCTGCCGCAAGTGCGACAAGACTCGCCAGACGCAACAGGAAACGCATCAATCCCTCCGACGCTTCGATATGCCGGACAATTCCGGCGAGCCCGCGCCATTCTCCACCTTGAGAATTACATAGTCATCGCTGAGGTGAAGCACAATGGGATGGGCCGAGCGGAGTTTTATCGGAAGAAGTCAAAAAACTGTTAGATTTGGGTTGATCGGCAAAAATTCATCGGTATATATCGCGCCGTTCCGACGATTTGCTCCTATCCGGGCGCGAACGCCAAAGGACAGGTGGCCGAGTGGTTTAAGGCGCACGCCTGGAACGCGTGTGTACGTGAAAGCGTACCGAGGGTTCGAATCCCTCTCTGTCCGCCATTTTCGTTAAAAACCGTTGCTGCTTTCTCTTTAGCAGGCCGTCAAGTCTCGCGAGAATCCAATTGCATGCGGTGCAGCCGAGACTGCGTGCCCGCCGACATCCACCGCGATGAACTACCCGTAGCTTGGGCGTCGGAAGAGACCCATTCCCTCCCAACCACGGCCTGATCGACACCAGACCGGAAGTTGGCAGGCACTTGAGCAGCCGAACCTATGTAGTTGTACGGTCGCCGATGCTGCCGACGAAGGGATCAGCGTGATGATAGCCAGACTCTATTCGAATATCTCCGAGACGTTTGTCGCTGGGACTGTCCCCGCTTGAGGTCCTCCTTCGGACATCTGAAATTTGTGAGCCAGAACCGTGGAGGCATAGCAGATTCCAAATGTCTGCGTGCTTTGCGAAACAATAAGGAGCGCCAATGTAATGAGGCTTATTTTACCACCCTGAAAGACAGCATCCGCTTCGTATGACATCGACGCCGCTATGGCTATCAATAGAAACGAAACAATGGGAGGAAGAATCATCCCCGCAAACAGGCGCAAAAAGGTTGGAAGGAAATTACGCCGCCCCCCGGCAAAGGCCTCTGCAAGCCCGCTAGTTGAGCCCGCTATTCCAGCAGTCGGCCAAGTTCCGACAAGAGCGAGGAGCAACGGATAGAAAATTGCGAACAGCCCGCCGCATAGCAGTACCAATGCACCCCTCGAGAAAGAAACAGCGCCGAATGCAAGAGGAACGCCGATTCCGATACCTATTACGACAAGCAGGATAAGAATATTTTTCCAGATGTAGCTGCCAAACCCGGCCATGCCCCGGTTGAGTTGCACTCGCCCGGTTCCGCTCAATATCGCATTTTGGACACAAAATCCTGTATATAACGCAATAAAGAACTGAGTAGAACCAACACCACTACTTTCGTTGTACTCTGAAAATAATATTATTCCGCAGCTTATTGTGACAAATAAACAAACGAGAAATAAATTATATCTTATGAAGGAAATCGTTTCACGTAGCATTATCACCCCTGCCATCCGCCGTCGCTGCTGAGTCGAAGATATCGTCATCAAAATATACGGCTGTCAAATGCGGGACGGTCATCAAACGTGCTGGGGAACCAGGAATATGTCGGAGGTTGACAGCACACCGCAAGATTCCTGTTTTTTTACCATGCGAATTCACCGCGTCTTTGCACGTTTGGGTTTAGGGTCTGCCAAACCAAAAAACAGAGGTAAAACAGGTGGAAGAACTTTCGGTACAGTCGAAGATCATCAAATCCGTCTATTTCAGCCAGGAAGACGGGCGGCTGAGGATTTGCTTCAAGAACGGCGAGGAGCGTCTGTTCGAAGGCGTGCCCTCTTCGGAAGCCCATGCGATGACGGCGGCGTCATCTCCCGGACATTATTATCTCGACCGGATCAGGACGCGGTTTCGCAGACTGGCTGCCTGACACCGTCGGCCCGGCCGGATTGCGTCGGATTGAGACAGTGCCGGTGGATATTAATCCCCGGTTAACTCTCGCCTTCATCACAGTTGGATCAGCCCGAGCAGAAAGCGGCACTCTATCAGTGCTGCCGCTTTCAGAGATTCGGTCAGCCGGGAGGCTTGGTGGCGGACCCCAGCCAGGAAGCCGAGCCTCCCCGTCACCCCATCCGTTTCGCCGGATCGATCCGACGTCGGGCTGTAATCGCCTCGAAATAGCCAATTGGGGCTAATCCTGTGAAAAACCGGAATGCTCACATCCGGACTCGACAATGCTTCATTAGCATGATTGCATAAACCCATGGAACGGGAGGCCGGGGTCATGATGTTCGAGAATCTGCTTGAGATGCAGGAGCGCGGCGTGCGCGACCGTGCTCGTGGCCGCAGCCTGGCCGACAATCCGATGTCGAAGCCGGATGTGCTGCCGATCACCGATTTTCAGGAATGGTATTCGATGTTCGACGCCTGGCGCTTCGGCTGGTCGATCGAGGATGCGATGGCGGGGCACATCGAGGTACCCCGTGATGGCCGCGCTTCACCTCGAGCCTATACCAGGACGGTCTGATCGACCCTATCTTCGGCGCCGAAGAATTTCAGGTAGCGTTCGACTTCGGCCGGCTCGCCCGTCGCCTTCTGCGGGTTGTCGGAGAGTTTCACCGCCGGGCGGCCGTTGGCGTCGCTGACCTTGCAGACGATCGAGATCGGATTGAGGCCTGAGATTTCCGTCGGCGCACAGCCGGCAAAATCATTCGTCAGGTTGGTGCCCCAGCCGAAGCTCATGCGCACGCGGCCTTCGAAATGCCGGTAGGTATCGATGATGGCGTCGACATCGAGGCCGTCGGAAAAGATCAACAACTTCTGGCGCGGATCGCGGCCCATCTTCTTCCACCAGTCGATGATCTTTTCACCGCCTTCGATCGGCGGCGCGCTGTCCGGACGGAAGCCGGTCCAGTCGGCGACCCATTCGGGGGCGTCGCGCAGGAAGGCCGCGGTGCCGAAGGCGTCCGGCAGGACGATCAGCAGGTTGCCGCCATAGAGCTTGTTCCAGTCGCGCAGGATTTTGTAAGGGGCGTTGCGCAGCTGCTCATCGGTTTGCGCCAGGGCGGCTGCCACCATCGGCAGCTCGTGGGCATTGGTGCCGACCGCCTCGAGATCGGAATCCATCGCCAGCAAGACATTGCTGGTGCCGGTGAAGGCCGGACCGATACCTTCCTTCAGCGCCTCGACGCACCAGCGCTGCCAGAGAAAACTGTGACGGCGGCGAGTGCCGAAATCGGAGATGCGCAGGCCCGGCAATTCCTTCAGCCGTTCTACCTTCGACCACATCTTTGCCTTGGCACGCGCATAGAGCACATCGAGGGTAAAGGGACCGAGCGCCCTCATCGCCGAGCGCGAACGCAGCTCGTTGACGATGGCAAGCGCCGGGATCTCCCACATGGTGGTTTCCTTCCAGGACCCATGGAAGTCCAGCACATATTGCCCCTCCTTCTTCGATAGCTCGTATTCGGGAAGTTGGAAGTTGGACAGCCAGGCAAGGAATTCCGGCTCGAAGATCTGCGCGCGGCCGTAGAAACTATTACCCGCCAGCCATATCATCTCCTTCTTGGAGAGCCGCAGCGTGCGGGCGTGGTCGAGCTGTTCGCGTAGTTCGCCTTCATCGATCTCTTCGGCGAGATGCACGCGCTTGGTGCGGTTGATGAGGGTGAAGGAGGCGTTCACATCAGGATAGAGCTTCCAGATCATCTGGAGCATCAGCAGCTTATAGAAGTCGGTATCGATCAGGCTGCGGATGATCGGGTCGAGTTTCCAGGCGTGATTGTAGACGCGTCTCGCGATATCGGTCTTGGCCATGAGATTCCTGCCCTGTCCACTCCGGTCAGGTGCTGCCAAGTTCCGGGCCGGCGCACGAAACCGGCTCGTGCGCCTTCTTATCGAAAAATCGGCAGAGAAAGTCCAGACAAAACATAAACATCCCGCCGCAGCGTGGCGGCGGGATGCGGGAGATCGTCTGCCAAAGGCCTATTGGGCCGGTGCCGCAGGCTGGGTCGGTGCCGCAGGCGCGCTAGGGGCAGGCGCCGTTGCCGGCGTCTCGGTTGGACCCGCATTGCCATTCTGCATCGTCGGCGCGGGTGCTGCGTCGGATTGCTGCTGCTGGAGCTGTTGGCCGGGCTGCTGCGGCGCCACCTCGTTCGCCTCGCGGCGGCCCCAGATCTCGACTGGAATCCAGACCACGAAGGCAAGGATCAGCGCCACGAGCAGCACGGTCAGGATACGGTAACCCATACGCCCCTGCTTTGCCTTGACCGGCGGGATTTGCTGTTCCTTGTGAAGCTTTCCGTCGGATTTTTCCCAGCGTGTTTCGGTCTGATGCGCCATCATCGTCTCCTTCCGCTGCCTTGGCGGCCGATCTGGCCGCAAAGAACTTCGCAAGGAAAACGGGTGGCCGTCTGGAAGGTTCCGGGCTCAAGCGTGCCGCGATCTTGAAATAGCCAAACCGCCGCAGCTTTGGCGCGAGATGCCGCTTAGAGCCTTTCCGGGTTAGATTGAAGCATTCTGTTGGCTCAAACGGAGCCGGATGGTCGACCGGCCGGCGCGTGTCGTAGCCCAGTTCTACGGCCAAGCCGGCCGGTCGATCAGGCGGCCCGTTTCAGCCAACCCTCCCGCAGATTTGCCTGGCAAATCTGCAAGACTTCAGAATCGCCGGACGCACTTATCGCTTCGCCACCGCGAAGCGGTGCGGGCCGGTGGGCCGGGCATCTTTCCGCCAGGATCAAAGGCGATCGGCTCGGACGTACCTGGGGGTATGCCCTTCGCCAATCGCCTTTGCCCTGACGCAAACTTGCGCCAGCAGAATGCTTCAAGCTAATCCGGAAAGGCTCTAATAACCGGCGGCACGATCGATCACGAACTGCAGCGGCTCGCCGCGTTCAAAACGGGCGATCTGCATCTCGACATGGCGGAACAGCGCGTTCTCTTCGGAGACCGCCGCGTCATGCGGGGTGATGAACACATTCTCCAATTCCCACAACGGGCTGTCGGCGGCGAGCGGCTCCACTTCGAAAACGTCGAGAGAAGCGCCGCCGAGGGTCCCTTCCCTGATGGCCGAGACGATGTCGGTCTCGATCTGGCTCTTGCCGCGCCCGGCATTGATGAAGACCGGCTGTCCGAGCGCACCGTCGCGGCGGAGCTTCTTAAATAGTCCGCTATTATAGAAGCCGGTCGTCTCAGGCGTCAGCGGCAGCAGGCCGACCAGAATGTCGGTTTTGGCAACAAACCGGTCCAATTCGCCCGCGTCGAATGTCTCGACGCCCTCAATTGTTTTGCGGGTGCGCGACCAGCCGATGACGTTGAAACCCATCACTTTCAGCTTGGCGACCGCATCCAGGCCCAGAATGCCGAGTCCCATGACGCCGATGGTCACCTCCGCCGCTTCCGGCGCAATCAATTTGGCCCATTCGCGCCGCCGCTGCTTGACGTCATGGGCATATTGACCGCGCAGATGCATCAGGCACTGCATGACGATCCATTCGCTCATGCGGGTGGTCAGGCTGCGGTCGACGAAACGGACAATCGGAACGTCAGGCAAGCCGGCCATACCGATGATGTGATCGACGCCGGCACCACCCGAGAAGATCACCTTGAGGTTCGGCGCGCGTCGAAAGAGATCGGCATCCGGCTTCCAGAGAAGCGCGTATTCCGTTTCGCTGAAATCACGCTCGCGATTGGCGGGATCGGCCAGATTGATGCTGCCGCGGTCGGCAAAGGCCGTTTTCAGGACGCGGGCGACACCTTCGGGGTTGAACTTGATATCGACGAGGACGGGAGGACGAACTGACATGATCTTCTTTACTGCTGCACGGCGGGCGTCGGCACCGCCTCAATGTTGAAGGCGGCCGCCATGAGTGCCTTGGTGTAATCGTCCTTCGGCGCGCGGAAGATTTCCGCGGACGGTCCCTGCTCCACCACCTTGCCGAAACGCATGACGATGACGTCGTTGGCGAGCGCCTTCACCACCTTCAGGTCGTGGCTGATGAAGAGATAGGCGAGGTCGTGCTTCTTCTGCAGATCGCGCAACAGGTCGACCACCTGCGCCTGCACGCTCATGTCGAGCGCGGATGTCGGCTCGTCGAGCATGACGAAACGGGGCTTCAGCACCATGGCGCGAGCTATGGCGATGCGCTGCCGCTGGCCGCCTGAAAATTCATGCGGATAGCGCCAGCGGGTCAGCGGATCGAGGCCTACCTCCTCCAGCGCCCAGCAGACACGCTGGTCGCGCTCCTCGGCGCTCAAGGCGCGCTCATGCACCTTCAGCCCTTCGGCAATGATATCGCCGACCGACATGCGGGGGCTGAGCGAACCGTAGGGATCCTGAAAGACGATCTGCAGCTGGTTACGCAACGGCCGCATTTCGCTGAACGAATAGCCGGCTATATCCTTGCCAACGAAGGCGATCCGTCCCTGCGAAGAGATCAGCCGGGTGAGCGCCAGGCCCAGTGTGGTCTTGCCGGAGCCGGATTCGCCGACGACGCCGAGCGTCTGGCCGGCGCGCAGCGAAAGATCGATGCCGTCGACCGCCTTCACATGATCGACGACGCGGCGCATCAGCCCCGCCTTGATCGGGAACCAGACACGGATATCCGAGCCTTCCATCACCACCGGCTTCGACGGATCGGCGAGCGGCGGCTCGCCGCGCGGTTCCGAGGCAAGAAGATGGCGGGTGTATTCATGCTTCGGACTGGCGAAGACCTCTTCGACAGTCCCGGTCTCGACGATTCGCCCCTTGGTCATGACGCAGACGCGGTCGGCGAATTTGCGCACGATGCCGAGATCATGGGTGATGAACAGCAGCGACATGCCGTGTGCCGCCTTCAATTGCCGGAGAAGCTCGAGGATCTGCGCCTGTACGGTGACGTCGAGGGCCGTGGTCGGCTCGTCGGCGATCAGCAGTTCCGGCCGGTTGGCGAGCGCCATGGCGATCATGACACGCTGGCGCTGACCGCCGGAGAGTTCGTGCGGATAGGCCTTCAACCGCTTCTCGGGCTCGCGGATGCCGACCTGGTTCAACAGTTCCAGCACCCGCGCGCGCGCCGGCTGTCCGATGAGCCCCTGGTGCAGGGCGAGGATCTCGGCGATCTGCTTCTCGATCGTATGAAGCGGATTGAGCGAGGTCATCGGCTCCTGGAAGATCATGGTGATGTCGTTGCCGCGCACCTCGCGCAGCGCCCGCTCCGATGCCTTCAGAAGGTCCTTGCCCTTGAACAGGATTTCCCCGGAGGGGTGGCTTGCCGAGGGATAAGGCAGAAGCCGCAGGATCGAGTTGGCCGAGACCGATTTGCCGGAGCCGGATTCGCCGACGAGCGCCACGACTTCGCCCTTGGCGATATCGAAGGAGATCCGATCGACGGCAATCGACGTTTCGCCGCCCTGATGAAAGGCAACCGAGAGATCGCGGACGGAAAGGAGTGGTTCTGTCATGTCACTCATTGAAACGTCTTCCTCGGATCGAAGGCGTCGCGCACGGCTTCGCCGATGAAGATCAAAAGAGAAAGCATGATCGACATGGTGAAGAAGGCCGTCAGCCCGAGCCAAGGCGCCTGCAGGTTGGTCTTGCCCTGGGCGATCATTTCGCCGAGCGAAGGGGAGCCGGGCGGCATGCCGAAGCCGAGGAAATCGAGCGACGTCAGCGTCGTGATCGAGCCTGAGAGAATGAAGGGCAGAAAGGTGAGCGTCGCCACCATGGCGTTCGGCAGCAGGTGGCGCCACATGATGGTGCGGTTGTTGACGCCGAGCGCACGCGCGGCGCGGACATATTCGAAATTGCGGGCGCGCAGGAACTCTGCGCGCACGACGCCGACAAAGCTGACCCAGGAGAAGAGCAGCATGATTCCGAGCAGCACGAAGAAGCCGGGCGGCAGGATGGCGGCGATAATGAGCAGGATATAAAGCACCGGCATCGACGACCAGATCTCGATGAAGCGCTGCAGCAAGAGATCGGTCAGGCCGCCGAAATAGCCCTGCACCGCCCCTGCCGTGACGCCGATAATCGCCGAGCAGATGGTCAACGCCAGGCCGAACAGCACCGATATGCGGAAGCCGTAGATAACGCGCGCCAGCACGTCACGCGCCTGGTCATCGGTGCCGAGCCAGTTGAGATTGCCGAGCGTGCAGCCGGGATCGTTCGCGCCTTGCGGATAACCTGAGCAACGCTCCTCTTTGGTCATCAGCCAGAAGGGGGGAGTCGGAGCCGAATGCGGAATGTTCGAGTTGACCGAGCGGTAGGAATAATGGATCGGCGGCCAGATCATCCAGCCATTGGCATTGATCTCATCTGCTATCACCGACGAGCGGTAGTCGGTTTCGGCGAGGAAGCCGCCGAATTTCTCCTCGGGATAGTCGATCAACACCGGAAACAGGATCTCGCCCTTATAGGAGGCGATGATCGGCCGGTCGTTGGCGAGGAATTCCGCGAAAAGGCTCAGCACGAACAGCAGCAGGAAAAGCCACAACGACCAATAGCCGCGGCCGTTCGCCCGGAAATTCTTCCACCGACGGATATTGGTCGGCGACAGCAGCCCCTTGCGCGGCGGTTTGACCGGGTTTGCGGTGGCAGGATTTGCGGCGGCGTCCATCAGACATCCCTCCGCTCGAAATCGATGCGCGGATCGATCCAGGTATAGATCAGGTCTGAGATCAGGCTGACGAAAAGACCGAGCAGCGAGAAGATGTAGAGTGTCGCGAAGACGATCGGATAATCCCGGTTGACCACCGAGAGATAGCCGAGGCGGCCGAGGCCATCGAGCGAAAAGATGTTCTCGATCAGCAGCGAGCCGGTGAAGAAGGCGGAGATGAAGGCGCCAGGAAAACCGGCGATGATGATCAGCATGGCATTGCGGAAAACATGGCCGTAAAGCACCTGCCGCTCGTTCAGGCCCTTGGCGCGGGCTGTAACGACATATTGCTTCTTGATCTCCTCGATGAAGGAATTCTTGGTCAGAAGCGTCGTGGTGGCGAAGGCGGCGAGTGAAAGCGAGATCAGCGGCAGGGTGAGGTGCCAGAAATAATCGAGCGGTTTCTGCCACCAGGCGAGCTCACCGAAATTGTCGGAAACGAGGCCGCGCAGTGGGAACCAGTCGTAGAAAGAGCCGCCGGCGAAAAGCACGATCAGCAGGATGCCGAAGAGGAAGCTCGGAACGGCATAACCGACGACGATGACGCCCGAGGTCCAGACGTCGAAGGTCGACCCGTCCCTGACCGCTTTGCGAATGCCGAGCGGGATGGAAATCGCATAAGAGAAGATCAGGATCCAGATGCCGAGCGAGATCGACACCGGCAGTTTCTCCTTGATGAGGTCGAGCACGGAGGTATTGCGGAAGAAGCTCTCGCCGAAATCGAAGCGGATGTAATTCCACATCATCTCGCCAAAGCGCGTCAACGGCGGCTTGTCGAAGCCGAACTGTTTTTCGAGCTTGGCGATCAGCTCCGGATCGAGCCCCTGGGCGCCGCGATATTTCGAGCCTTCGTCGCTGCCGCCGCCACCTAGCAGATCTCCGCCGCCGGACAGGCGCTGATCGGCGCTGTCCGCCTGGCCGGTCAGCTGGGCAATCACCTGCTCGACCGGGCCGCCGGGGGCAAATTGCACGACGATGAAGGAAATCGCCATGATGCCGATAATGGTCGGTATCATCAAAAGCAGGCGGCGAATGACATAGGCGCCCATCAGCCTTCAGCCTCCGGGAAAGTATTTCTTGTCTGCACGCCGTTCAGTCCAATGCCGCTCAATCCGCCAGCCTTCCCTTGCCGGCCCCGCCGGCTTTTCGTGATTCGCTCGTGCCATTTGGAGCCCAGTGCCCCAGTATTGCAAGCCCGCTCATTTTGCCGAGGTCGACCACCAGGCATCGGGGAAGCCAAGGCTGTAGGCCGGGAACTCGGCAGGATGCGTTACTGTGTTCCAATAGGCGATATTAACGGTATCGCGGTAGAACAGGGGGATGACGTAATGGTTTGCGAGCAAGACTCGGTCCATTGCCTTGATCGCAGCGACCTGTTCATCGCGGTTCGGCGCGAAGATAATCATGCGGATGAGCTCATCGACGGCTGGATTGGCGATGCCCGCGTAGTTGCGAGAACCCTGCTGGTTGACAGAGCCGGATCCCCAATAGTCGGCTTGCTCGTTGCCCGGATTCATTGTCTCCGCCCAGACATTCCAGATCATATCGAAGTCAAAGCTGCGTTCGCGGTTGACAGCTTGCGAAGCGTCGACTGTCCGAACTCGCGCATCAATGCCGATTTTCTTGAGATTGCTGGCATAAGGCACTGCCCAGCGCTCCAACATGGGGCTCGACAATAATATCTCGAAACTCATTGGCTGGCCGGTCTTGGTATTGACCATGCGATTGCCCTTCAGCTCCCAGCCGGCTTCTTTCAGAAGAGCAATCGCCTTTCGGAGGTTGTCGCGGCTTTTCTGCGGATCACCGCCAACGGGATTGGCATAGGGTGTCGTGAAAACCTCCGGCGGAACCTTGTCCTTCATGCTCTGCAGTATTTCCAGTTCACGACCCTGGGGCAGGCCGGAGGAGGCGAGCTCGGTGTTCCAGAAATAACTGTCGATGCGCTTGTAGCTGTTGAAGGCAACCGTGCGGTTCAGCTCCTCGAAATCGAAACCGTAATTCAGTGCCTCGCGGACGCGCTCGTCCTTAAAGAGGTCACGCCGCATATTGGGTACCAGAGCCTGCAGAATGCCGGTGGAGCGCAGCGGATTTGCAACCTCTTCCTTCTTGAGGCGACCTTCCTTGACGGCGGGGAAATCATATCCCGTCGCCCAGCGGGCAGCCGTCGTCTCCTGCCAAAAGTCGCTGTTGCCGGCGCGAAAGGCTTCGAATTCGACGTCCCGATCACCGAAATAGGTGTAGATGACGTTGCGGAAATTGTTCTGGCCGACATTCACATTGAGATCCTTGCCCCAATAGTCGTCACGCAGTTCATAACGGATCGTCGCTCCGGGCGAGAAGGACGCGATCTTGTAGGGCCCTGAACCCATCACTGGTTCGAGCGTCGTCTTTGAGATGTCGCGCGGCTTGCCGTCCGGTCCCTGCCCCTCCCACCAATGTTTCGGCACAACGACCAACTGGCCGAGAATATTCGGAAGCTCGCGGTTGTTCTTCTCGTCGAAAGTGAAGGTGACGTCGCGATCGCCGGTCTTTTCGGCCTTTACCACGTGGCGATAGTAGTTTGCGGTGGCGGGATTGTGCTCCTTGGTCTTATCCAGGCTGAAAATGACATCTTCGGGCGTCACCGGCTGCCCGTCCGCCCATTTCGCCTCTTTGCGCAGGCGAAAGGTCGCACGCGAAACGTCTGCGGGAAAGGACAGTCCTTCGGCGAGCAGGCCGTAGGACACAAGCAGCTCGTCATCGGCGGGCTTCATCAACGTGTCGAATACCAGCGTCAGGCCTACCGCCGTCTGACCTTTTGCAAGGAGCGGATTAAAGGTGTCGAAGGCGCCGCTCGCGGAAAGGCGCAGATCTCCGCCCTTTGGGGCATTTGGATTGACGTAGTCGAAATGAGCAAAGCCCGGCTTGTATTTCATTTCGCTGATGACCGAGCTTCCGATCTGAAACGGCTGCTCTTCACCCATTGCCGTCAAAGGCGTCAAAGCACCCGCAAGCGATAGAAACAGACCGATTTTCGACCACAAAGTCGCCATTCACGCATTCCCCTGAATATTGAGCGATTAGACAATACGAGAAATAGGGGCGAAAAACAGGAGAGAGTTTGGTTTTTGGCCGGCTCGCGAAATTTTGAGCCGCCAGTTCCCGTCAGGAACGCCAGTGCTTGGGCGCCGCGGCGATCCGTCACCGGCTCGTGCTGCATCCGTCCGCCAAATCATCGATTCACCAAAATCGCTTTTCACGATAGATTCGAACGCAAATCACTTCAGCAGCGGCTCAAGGGAACAGCATGGCATTCGGCTTCGCTCAAGCTTTCAGGACATTCGGCAAACTGGCAATTGCCGGCGCGATCGGTGCCGGCCTTGCGGCCGGCGACGTCGGCGCCGAGCAGAAGACGCCAAGCCCAGGCAGCGCCAAGGCGCTGTTCGCAGGCGTCAGCCTGCCGACGCAGGGGCCGGCGCAGCCGATCGGCTTTTATGCAAAGGGCTGCATGACCGGCGCGGTGGCGCTGCCGACCGACGGGCCGACCTGGCAGGCGATGCGGCTTTCGCGCAATCGCCGCTGGGGCAACCCGGCGATGATTGCGCTCCTGGAACGGTTTTCGCAGGATGCGGTCAAATATGCCGGCTGGCCGGGCATCCTCGTCGGCGATGTCGCCCAGCCGCGCGGCGGGCCGATGCTCAACGGTCATTCCTCGCACCAGATCGGCCTCGATGCCGATATCTGGTTCACCCCGATGCCGGCGCGCCGCATGACGGCTGAGGAGCGCGAGGACCTGCCCTTCACAAGCATGCTGCAGAAGGACAAGTTCCTCACCGTCAACCCGAAGGTATGGACGGAATCGCGGGCGCGGCTCCTGATGCTGGCGGCGAGCTATCCCGAAGTGGAGCGCATCTTCGTCAATCCGGCGATCAAGAAGAAGATGTGTGACACCTGGACCGGCGACCGTACCAACCTTGGTAAGCTCCGGCCGATATACGGCCATGACTCGCATTTCCACATCCGCATCAAATGCCCGCCCGGTGCTGCCGGATGTACGCCGCAAGCCCCGGTGCCCGCCGGAGACGGCTGCGACAAGTCGCTCGCCTATTGGTTCACACCGGCGCCTTGGGCGCCACCGAAACCGCCCAAACCCGGCGCCAAGCCGCCGAAGCCGCCGCGTGAGATGATGGTGTCCGACCTGCCGAAGGCCTGCGCCGCTGTGCTCGATGCCGCTTCCGTCGCTTCGATGCAAGCCGCCACCTATGGCGGGCCTTCCGCTGCAAGCGCGCTCGCCGCCGTTCCGGCAGCCGCGCCGGCTGATGACGACGAGGGGTTGCCGGATGTCGGCCCGTTGCCAAACGACAAGCCGGCGGTCCAATGAAGGGGCAGAGGCGCTGTCTTTCAAATCGCAAACACTTGGTATAAAGCGATCAAATCGATTGAATTGTTGGGGCGGAGATTCACTTCATGGCCGGCAGCAAATGCCTTGCGCTGATCGCGCATGACCAGAAGAAGGACGACATGGCGGCTTTCGCCCGCGCCAATCAGGACCTTCTTTCACACTGGAAGATCGTCGCGACGGGTACCACCGGCGGTCGGGTGCTCGATGCTGCTCCCGATCTCGACGTCATCAGGCTGAAAAGCGGGCCGCTCGGCGGCGACCAGCAGATCGGCGCGCTGATCTCGACCGGCGAAGTCGACGCGCTGATTTTCTTCGTCGACCCGCTGACGCCGATGCCGCATGATGTCGACGTGAAGGCGCTGATGCGGCTCGCCATCGTCTACGACATTCCGATGGCGCTCAACCTCGCGACCGCTATAAAGCTCCTACCCACCCTCGAAGCCTGATCAGCACGGAACCGGCCATGCCCAAACCCAGCCACAGCACCGCTCCGCTTCCCTTCCCGATCCTGATCGGCGATATCGGCGGCACCAATGCCCGCTTCTCTATCCTCAGCGATGCCTATGCCGAGCCGAAACAGTTTCCGAACGTGCGCACGGCGGATTTCGCCACGATCGACGAAGCGATCCAGAAGGGCGTGCTCGACAAGACGGCGGTGCAGCCGCGCTCGGCGATCCTCGCTGTCGCCGGCCCGATCAACGACGATGAGATCCCCCTGACCAATTGCGACTGGGTGGTGCGGCCGAAGACGATGATCGAGGGCCTCGGCATCGAGGATGTGCTCGTCGTCAACGATTTCGAGGCGCAGGCGCTGGCGATTGCCGCCCTATCGGATGAAAACCGCGAACGCATCGGCAGCGCCAGCGGCGATATGGTCGCCTCGCGCGTTGTGCTCGGTCCCGGTACCGGCCTCGGCGTCGGCGGGCTTGTGCATGCCCAGCATACTTGGATCCCGGTTCCCGGCGAAGGCGGCCATATCGATCTCGGGCCGCGCAGCAAGCGCGATTATGAGATCTTTCCGCATGTCGAGACCATCGAAGGCCGTGTTTCGGCCGAACAGATCCTCTGCGGACGCGGCCTCGTCAATCTCTACAACGCCATCTGCGTGGCAGACGGCATCCAGCCGACGATGAAGGATCCGGCCGAGATCACCTCGCACGCGCTGGCGGTTAGCGACAAGGCGGCCGTTGAGACCGTTTCGCTGTTTGCCACCTATCTCGGCCGCGTGGCAGGCGACATGGCGATGGTGTTCATGGCGCGCGGCGGCGTCTACCTCTCCGGCGGCATCTCGCAAAAGATCCTCCCGGCGCTGAAGAAACCGGAATTCCGCCAGGCTTTCGAGGACAAGGCGCCGCATAGCGCGCTGCTTCGCACGATCCCCACCTATGTCGTGACCCATCCGCTGGCGGCGCTCGCAGGGCTTTCGTCCTATGCGCGCATGCCTGCTAATTTCGGGGTATCGACGGAAGGCCGCCGCTGGCGGCGCTGAGCCTAGCGCGCGTCCCTCGGGATGCGCCGCGCTCTAGCCAAACCAGTCCCAACTCTTTATAGAGCCGGCCACGGTGCGCGCCACGTCCACGACGCGCCCATTCTCGGACAGGAAGCTTGATATTTGGAAGCCGTGGAAAGCAGAAAGCAGAGCGTCAGCAGCGATACCGTAACCGGCATCCTGAAGCGCATCATCGCTGAAAACGGCCGCGACCATCTCTGGGGTTATGTCTTCGCGATCGCCTGCCTCGTGGTCGTGGCGCTTTCGACGGCATTCACCGCCTGGATCATGCGGGCGATCATCGACGAAGCCTTCGCCAACCGCCGCGCCGATGTCGTCTGGATCATCTGTCTTTCGATCTTCGTCGCCTTCGTGCTGCGCGGCTTTGCCAGCTATGGCCAAGCTGTGGCGCTTTCCAAGGTCGGCAACAATATCGTCGCCCGCTATCAGCGCCGCCTCTATGCGCATCTGATGACGCTTTCCGTGGGCTTTTTCAGCGAGGCACGCTCGGCTCACATCGCAGCGCAGGTGAGCCAGAACGTCAGCGGCATCCGTGACGTGCTCAACCTGACGATCACCTCGACGGTGCGCGACCTCCTGACTTTCGTTTCGTTGATCGGCGTGATGGTCCTGCAGGACCCGCTGCTCAGCCTCGCCGTGTTCGTCATGGCGCCGCCGCTGCTCTATGCACTGCGTTATGTTTCCAAACGTCTTCGCTCGGCGACCCGTGAGGCCGTGCATCTGAACAGCCACGTGCTGGGGGCCATGCAGGAGACGATCCAAGGTATTGCCATCGTCAAAGCCTTTACGATGGAAGAGGAACTGGAGAACAAGGTCAACAAGCTCATCACGGCCGCCGAAAACCGGGCGAACCGGATTGCCCGGCTTTCCGAGCGAACCTCGCCGCTGACGGAGAGCTTCGCAGGCTTTGCCGTCGCCAGCGTGCTCGCCTATGCCGCCTATCGCTCGATCTATTACAATGTCGCCCCGGGCGCCTTCTTCTCCTTCGTAACGGCCCTGCTGCTTGCCTATGACCCGGCCCGCCGCCTTGCCCGCCTGCAGGTGCAGATGGAACGCGCCGTCGTCAATGCGCGGATGATCTACGAATTGCTCGACATGGAGCCGCGCCAGCGCGATCTGGCGGATGCCCGGCCGTTGACGGTGACACAGGCGCGCATTGAATTCCGCAATGTTTCCTTTGCCTACGGCAATGAAAGCGTGCTGAACAACGTGAGCTTTGTTGCCGAGGGCGGGGCGACCACGGCGCTCGTCGGCCCTTCGGGTGCGGGCAAATCCACCGTCATCAGCCTCATTCCGCGCTTCTACGATCCGCGCGAAGGCGAAATCCTGATCGACGGACAGGATATTGCCCACGTCACCAAGAAGTCGCTGCGCCACCAGCTCGCCTATGTCTCGCAGCAGCCCTACCTGTTCGAGGGCACGATCCGCGACAATATCCGCTACGGCCGGCCGGAAGCGACCGATGCCGACGTGGAAGGGGCGGCCCGGCTGGCCTATGCGCATGACTTCATCTCAGCGCAGCCGCAGGGCTACGATACCCCTGTCGGCGAAAACGGCGTGACGCTTTCGGGCGGCCAACGCCAGCGGCTTTCGATCGCCCGCGCTTTGGTGCGCAACGCGCCGATCCTGCTGCTCGACGAAGCGACCTCCGCCCTCGACACCGAATCCGAGGCCGCCGTGCAGAAGGCGCTCGACGAGGCGATGACCGGACGCACCGTCGTTGTCATTGCCCATCGACTTTCGACCGTGGTGCGCGCCGACAAGATCGTCGTCATGCAGCAGGGCCGGGTCGTCGAGGAGGGCAATCATGAGACGCTTGCGAAGGTCAGCGACGGTCTTTACGCTCGCCTCAACAACCTGCAGAGGCCCTCGGCCTCGGATTCATACTAACATGGCGAGACTGACATGAGCGATGCTGCGATGAAACTGGTGGTGGTCGGCGCAGCTGGACGCATGGGGCAGACGCTGATCCGGCTGATTCATTCGATCGAAGGCGTGACGCTGCATGCCGCGATCGAGCGCGCCGGCTCCCCATTCGTCGGCAAGGATGCCGGTGAGATTGCCGGACTCGGGCCGACCGGCGTCATCATCGGCGACGACCCGCTCCAGGCCTTCCTTCATGCCGAAGGCGTAGTCGACTTCACCGCGCCTGCCGCCACGGTGGAGTTTTCCGGTCTCGCCGCTCAGGCCCGCATCGTTCATGTTGTCGGTACGACGGGCTGCTCGAGCGAGGACAACGCGAATATCGCCGCCGCGGCCCGCCATGCCCGCATCGTCAAGTCGGGCAATATGAGCCTCGGCGTCAATCTGCTGAGCGTGCTGACCCGGCAGGCCGCGCGGGCGCTCGAGCCCGCCGACTGGGATATCGAGATCCTGGAAATGCACCACAAGCACAAGGTGGACGCGCCTTCCGGCACCGCCCTCCTCCTCGGCGAGGCCGCGGCCAAGGGGCGCAACATCGACCTCGCTTCGAAATCGGTCAGGGTGCGCGACGGCCATACCGGCGCCCGCGAGGCGGGCACGATCGGTTTTGCGACGCTGCGGGGCGGCTCGGTCATAGGCGAGCATTCCGTGCTTTTCGCCGGAGAAGGCGAAATCGTCACCCTGTCGCACAGCGCGGCCGACCGTTCTATCTTCGCGCGCGGCGCCATCAAAGCCGCGCTCTGGGCGCGCGACAATAAGCCGGGTCTCTATTCCATGCTCGACGTGCTCGGGCTTTCTTCCCAATAAGGATACTACGGAGGCATATTCATGAGCGGTACCCTCGTCCTCGTTCGCCACGGCCAGAGCGACTGGAACCTGAAGAATCTCTTCACCGGCTGGAAGGACCCTGACCTGACGGAACTTGGCGTCCAGGAAGCCAAGGACGGCGGCGCTGCGCTTGCCGAATACGGGATCAAGTTCGACGTCGCCTATACCTCGGCGCTGGTGCGCGCGCAGCACACGCTGAAGCTCATCCTCGACAAGGTCGGCCAGCCCGATCTCGAAACCATCCGCGACCAGGCGCTGAACGAGCGCGACTACGGCGATCTCTCCGGCCTCAACAAGGACGATGCGCGCGCCAAATGGGGCGAGGAACAGGTGCATATCTGGCGCCGTTCCTACGACGTGCCGCCGCCCGGCGGTGAAAGCCTGCGCGATACCGGCGCCCGCGTCTGGCCCTACTATCTCACCGAGATCCTGCCGCGCGTGCTGCGCGGCGAAAAGGTGCTGGTGGCCGCACACGGCAATTCGCTGCGTTCGCTGGTCATGGTGCTCGACAAGCTGACCAAAGAAGGCGTGCTCGCCCTCAACCTCGCGACCGGCGTTCCCATGGTTTACAAGCTGAACGCGGATTCCACCGTCGCCTCCAAAGAAGTGCTGGGCGATATGTCCGGCGCACACTGAATTCTGTGAGGCGTGCCACCGAACGGGTCGGCGCGCCTTGTCTCAATTCCTGGCCTCAGTTCTCGATCGTGAACTGCACTCGGTCGGCTGCGAAGCGGCTTATCGAATATTGCACCGGCACGCCGTCGAGATCGGTGTTCATCGCCTTGGCGATCAGCAGGATCGCGCCGGGAGTGAGTTCCAGATCTGCAAGGTCGGCTGTCGCAGCATGGGCGGCTGTTATCTCGGTCGTCGCCCGGACGTAGTCCCCGAGGCCGAGCTCGGCGAAAGCCTTGGTGATCGATTCGTGCTTGCGGTAGGACTCACCGATCCCGGCGAAACGTTCGGCGGGAAACCAGCTCGTCGCCTTTGAAACCGGCCGCCTGTCGGCATGGCGCAATGTTTCCAGCCGGATCACTTGCTCACCCTGTTTCAGGCCCAGCCAACGGGCAACGTCGGCGCTCGCCTCCTCCTGCGCCTCATCGAGCAGAAGGCCGCGCATCTCGCGCGCCTGATCGCCGATGCCGGCGGTGAAACGCGTGCGCCGGGTGATCGGGAAATTCAGCCGCTCCTTGCGCTCGATCAGCGTGCCGCGACCTTGCACAGCACGCACGATTCCCTCCTGCGCCAGCGCAGCCAGCGCACTGCGAACCGTATGGCGGTTGACGCCGAATTGCAGCGCCAGCACCATTTCCGGCGGCACCATTCCGGTTTCGTCATAGGCTCCGTTGCCGATCGCCTCGCGAATCCGATCGGCGATCTGACGCCACAGCGCCACACCCGTCTGCCTCTGCACCTGCTTCAGTCCTGCCATTCCGCCCTGCCCTGCTCACAATGTCACACGCTTGTCACGACACCGATTTAAGGCTAGGTATAGCTTGTATGGTTGTCTATATCAATGGACATTTCGAGGAAGAGCAGCGATGATATCAGCGGACAAGACAGACGCCGCCTCACAGACGGTCTTGGAGCGCAAACGCGCCGCCGATCTGCTGGCGCGTGCGGAACGGAGCGAACTCCAGGCGGCCTGGGACGCGTTGCCGCAAAAGCCCGTGACTTATCCGGTGCGCGGACCGGAGACGGGACTGGTGATGGTGCGCGGCCGCGTCGGCGGCGGCGGAGCTCCCTTTAATCTCGGCGAGGTGACGGTGACGCGCGCAACGGTGCGGCTCGAGTCCGGCTCCATCGGTCATGCGCAGGCGCTCGGCACCGACCGGGAGAAGGCCCGTCTTGCGGCGATCTTCGACGCGCTCTGGCAGGAAGAGGCGACCAGAGATTTCGTCGAACAGGCGCTGCTTTTGCCGATCGAGGAAAGGATCGCCACCACCGAACGTCGCAAGGCGGATGAGACGGCGGCAACCCGCGTCGACTTCTTCACCGTGGTGCGGGGGGACAACTGATGGGTCTGACGACAGAAGTTTTTACCGGTGGCTTTACCGATCCGGTTTTCCACGCGCAGAGCGTCTTCAAGATGCTGATGGACGGCATGGCCCGCCCCGGCACCGTCCAGACCGTTGAGCCCGAGATCGACCCGCCGGCGCCGCTCGGTGTTGCCGCCGGCACGATCGCGCTCACTCTTTGCGACCATGACACACCAGTCTGGCTGACCTCGGGACTGGCGAAAGCCGCTATGCCGGACTGGCTCGGCTTCCACACCGGCGCCCCGCTGACCGCCGAAAAGGCGGATGCGCGCTTTGCCTTCATCGAGGCGGGCACTGCACTTTGCTCCTTCGGCCTGTTTGCGTCAGGCACGCAGGAATATCCCGACCGCTCGACGACTGTCGTCATCGAGCTTCCCGACCTCGAAGGCGGACGCAGGCTGGCGCTGATCGGCCCCGGCATCCAAAACGTGACCGAGATCGCGCCGGCCGGCCTGCCGGAGACATTCCTGCGGCTCTGGACCGAGAACCGCGCGCTTTTTCCGCGCGGCATCGACATCGTGCTGACATCGGGCAAGCGCTTTGTCTGCCTGCCTCGCACCACCAAGATCACAGCAACGGAGATCTGAGCTCATGTATGTTGCCGTCAAGGGTGGCGAGGCCGCCATTGCCAATGCCCACCGTCTGCTCGCCGACCGTCGCCGCGGTGACCGGTCGCTGCCAGCGATCGGCATCGACCAGATCGTCGAACAACTCGCCCTCGCCGTCGACCGCGTCATGGCCGAGGCCTCGCTTTTCGACCGGACTCTCGCAGCGCTGGCCGTCCGTCAATCGCGCGGCGACATGATCGAGGCGATCTTCCTGCTGCGCGCTTACCGCACGACGCTGCCGCGCTTCGGTTATTCCAGACCGCTCGACACGGCTGGCATGGCGATCGAACGCCGTATCTCGGCGACCTACAAGGATCTGCCGGGCGGCCAGCTGCTCGGCCCCACCTTCGACTATACCCACCGGCTGCTCGATCCCTCCCTGCTTGAGGACGAAGCGGTCGAGGCGCCGGCCCAGCGTCCGGCCGAGACCGGCCGCGTCATGCGCGTCTCCGAAATCCTCGGCGAGGAGGGCCTGATCGAGGCCGACGGCGACATGCCCGAGGACAACGAGATCGGCGACCTGACCCGCGAGCCGATGGAATTCCCGATGACCCGCGATCTGCGCCTACAGGCGCTTGCCCGCGGCGACGAGGGCTTCCTGCTGGCGCTCGGTTATTCAACCCAGCGCGGCTACGGCCGCAACCATCCTTTCACCGGGGAGATCCGCATCGGCGAAGTCGAGGTGGAATTCGACGTGCCTGAGCTCGGTTTCGCGGTCTCGCTCGGCACGATCCAGATCACCGAATGCCAGATGGTCAACCAGTTTAAGGGCTCGGCGAAGGCGCCGCCGCAATTCACCCGCGGCTACGGTCTGGTCTTTGGCCAGAGCGAACGCAAGGCGATGGCAATGTCGCTGGTCGATCGGGCCCTTCGCGCCGAAGAGCTCGGCGAGGATATCACCGCGCCGGCACAGGACGAGGAATTCGTCATTTCACACTCCGACAACGTTCAGGCAACGGGTTTCGTCGAGCATCTGAAGCTTCCGCATTATGTGGATTTCCAGGCCGAACTCGATCTCGTCCGCCGCATGCGTCGCGAATTTGAAGCCGCCCGCAACGGCGGCGAAGAGATGAAGGAAGCCGCCGAATGAGCGATCTCGCCAGCTACAACTTCGCCTATCTCGACGAACAGACCAAGCGGATGATCCGCCGCGCCATCCTGAAAGCCATCGCCATTCCCGGCTACCAGGTACCCTTTGCCAGCAGAGAAATGCCGATGCCTTACGGGTGGGGCACCGGCGGCGTGCAGGTGACCGCTTCGATCATCGGGCCGGATGACGTTCTGAAAGTCATCGACCAGGGCGCCGATGACACGACCAACGCTGTCTCCATCCGCGCCTTTTTCCAGAAGGTCGCCAATGTCGCGGTGACGACGCGCACCAGCGATGCGACGATCATCCAGACGCGCCACCGCATCCCGGAAGAGAAGCTCGGGCCCGGCCAGGTGCTCGTCTATCAGGTGCCGATCCCCGAGCCGCTGCGCTTCCTTGAGCCGCGCGAGACCGAGACGCGCAAGATGCATGCGCTCGAGGAATACGGCCTCATGCATGTGAAGCTCTATGAGGATATCGCCCGCAACGGCCGCATCGCCACGACCTATGCCTATCCGGTCAAGGTGCATGGCCGCTACGTGATGGATCCCTCGCCGACGCCGAAATTCGATAATCCGAAGATGCACAAGTCGGAAGCGCTGCAGCTTTTCGGCGCCGGCCGCGAAAAGCGAATCTATGCGGTGCCGCCCTATACCGATGTCGTCAGCCTGGATTTCGAAGACCATCCCTTCGAGATCCAGCGCTTCGACAGGCCCTGCGCGCTCTGCGGCGCAGAGGATGTCTACCTCGACGAGGTCATCCTCGACGATAAGGGCGGGCGCATGTTCGTCTGCTCCGATACCGACCATTGCGAAGACCGCCGAGCCCAGGGGCATGCCGGCGAAATGCTGGCCCGGGAGGCTGCAGAATGACCGATATACCGCTTCTCAAGGTCAACGACCTCTCGAAGTTCTACGGCAAACGCATCGGCTGCCGGAACGTCTCCCTCGAGCTCTGGCCCGGCGAAGTGCTGGCCATCGTCGGCGAATCCGGCTCCGGCAAGACGACGCTGCTCAACTGCATCTCCACCCGGTTGATGCCGACGACCGGCAGCGTCGAATACCACATGCGCGATGGCAACTACCGCGACCTCTACCGCATGAACGAGGCGGAGCGCCGATTCCTGATGCGCACGGACTGGGGTTTCGTGCACCAGAACCCGGCCGATGGATTGCGCATGACCGTATCGGCGGGTGCCAATGTCGGTGAACGGCTGATGGCGATCGGCGACCGGCACTACGGCAAGATCCGCTCTACCGCCATCGACTGGCTCGAACGCGTCGAGATCGACGCTGACCGCATCGACGACCAGCCGCGCGCCTTTTCCGGCGGCATGCGCCAGCGCCTGCAGATCGCCCGCAATCTCGTCACCGGTCCGCGCCTGGTCTTCATGGATGAACCCACAGGCGGCCTCGACGTATCGGTGCAGGCGCGCCTGCTCGATCTCGTGCGCGGCCTCGTCAACGATCTCGGCCTCTCGGCCATCGTCGTCACCCACGATCTCGCCGTCGCTCGCCTGCTCTCGCACCGCATGATGGTGATGAAGGACGGCTACGTCATCGAACAGGGTCTTACCGACCGCGTGCTCGACGATCCCAGAGAGCCTTACACGCAGTTGCTCGTCTCCTCGATCCTGCAGGTCTGAGCTAGAAACCAGGAAACCCAAATCATGCCAACGCCCCTCGTCGTCTCCGAAGTCTCGAAGAGCTTCACCATGCACCTGCGCGACGGCATCAGGCTGCCTGTCGTCTCGGATGTCGCCTTCTCGGTATCTGCGGGTGAATGCGTCGTGCTCGGCGGCCCCTCGGGCATCGGCAAGAGCTCGCTGCTCAAGATGATCTACGGCAATTATGCCGTCGACACCGGTCAGATCCTCATTCGCCACCACGGGCGGATCGTCGATCTCGCCTCCGCCGATCCACGCACCGTGCTCACCGTTCGCCGCAATACGCTCGGCTATGTCAGCCAATTCCTGCGCACTGTGCCGCGCGTGGCGACAATCGACGTGGTGGCCGAGCCGCTCGTGGCGCGCGGCGAAGATGTCGTCGTTGCACGGGAAAAGGCAGGCGCCCTGCTCGCCAGGCTCAACTTGCCGGAAGCGCTGTGGCAGCTGCCGCCCGCCACCTTCTCCGGTGGCGAGCAGCAGCGCGTCAACATCGCCCGAGGCTTCATCACCGAGCATACGATCCTGCTCCTCGATGAACCCACAGCCTCGCTCGATGCGAAAAATCGCGCCGTTGTCGTCGGCATGATCGCGGAGAAGAAGAAGGCGGGCGTCGCCCTTCTCGGCATCTTCCACGACGAGGAAGTGCGCGAGGCCGTCGCCGACCGCATCCTCGACGTCCAGCAGTTCTCTCCTCGGAAGATCGCCGCATGAGCCGCCAGTTGGGTACCGAGCCCTATATCCACGAAACGGCTGATGTCAGCGACTCTATCTTTGGGCGCTACACCGAGGTCTCAGAACGCTGCCGCATTAGCGAAGCCACCTTCGGCGACTATTCCTACATCATGCAGGACGGGGCCGTCTGGTGCGCGACGATCGGCAAGTTCGTCAATATCGCCGCCGCCGTGCGCATCAACGCCACCAACCATCCGACCTGGCGCGCGACCCTGCATCATTTCACCTATCGCGCCGCCGACTACTGGCCCGACGCCGACATGGAGACGGACTTCTTCGCCTGGCGGCGCGCAAACCGGGTGACGATCGGCCACGACGTTTGGATCGGCCATGGTGCGACCATCTTGCCCGGCGTCAAAGTCGGCAACGGCGCCGTTATCGGTGCCGGGGCCGTCGTATCGAAGGACGTTGCGCCATACACGATCGTCGGCGGTGTGCCGGCCAAGCTCATCCGCGAACGTTTCGCGAAAGAGATCGGCGAACGCATGGACAGACTTTCCTGGTGGGATTGGCAACACGACCGGTTGCGCCTGGCAAGATTTCCGCAACTTAAGCGTGGAAGATTTTCTAGCCCGCTACGAGGGCTAGACACCGCCTCCGCAGCGCGGAGATTTGTGACACTTCTTACACAAATCTGACATTTGAGGTTCATCAAGCGGGACTAATGCGGTGCTGACCAAGGCCTGAAGTGCAAGGGACCAGCATGATGTTCGAGCTGAAGGATGTCACCCGTCGTTTCGGAAAAAAGCTCGCCGTCGATGCCGTGACCCTCACCATTCCCCAGGGTCAGATGGTCGGCATCATCGGCCGCTCCGGCGCCGGCAAGTCGACGCTGCTGCGCATGATCAACCGCCTGCAGGAGCCGAGCTCCGGCTCCATTCATTTCGCCGGCGTCGAGGTCTCCGGGTTTCGAGGCCAGGCATTGCGCAACTGGCAGCGCGACTGTGCGATGATCTTCCAGCAGTTCAACCTAGTGCCGCGCCTCGATGTCCTGACCAATGTCATGCTCGGCCGCCTCAATCACCGCCCGACGCTTCTGAGCCTCCTCAACGTCTTCACCCGCGAGGAGCGCGTGCATGCGATCGCGGCACTCGAACGCCTCGGCATCGAGCAGACGGCGCTGCAGCCGGCCGGCACGCTTTCCGGCGGCCAGCAGCAGCGCGTGGCGATCGCCCGCGCGCTGATGCAGAACCCGAAGATGGTGCTCGCCGACGAACCGATCGCCTCGCTCGATCCGCTGAACGCCAAGATCGTCATGGATGCGCTGCGCGACATCAACGAGCGTGAGGGCATCACCGTCATCACCAATCTGCATACGCTCGACACCGCCCGCAACTATTGTGAGCGCATCGTCGGCATGGCCGGCGGCCGCGTCGTCTTCGACGGCAAGCCCTCGGAGCTGACGGCCGAAGCAGTGAAGGAAATCTACGGCACGGACAAGGACGGCGCCGGCATCGACGAAACGATGACCTCGACCTCCATCAATATCGCTCCCGAGGGCGCCAACAATCAATCCGCCGGCGTCCAGCGGCTGGCGTTGGCTGGTCTCTGACAGAGGCGGCCGCGATCGAACGCCCGCGTTAAGGGCACACTTCTTCGTAACGGGAAGGCCGGAGACACCGGTCGATAGGAGAGAACGCATGTTGAAGAAAGCACTCTTTGCGGCAACGGCGCTGTTTGCGCTCGCCGGCGCCGCCAATGCCGCAGACCTCAAGGAATTCCGCATCGGCATCCTTGGCGGCGAAAATGAAACTGACCGCCTGCGCAACTATGCCTGCCTCGCCGACCACCTAAAGCAGGAATTCGGCTTCGAGAAGGTCTCGCTCTTCCCGGCCGCCGATTATGACGGCGTTATCCAGGGCCTGCTCGGCGGCACGCTCGACTTCGCCGAACTCGGCGCTTCCGGTTACGCCTCCGTCTACCTGAAGGATCCGAAGGCTGTTACGCCGATCCTGACGACGCAGCAGAAAGACGGTTCGACGGGTTATTACTCGATCGGCCTCGCACTGAAGTCCTCCGGCATCAAGACCATCAAGGACGCCAAGGGCAAGAAGCTCGGCTACGCCGATCCGGACTCCACCTCCGGTTACCTCGTGCCGCTGACTCAGATCCCGAAGGACACCGGCATGCCGAACGACAAGTTCTTTGCCTCGACCCAATTCAACGGCGGTCACGAAAACAACCTGCTTGCCGCCTATGACGGCAAGGTCGATGTCGCCGTCGACGACTCGTCGGGCATCGGCGACTTCAAGGATGGCTACACTTCCGGCACGTTCCGCAAGGAAGTCGACAAGGGCGCCGTCGATCCGAACAAGCTCGTTGAAGTCTGGCGTTCGCCGCTGATCCCGAACGGCCCGTTGGTCGTGCGCAACGCTCTCGGCCAGGAGTGGCAGACGAAGCTCGCAGCCTTCTTCACGGCCCTGCCGGAAAAGGATCACAAGTGTTTCTCGGCTGTCGAAGGCGGCGACTACAAGGGCTACGCTCCCGTCAAGCACGACTTCTACAAGGCCGTCGTCGAAGTTCGCAAGGCGGCCATCGGCGGCTGATCGCCTTTTGAATACGGGGGCGGCTGACAACGGCCGCCCTTTGTTTGTTATCCGCGGAGCGTCCATGACCATTGCCGACACACAGCCGCACATGCAGAGCACGCAGGAGATCGGCACCGCCTGGGACCGGATGGTCGCCAAGCGCCGCTTCTACACCGTGCTCGGCCTGGTTATCCTTATCGCGGCTTTCGTGAGCTCCGTCCGCTTTGCCGATGAGAGCAATGCCGGCCATTTCTTCGAACGCCTGCCGCACCTATTCGACTTCCTGAGCTGGCTCATCCCCAAGGATTGGAACGACGTCTGGCGCGCGATCTTCGACATAGCGAGCGTCAACGACAAGGGCGGCGAGGAATTCAACTTCATCAAAGGCCGCGTCTATATCTGGGGAGACTTCTACATCCCGGAATATTTCGAGCTGATGATCATCACGATCAACGTGGCGCTGATCTCGACTGTCATCGCCTTCGTCTTTGCCGTGCCCTTGAGCTTCTTTGCGGCGCGCAACCTGACGAGTTCGTGGCCGCTGCGCGTCTTCACCAAGCGGCTGATGGAATTCCTGCGCGCCTTCCCGGAAATCGTCATCGCCGGCCTGTTTTCGGCGATCCTGTCGATCGGGCCGGTCGCCGCCATCATCGCCATCACCCTGCACACGATCGGCGCGCTCGGCAAACTCTTCTACGAGGTTGCCGAAAACATCGACATGAAGCCGCATGAGGGGATGAAGGCCGTCGGCGCCAACTGGTGGGAGCGGGTGCGCTTCGCCGTCCTGCCGCAAGTGCTGCCGAATTTCACCTCCTATGCGCTGCTGCGCCTGGAGATCAACGTGCGCGCCTCGACCATCATCGGCGCCGTCGGCGGCGGCGGCATCGGCGAAGAGCTGAAGCTTTCGATCTCGCGCGGCTTCGGCGCAAAGACCGTTGCCCTCGTACTCCTGTTGTTCGTGACGATCATCGCCGCTGACCAGTTCTCCGCCTGGCTGCGCCGCCGTCTCGTCGGCGAACACGCCTTCCTTCTGCAACATTGAGGCCGCCATGACGGTGATCGACGCAAACCGCATGCATGAGATTGAAGCGCGCTATCCAGAATATTTCCACCGGTCGTTCCGCCAGCGTTTCGGCGGGCTGATGATCCTCAGTGCGAGCCTCCTCTACGGCCTCTACGCCGTCTGGTTCTTTGACCTGCCCAAGCTTCTTGCCGAAGCCCACTGGGAGCGCGTTGGCATCTATCTCAGCCAATGGGTGAGTTATGATGTGCAGCCGGACTTCCGCATCCAGGATGACGGCTCGATCGAGGTGCGTTATCCCCGCTTCTCGCCGCTCGGCGACAATCCGCATCCGGACTGGGTGGTCAACAATCCCGATGGCAGCATCACCGTTTCCGTCAGCGGCACCAGCCGCAGCATCACCGTTTCGAAGAGCGAAACGATCGTGACCGCGCACGGCGTCAGCGTCCCGGTCAACGTTTCGAGCGGCGCGCCCGAGGTGGTCGGCCCGGTGCCGAGCTGGATGACGGTCTATGACGACAACGTGCTCGCTGATCTCGGCTTTGCCGGCGACGTCAGCATTTCCGTCGATCGCGTGAAAGTTCGCAAGCGTTTCCTCGGCTGGGCAAATTTCCTCTTCGACACGCAATCGTCATTCTTCGACAAGCCGGTCGGCGACGTCCTTGGCCTCATTGTCTCCGGCCCGCGCATCAAGCCCGACCAGTCCAACCTGTCGCTCGCTTTCGATGACATCTGGAACAACAGCGAATGGCAGCACGGCGACGTCTGGACCAAGCTTTTCCAGACGATCGTCATGGCCTTTCTCGGAACGCTGCTCGGCTCCCTCGCCGCCTTCCCGCTCGCCTTTCTGGCGGCACGCAACATCACGCCGAACCGCATCATGAACCAGATTCTCAAGCGCTTCTTCGATTTCCTGCGCTCTGTCGACATGCTGATCTGGGCGCTTTTCCTGACACGCGCCTTCGGCCCAGGGCCGCTTGCCGGCAGCGGCGCGATCTTCCTCACCGAGACCGGCACGCTCGGCAAGCTTTATTCCGAGGGGCTCGAGAACATCGACAACAAGCCGCGAGAAGGCATCAAATCGACCGGCGCCCAGACGGTGCTCGTCCATCGTTACGGCATCATGCCGCAGATCGTCCCCGTCATCGTCAGCCAGACGCTCTACCAGTGGGAATCGAACGTGCGCGGCGCCACGATCATCGGCGCTGTCGGCGCAGGCGGCATCGGCCTCAAACTCTGGGAGGCAATGCGCACCAACGCCAACTGGGAAAACGTCGCCTATATGGTCATTCTGATCCTGATCGTCGTCTTCCTGTTCGACGCCGCATCGAACGCGCTGCGCCATCGGCTGATGGGCAAGAATTCGCACTGAGCACTCGATGAAGGCGGTGGCGGCGCGGCCGTCATCATCATTCTGTCACGGAAATCTTTTAGCCGGGAGCCTGCTTGCGGTTCGCCGCCAAATCACTGCACATTGCGCTCCCCGTTTCGACGATCCCCAGGACAAAAGCCTTGCGCTACGCTCTCTATTTTTCGCCGCCGAAGGATGATCCCCTGACCGGCGCGGCTTCGCTCTGGCTCGGCCGCGATGCTTTCACCGGCGAAACCTATCCTGCACCCGAACATCAGAGGCTGAGTGCGGCAGAGCAGTTCGAGCTGACCGCCGACCCGCGACGCTACGGCTTTCACGCGACGATCAAGGCGCCGTTTTCGCTTGCCGGTTCAGTCACCGAAAGGGATCTCATGGCCTTTGCCGAGGAGTTTGCCGCCCGGACCCCGGCCTTCGAGATACCCCAGCTCGTCCTCGGTCAGCTCGGTCGATTTTTTGCCCTTGTTCCGGCTTCTCTTCATCAACCTCTTCAAGATTTCGCAGCGAAGGTGGTAAAGTCCTTCGAGCCGTTCCGCGCAACGCTGTCCGAGGCCGATATCGCGCGCCGCAATCCGGAAAGGCTCAGCGACAGCCAGCGCGCCAATCTGCAGCGCTGGGGCTATCCTTACGTCATGGAGGATTTCGGTTTCCACATGACACTGAGCGGGCAGGTGCCTGCAGAGCGCGCCGAGGTCATGAGAGCAATCCTGGCGGAACGTTTTGCCGGTTTCACCGGCCGGCCGCTTTCGATCTCCGGTCTCGCCGTCTTCATCGAGGAGACGCGCGGCGCCCCGTTCAAAGTTCGTTCCTGGCTGCCCCTTGCCGGCGCCAAAAACTGAAAGACCTGACAATATGAGCAAAGAGACCGTCTTTTCCAACGCCCGCATCGTTCTCGAGGACGACATCCTTTCAGGATCGATCCTCATCCGCGACGGCAAGATCGCCGATATCTCTGAAGGCAATTCGGTAGCCGGCGAAGATTTCGAGGGGGATTACGTCATTCCCGGCCTTGTCGAACTGCATACCGACCATCTCGAAGGCCATTATCAGCCGCGTCCGGGCATCCGCTGGCACAAGACGGCTGCCGTCCAGGCGCATGACGCCCAGATCGTCACATCGGGCATCACGACGGTCTTCGACTGCCTGCGCATGGGCGCGGACGAGGACGGCGGGTTCGAACATGGCGAGATGCGAGAGATGGCCGACGCCATCCAATCGGCGGAGAAGGAAGGCAGGCTGCGCGCCGAACACCTCATCCACCTGCGCTGCGAGGTATCGGCCGACAATGTACTTGAACATTTCGCCGATTTCGAAAATGATCCGCATGTGCGGCTCGTCTCGCTGATGGATCATGCGCCCGGCCAGCGGCAGTTCCAGACGATGGATCAATACATCTTCTACTATCAGAAGAAGCGGGGCCTGAGCGACGAGGCCTTCGCCCGTTTCGTCGCCAAGCGCCAGGCGGAATCGGCGCGCAATTCGACGCCACATCGAAACGCCATCGCCAAGGTCTGCGCCGAGCGCGGCATCACGGTCGCAAGCCATGACGACGCCACACTCTCCCATGTCGACGAGGCGATCGACAATGGCGTGCGCCTTGCCGAGTTTCCGACCAGCTTCGATGCCGCCCGGGCATCGCACGAGCACGGCATGAGCGTGCTGATGGGGGCGCCGAACATCGTGCGCGGCAAATCCCATTCCGGCAACATCGCCGCCCGCGATCTCGCCGAAATGGGCGTGCTCGACGTTCTGTCCTCCGACTACGTGCCGCTGAGCCTGCTGCATGCACCCTTCATCCTTGCCGACGAGGTGGAAAGCATCACCCTTCCGAAAGCGATCGCGATGGTGACGTCGACGCCTGCCCGCACTGTCAGCCTCAATGATCGCGGCCGGATCGCGACCGGGCTGCGCGCCGATCTCGTCCGTGTCCACCGCTCGCACGGCGTGCCGGTGACACGCTCCGTCTGGCGCCAGGGACGCCGTGTCGCATGACGCCACACGAACCCCATGCGGCAGCAGGAGCCGAACGCGGCATCATGGTCGTCGTCGTCGGGCCGAGCGGCGCCGGCAAGGACACGCTGATGAACCTCGCTGCGCGGCGTTTTTCCGGCCGCGACAACGTCCATTTCGCCCGCCGCGTCATCACCCGCCACCGCGATGCCGGCGGCGAAGATCATCTTTCCGTCTCCCTCCAAGGCTTTGCCGCCATGGAGCAATCAGGCTCCTTCGCCGTGTGGTGGGAGGCGCATGGCCTGAAATACGGCATTCCGGCCGAAGTATCGGTGGCGCTGTCGAGAGGCCATATCGTCGTGGCCAACGGCTCGCGCTCGGCGCTTCACCGCTTCCAGGCCGCTTTCCCGCGGCTGAAGGTCATCAATGTCACGGCCCGCCCGGAAGTGCTCGCCAGCCGGCTGGAAGCGCGCGGCCGGGAGACACACGAGGACATCATGGCCAGGCTTGCCCGCGGCCCGCTGACCGTGCGCGGCGACTATGACGTGACGGAACTCGACAATAGCGGTTCGCTGGAAGAGGCCGAACAGAAGATGATCGCAATTCTGGACGAATTGCTGGCCGAAGTGCAGCGACCACAGTAGGGAGGCCAGGATGCGCCATCAAAGTCGTCGATTACGACACTTCCTGGCCACTGCTCTTTGCCGCAATCAGCGCCGAGGTCTCCGTCCTGCTCGGTGATCTCGTGCAGTCCATCGACCACATCGGCAGCACATCTGTGCCTGGACTTGCAGCCAAGCCGAAAATCGACCTCGATGTCGTCGTGGTATCTGACGACGCCTTACCGGCAGCGATAGAATTGGTACGCGCTGCCGACTTCGCATTTCACGGTGACCCTCACAGAGACGGCCGTTGGGTCTTTACCCGCAACCGCGAGGCTTGCGGGTACAGGCTCTATGTTTGCGCACCCGATAATCCCGCGCATCGGCAACGCATCCTGTTTCGCAACTACCTCAGAGACCATCCCGCAAAGGCCAAGGCCTATGCCGACCTCAAACGCCGCCTGGCCGCTGAGGCGGACGGCGATTGGGATTTCTATACCGGCGGCAAGTCAGCCTTCGTCGAGGAAACGATAAGATTGGCTACGTTGAAAACATGAAACCGGAATGCGCCGCGCACTCCGGCCATCGTCGATCAATCGCCCTCGCCGCGTCCGGATACGATCTCGCGTTTGCCGACGTGGTTTGCCGGGCCGACGAGACCTTCCTTTTCCATGCGCTCCACCAGGGAGGCGGCTCTGTTGTAGCCGATGCCGAGGCGGCGCTGGATATAGGAGGTTGAGCACTTCTTGTCCCGCATGACGACCTTGACGGCCTGCTGATAGAGCTCGTCACCGTCCTCGGCGCCCATAGCACTCTTGTCGAAGACGGCGCCGTCTTCTTCATTCTCGACGTCTTCCTCCTCGTCGGCCGTGACCGTATCCAGATATTCAGGACGGCCCTGCGTCTTCAGATGCGCGACGACTTTTTCGACCTCGGCATCGGAGACGAAGGGGCCATGGACACGGGCGATGCGGCCGCCACCCTGCATATGCAGCATGTCACCCTGTCCGAGCAGTTGCTCTGCGCCCTGCTCGCCGAGGATGGTGCGGCTGTCGATCTTCGAGGTGACCTGGAAGGAAATGCGGGTCGGGAAATTCGCCTTGATCGTGCCGGTGATAACATCGACCGACGGACGCTGGGTCGCCATGATCAGGTGAATACCGGCGGCACGCGCCATCTGCGCCAGACGCTGGATCGCACCTTCAATCTCTTTGCCGGCGACCATCATCAGATCGGCCATCTCGTCGACGATGACGACGATGTAAGGCATCGGCGCAAGATCCAGTTCCTGGCTTTCTTCGATCGGCGCACCGGTTCCCCTGTCGAAGCCGGTCTGAACCATGATATGGATGGTCTCGCCCTTTTCGCGCGCCTGGGAGACGCGGCCGTTATAGCCGTCGATGTTGCGCACGCCGAGGCGCGACATCTTGCGATAACGCTCCTCCATCTCGCGCACCGCCCATTTCAGCGCCATGACAGCCTTTTTCGGATCGGTGACGACGGGCGTCAGCAGATGCGGAATACCGTCATAGACGGAGAGTTCGAGCATCTTCGGGTCGACCATGATCAGCCGGCATTGCTCCGGCGTCATGCGGTAGAGCAGCGACAGGATCATCGTATTGATGGCGACCGATTTGCCCGAACCGGTGGTGCCGGCGACGAGCAGATGCGGCATCTTTGCGAGCTCGGCGATCACAGGCTCACCGCCGATGGTCTTGCCGAGGCCGAGCGCCAGCTTATAGCCGCTCTTGTCGAAATCCTGGCTCTCGATCATCTCCCGGAAATAAACGGTTTCACGGGTGACATTCGGCAGCTCGATGCCGATGACGTTGCGGCCCGGGACCACGGCGACGCGGGCCGAAAGCGCCGACATCGAGCGGGCGATATCATCGACCAGGCCGATGACGCGCGACGACTTCACGCCGGGCGCCGGCTCGAATTCATAAAGGGTGACGACGGGGCCGGGGCGGACATGAATGATCTCGCCCTTGATGCCGAAATCCTCAAGCACGCTTTCCAGAAGACCGGCATTCTGCTCCAGCGTCTCCTGCGACATGATCTCGCCGAGACGTTCGGGCGGCTCCTGCAAAAGAGCGCGCGGCGGGAATTCATAACCTGATGCATCGATCTTTTCAGGCCTTGCTGCAAGGCGCGGCGACGGCAGGACTGCGGCGACCGGGGGCGTAGGCCGAGGCACAGAGGCGGCCTGAGGGACCGCCGTGACCTGAGGCATCGGCGCAGTCTGGGGCGCGACCTGAGGCGCAGGTGCAATCGCCGCCTCGCGGGTCCGCACGGGCCTTTCCAGGGAAATCGCCGCCGGCGGGCGCAGAGCCGCCGGCGCGGGCGCTGCAGCCTGCGGCTGGACCGGTCGGGATGCGGCCTGAGCGGGCTTCAGCGCGCCCGGACGCCATTCCATGACGCGAAACAGCGAGGTGATCGATTCGGGCGCGGTCTCGATCTTCGGAAGAATGATCGAGGGCGCGCGCACCGGTTCGCCCTCCTCGAACGCCATGACTTCCCAGAAGGCAAAATCGGAAATCGAAGACAGTTCGGAAGCAACGCGCAGGGTAGGAGCCTCCACCGCGGCTGCCGGCGGCTGCAGCGTCTCGATCTCAGCCTGCACTGCGGCAGGTTCAGCGGGCTCCGGCAGGTAGATATCGAAGGGCACGTCGACCGCGACCGGTTCTATCCGTATCGCCTGCTGTTCCGCTTCCGGTTCACTGCGAACGGGCTCGTTCGACGGGCGGCGGCGGCTGATCAGCGTTTCGGGCGTGCGGGTGAAGCGAACATTCGGCGCGAGCGAGAAGTTGCTCTGCCAGATCGGTGCCGGCGGCCTCTCGCCTGGATTTTCCTCCGGAAGCTCCGTTTCAATGCCGCTGGAAAAATCTGAGGCATCCGTCAAATTGGTTCTGGGAAAACGCATGCGTCCGCTACTCACTCATGCCTAACAAATTACGACCCTACCGGGATAGAAAAGGAAGGTTAATAAGTTCCTTCCAACCGTATCGTTCCGATACAGCCGAGGGAGGTACATGGCCGTGATTTCAATGAGTTAGGAGAAGCGGAAAAATCTTTTTCGTTGGGGGAGGCGGTTAATGCGCCTCGTCCCAATTGGTGGCGGCGCGGGCATCGACCTTGAGCGGCACGCGCATTTCGAGCGCCGGCATCGTGGCGTTTTCCATGACCGAGACAATGACCGGCATCGCCTTTTCGACATCCTCGTCCTCGACCTCGAAAATCAACTCGTCATGCACCTGCAGCAACATGCGCACACGCTCGGCAAGACCGGCTTCGGCGAGCGCCGGCTCCATCTTGATCATCGCCCGGCGAATGACGTCGGCCGCAGAGCCCTGGATTGGCGCATTGATTGCCGCCCGTTCGTTGAAGGCGCGCACCGAAGGGTTGGAAGAGCGGATTTCGGGATAGTTGATGCGGCGGCCGAAGATCGTTTCGACATAACCCTTGTCGCGGGCCATTGCCTTGCGGCTTTCCATATAGTCGCGGATGCCGGGGAAGCGCTCGAAATATTTTTTGATGTAGTCGCCGGCCTCCGAGCGTTCGATCGAAAGTTGGTTGGCGAGGCCGAAGGCGGAGATGCCGTAGATGATGCCGAAATTGATCGCCTTGGCACGGCGGCGCACTTCACCCGGCATGCCTTCGACCGGCACGCCGAACATTTCCGAAGCGGTCATGGCGTGAATGTCGACGCCGTCCTCGAAGGCCTTGGTCAGCTGCGGGATCTCGGCCACATGGGCAAGTACGCGCAGTTCGATCTGACTGTAATCGGCGGAAATCAGCTTGTGACCCGGCGTCGAGATAAAGGCGGTGCGGATTTTGCGGCCTTCTGCGGTGCGCACGGGAATGTTCTGCAGATTCGGCTCGGACGAGGACAGGCGCCCCGTGGTCGTCGAAGCCAGCGAATAGGAGGTATGGACCCGCCTGGTCTCCGGATGGACATAGCCCGGAAGCGCGTCGGTATAGGTGGATTTCAGCTTGGTGAGCTGGCGCCAATCGACGATCTTGCGCGGCAGCTCGAAACCGGCGGCGGCGAGATCCTCGAGCACCGAAGCGGAGGTCGACCATTGTCCGGTCTTCGTCTTGCTGCCGCCGGCAAGGCCCATCTTGCCGAACAGGATGTCGCCCAGCTGCTTCGGCGAACCGATATTGAACCGCTCGCCGGCGAGCTGGTAGATCTCGTCTTCCAGGCGCGCCGCACCCTGAGCCAGTTCGCCGGACAGCCGCGACAGGATCTGCCGATCGACCGTAATGCCACGCGCTTCCATGCGCGCCAGCACCGGCAGCAGCGGCCGCTCCAGCCGCTCGTAAACACTGGTCAGCCCCGCCGCCGTCAGCCGCGGCTTCAGCACCAGCCAGAGGCGCAGCGTCACGTCGGCGTCCTCGGCGGCATAATGGGTGGCGCGGTCGATATCGACCAGGTCGAAGGTGACGTTCGCCTTGCCGCTGCCCGCCACATCCTTGTAGGGGATCGGCGTATGGCCGAGGAATTTTTCCGAGAGCGGATCCATGCCGTGAGCGCCGGTGCCGGCGTCGAGCACATAGGAGATCAGCATCGTGTCGTCGAAACTCTTCGTCTCGATGCCATAGCGCTTCATCAAGAGGTAGTCGTATTTCAGGTTCTGGGCGACCTTGAGGACCGATTCGTCCTCCAGCAATGCCTTCAGCCGCGGCAAGGCTTCACCCATGGAAATCTGGTTTTCGGCCAGGCCGCCGCCGAGCAGATCGCCGACGCCATTCTTGTGGGCGAGCGGCACATAGGCGGCGCGAATCTTCGTGCCGGTGGGATCGCTGACATTGTCGGCGATCGCCATCGCAAAGCCGACAAGCTCGGCCTGCATCGCATCCAGCGACGTGGTCTCCGTGTCGAAAGCCATGAGGCCGGTGTCGCGCGCATCGGCGATCCATCGGTCGAGCGTCGCGAGATCGCGGATCGTCGCATAGTTTGAATGATCGAAGGGCAGCGCCGCAAAAGCCTCGGCCCGCGCCTTGGCGAGATCGGCCGGCGAAAAAGCGCCTTCGACACCGGCCTTCGCCTTCGCGCGAGGCGGCACGGGCACCGATTCGCCCGAAAAGTCCGGTATGCCGCCGGCAACAGGCTCCGGCTCGGCCGCATCGAGATCAGGACCATGGGCCGCCTTGCCCCACTCGATCGGGACCACCGCCGGTTCAATGGCGCTCGCATCGCAATCGCAGACTTCGGCGACGCGTCGGGTCAGCGACGTGAATTCCATCGTCTTCAGGAAGCCGATCAGTTTCGGGCCGTTTTGCGGTTCCAGTACCAGCGCGTCGAGATCGAGATCGAGCGGCACATCGGTGCGCAGGCGGACGAGTTCGCGCGAAAGCCTCGCCATCTCGATATTGGCAAGGATCATCTCACGCCGCTTGACCTGCTTGATCTCGGTGGCGCGCTCGAGCAGCGTGTCGAGATCGCCATATTCCTCGAGGAGCTGGGCTGCGGTTTTCGGGCCGATTCCCGGAATGCCGGGAACATTGTCCACGGAATCGCCGGTCATCGCCTGCAGGTCGATCATCTTTTCCGGCGGCACGCCCCATTTCTCGATGACGTCGGGAATGCCGATCTGCTTGTCCTTCATGCTGTCATACATGTGGACGTTCGGGGTGACGAGCTGCATCAGATCCTTGTCGGAGGAAACGATGGTGACGTCGGCGCCTGATGCTTCGGCCTGGCGGGCGTAGGTGGCGATGATGTCGTCGGCCTCGAAGCCTTCGGTCTCGATGCAGGGCAGATTGAAGGCGCGAGTCGCCTCTCTTATGAGGCCGAACTGCGGGATAAGCTCTTCCGGTGGGGCCGAACGGTTTGCCTTGTAGGCGTCGTAGAGATCCTTGCGGAATGTCTTAGCGGAATAGTCGAAAATGACGGCAAGATGGGTCGGCGTTACCCCTACATCTGTGTTGCGCGCATCCCTCAAGAGCTTCCACAGCATGTTGCAGAAACCGGAGACGGCGCCGACCGGAAGACCGTCGGTCTTGCGCGTCAGCGGCGGTAGTGCGTGAAAGGCCCGAAAGATGAAGCCGGAACCGTCGACTAGGAAGAGATGATCGCCTTTTTTCATGCGTGCATGGATAGCGCGGGCAGGAAACGAGGTCCATATAAAGTTCGGTGCGCCAAGAGCGGAAAGAATTTCCGCTCACCAAACTGTTACCGATTTGTAACGTACCGTGACCCTTGAAAAACCACATTCGTAGCTACAAATGCATGTCACCGGCGCTTGATCGCGTCGCGGGTCTGATTACCGGCTTGTCCCCCGCCGCATCAGGCTTGGACAAAGGCCTTATCCCCCTCTCCGGGCCTTTGTCCCCATTTTAAAGTCGCCATGGCCAACCTCCAGGTCATGGCGACTTTTGTTTTTCGGGTTCGCGCAGTTCTGATCGCAGCTTGCATTTTTTTGCAGCATCCTCTGCGATTTGCTGCATTGTCTCCGGCACGGTTTTGAGCCTAACTTGCGATCATGGCATTTAACCGCATGGATTCGGGAGCTTACCTTGCCAGCCAGCTGGCGAAGGGTTTTGCCCGCTCGCTGAACCAGCGTGCGATAGGGCTTGGTTTCTCCCCCGGCCAGTTTCCCATCCTGCTGGAACTCTGGGCCGAGGACGGGCTGACCCAGAAACAGCTTCTCGACCGAGTCGCTATCGAGCAGGCGACCATGGCCAATACGCTTTCGCGCATGGTCCGCGACGGGCTGATCGAGCGCCGGCCGCATCCCTCCGACAAGCGGGCGCAGCTGATTTTCCTGACGCCGAAGGCGCGTGCAATGGAGGCTGAGGCGATCGAGACCGCGCGTGAGGCGGACCTCGCGCTGTTCAAAGGCTTTCGCGGATTCGAACGCGAGCTGACGCTCGAATATATCCGCCGGCTGCTGGAAAACGCCAAGACGCTCTGATCGAGATTATTCACCGGCAAGACGCGTAGATCGCCGCCACGGAGGCGGCGACGCGTCAGCGTCGGCCGTCGAGGACAGAAGGCTTTTGGCGGCGAGCTTGATGCTCGGCTCGATATCCGGCTTGCCGAGCAAAAAGCCCTGCACCTGCGAGCAGCCTTCTTCGAGGACGATCTGGCGCTGCGTCTCGGTTTCGACGCCCTCCGTCACGACAGGCATGCCGAGGCTGTGGCCGAGACCGATGATGGCGCGCACGATCGAACGTGACGCCGCGTCATGTTCCAGCATGCCGGTGAAGCTGCGGTCGACCTTGATCTTGTCGAAGGGGAAGGTTCGCAGGTTGGAAAGCGAGGAAAAACCGGTGCCGAAGTCGTCCATGACGATGTGAACACCGAGGCTGCGCAGGCGCAGCAGCGTGGCCATCACCCGATCGCGGTCACGGATGAGAGCGGCCTCGGTGATTTCGATTTCCAACCGGTCGGGCGCGAGCCCCGTTTCCTCGAGGATTGCCTCGATCCGCTCGCAAAGGTTCGGCAGCATGAACTGCACCGGCGAGACATTGACGGCGATCGTCAGCGGATGCGGCCAGCGCGCAGCTTCTGCGCAGGCCTCGCGCAGCACCCATTCGCCGAGCTGGACAATCGATCCGCTTTCCTCGGCGATCGGAATAAAGACATCCGGCTCGCTGATGCCGTGCCCCGGCCGGTTCCAGCGCATCAGGGCCTCATAACCGCTGACCTCGCCGCTCAGTGCGCCGTAAATCGGCTGATAGCTGACATGGATCTGATTGCGGGTGATGGCGTGGCGCAGTTCGCTTTCGATCTGGCGGCGGGCGCGCGTGGCTTCGTCCATTTCCGCGTCGAAGAAACAGGCCTTGCCGCGACCGCCGTGCTTGACCCGATAGAGTGCGATATCGGCATTGTTGCAGATCTCGTCCACATCACGTCCGTCGGCCGGATAAAGGGCGACGCCGAGGCTGACGCCGACGGCTGTTGGGTCGCGTGCCGTATCCATTTCGGCGGCGAATTCGTCGAGGATCGCCGCTGCGAGCTTCTGCGCGGCCGCCGGTTGCTGTCCGGCGGGCTGGATGATGGCAAATTCATCGCCACCGAGACGGGCGATCGTATCGCTTTCATCGGCGACGCGCCGGAGGATCGAGGCAACCTTGCGGAGAATTCGGTCGCCCTCGGCATGGCCGAAAATATCATTGACGCTCTTGAACCGATCGAGATCGATATAGAAGAGGGCCACCTTGCTGCTCTTTCGTTCGGCCATCTGCAGCGCCTGACGGATGCGCGTATCGAACAACGACCGGTTCGGAAGATCGGTGAGAACATCGTGGTGGGCGAGATGTTCGATCATCTCCTCGGCCTGCCTGCGCTCCGTCAGATCGCGCACCGCCAGCACGTCACAATTGTGCCCGCGATAGACGATCCTGCTCGTATTGACTTCGACGGCGATCTCCTTGCCGCTGCTGGTGCTGAGCAAGGTCTCGCCGGGCCTATTCTGCCCCTGTATGGCGGTCAAAGCAGCGGACGGCGCCTTGCCGACAAGATCGGCAAGCTTCCAGCCGGAAAGAGCCTGGAACCGTTCATTGGCATCGATGACTCTGCCTTCGCGCAGGATCAGCAGCCCTTCCTGCGAGGCATTGGCGAGCCCTCTCAGATCCGTCAGATGGCTGTCGATAAAGACCACCGCGATAGCGGTCAGAATGAGAGCCGTCGCCGCTACCACCACGATCGCTGCCAGCAGGCTGGTATCGAGCACCATCGCCGGGACCTCTTTGCCGGGATCCGGCACAAGCGTGATGCTTGCCATCGAAATGAAGTGGAGAGCGCAGATTGCAAGGACAAAGATGACGGACGAGGTGAGGAGCCGCCTCAGGCCGCTCCACTGGAAGAAGGCGTAGAAGGCAGCGCTCGACAGCAGCGCCCCCGCGAGAACCGCACTCAGCGTCATGTAGGGATCGTAGACGATCACCGCCTGTGTCTCGATCGCCTGCATACCGGTCAGGTGCATCGAGGCGATGCCGAGCGCCATCAGGACGCCGCCGCGGATGCGCGAAAACCTGCCGCGGCTCTCCGAAGCGACGACGATCGCCGCCCACGAACCGGCAACCGACAGGAGAAAGGAAAGCGCCGTCAGCCCCAGTTGGTAGCTGATCGGCATGCCGCCGTCATAGGCCAGCATCGCGATGAAGTGCGTTGCCCATACGCCGGTGCCGAAGGCGAAAGCCGAGGCGCCTATCCAGAGCTTGCGGCGCCCGGCATCGCATCCTTGAGCGCGTGAAAGCGGCAGCATCGCTGCCATCGCGCCGATCAGACAAACCGCCGCGGCCGCGAGCACCAGCCGCCAATCATGATCGTCGCGAATACATGTAATGACCGAAAACATCCGCTCCCCCGAACAGCTGAATACGGCCAAGTTATTTGGGTTCTACTAAATAACTGTAAATTGAATTAGAAGGTTCTTCTATATCGCCGAAGTAATCTTCTTGCACCCGATCCGGACGCGGCCGCTTTCGCGCCGCCCATTTGCTTTTCCGCCTCGCCTGCTCTCCTCGTTTGGTCTATCGTCCGGCCAAATTTCAAAAAGGAGTCGAAAATGACGGATCTACAACAAGTGCTTGCGCGCGCGGATCAGAACCTTTCCTCAAGCCTCGAAAAGCTGTTCGAGCTTCTGCGCATTCAGTCGATTTCCACCGATCCCGTCTACAAGGCCGAATGCCGGAAGGCAGCCGAATGGCTGGTCGCCTATCTCGAAGGCCTCGGCTTTACCGCCTCGGTGCGGGACACACCCGGCCATCCGATGGTCGTCGCCCACCATGGCGGCGCTTCCGCCGACGCGCCGCATGTGCTTTTCTACGGCCATTACGACGTGCAGCCGGTCGACCCGATCGAGCTCTGGGAAAACGATCCCTTCGAGCCATCGATCAAGGATGTCGGCGATGGCCGCAAGATCCTGACCGGGCGCGGCACCTCCGACGACAAGGGCCAGCTGATGACCTTCGTCGAAGCCTGCCGCGCCTATAAGGAGATCAACGGCGCACTTCCCTGCCGCATCACCATTCTGTTCGAGGGCGAGGAGGAATCGGGCTCACCGTCCCTGAAGCCTTTCCTCGAAGCCAACGCCGCCGAACTCAAGGCCGATTATGCGCTTGTCTGCGATACCGGCATGTGGGACCGCGATACGCCGGCAATCGCCGCGGCACTGCGCGGCCTCGTCGGCGAAGAAGTGGTCGTGACGGCCGCCGACCGCGACCTGCATTCCGGCCTCTTCGGCGGCGCTGCGGCCAATCCGATCCATATTCTCGTCGAGGCGCTTGCCGGCCTGCATGACGAGACCGGCCGCATCACGCTTGATGGCTTTTACGACGGCGTCGAGGAAACGCCCGACAACATCAAGGCGTCATGGGAGACGCTCGGCAAGACGGCCGAGAGCTTTCTCGGTGAAGTCGGCCTTTGCATTCCCTCCGGCGAAAAGGGCCGGTCGGTGCTGGAACTCACCTGGGCCCGGCCGACGGCCGAAATCAACGGCATTTGGGGCGGATATACCGGCGAAGGCTTCAAGACGGTCATCGCCGCCAAGGCCTCGGCCAAGGTTTCATTCCGGCTCGTCGGCACGCAGGATCCGGCTGCCATCCGCGAGGCTTTCCGTAGCTATGTCAGGTCGAAAATTCCGGCCGACTGCTCGGTCGAATTCCATCCGCATGGCGGCTCGCCGGCGATTCATCTCTCTTATGATTCGCCTGTTCTGACCAAGGCGAAGACGGCGCTTTCCGACGAGTGGCCGAAACCTGCCATCGTCATCGGCATGGGCGGCTCGATCCCGATCGTCGGAGATTTCCAGAAGATGCTCGGCATGGAATCGCTGCTCGTCGGCTTCGGCCTCGCCGATGACCGTATCCATTCGCCGAACGAGAAATACGAGCTTGTCTCCTACCACAAGGGCATCCGCTCCTGGGTGCGGATCCTTCAGGCGCTCGCCGGCTGAAGGGCAATTGCGCGCAGTGTCGGCGCGCCAAAATCAAAAATACAAAAAGGCCGGTCGCCCGGCCTTTCGTCATCCGCTCGGCTCAGTGCCAGTTCATCCGTGGTCAAGGAGCAAGCGGGTATTGATGTCAGACTGCCGCCGAAAGGTTAACAAAAGGTTAACCTTTCGGTCGGGACCAGACCTCAATTGCCGAACAGCCTGACGTGCCGGAGATGCTCCGCGCTTCTGTCAGTTCATGTGCCCTGTAGCAGCGCATGAGAGCACAAATCTCCCCCCGTTCAAGCTACGTTCATCGCGCTCGGCCTATAAAGTATTGAAAGAAAAGCGAATGGTGACGCCCTAACAAATGCCGGCGATCGCTCTATCTTTTGTTCCAAATGGCATATGCCAAGGAAAGGCAGTCGAGCGCTGCCAGAAAACACGCCAACGAGGAGTGAGAAGCGTGAAAAAACTCATCGTCAAAATAGCCGCGGCCACACTGCTTGTGCTGGCTCCGGCAATAGCGCAGGCCGCCGAGGGTTACTCGACGGCAAACGTCAACATGCGCGCAGGGCCAAGCACCCGGTATCCCGCCGTCGCCGTCATACCCGCCGGTTCGTCCGTCGAAATCCGTGGATGCCTTTCCAACGTCAACTGGTGTGACGTCGAATTCTACGGCGGCCGCGGCTGGGTTTCGGGCCAGTACGTGCAGGCAGTCTACGAGCAACGCCGCGTCTATGTTGGCCCGGAATATTACCGTCCGCTCGGCATTCCGCTGGTCACCTTCAGCGTCGGCAATTATTGGGACCGTTACTACCGCCATCGCGATTTTTATCGCGAGCGTGACCGCTGGAGCCGCGGCCCGGACTATTATTACCGTGACCGCGACTATCGGGATCGGGATTACCTGGATCGGGACTACCGGGTCCGCGAGTATCGTCGGGATCGCGACCGGGACCGGGACTGGCGCGACGAGGATCGACGGGACGACCGCAGAGATGAAGCTCGCAGGCGGGAGCGTCGGGACAGGGATACCAGGAGCTCGGATTTCCGTGACCTGCCGCAGTTCAGAGGCGGCAAAGCCGACACCTACAATCATCCGGACCCCAGGGCCTCGCCCTTCGTCTGCCGTCCCGGCGATCCCAAGTGCGACTGAAAGAGCAGGGCGGCAGCGATGTCGCCCTTTTCTCAACAGCACTCATCGTGAACGGAGCCGAGAAAAAGCCCGGCGCTCCTTGGGGGGATGCACCGGGCCTGATGTCGATCGGCGCGCGTTGAGGGGAGACGGCCGATCATTCGCGGGACGTGAGGGGCTGTCCCGCTTCTCCATAAACAGCCGTCGAGCCTATTGGTTCCAGTCGGTGCATAATTCTTAAATCAGCAATTCCATTTTATTGTTACACCGCCTCCCGGGTCTGTGGTCATGACCCGCGCGCCTCGACAGCGCGACCACTCACTCGTCGTCCTTTAACACCCCGTTAAATCGCCGCAATTACAGTTCACTCGGATGATCGCGTCGCCCGCTGTATGGTTCCTTAAATCGAAATCAGTTTAAGGACAAAATTATGCAGCACTTCAAAGTGCTACAGCGTCCTTCTCGCGTCTGAAGAGACGCCCGGCGCTATAACAGGGCGCCGTTATGCGAAGTGGGCTTCGCGATCGAACAGGGGATGCGACCGGTCCGCGATGGCAGGCAGAGGCAAATCAGGCGACAGAATCGAACCGTCCTTCAGCGGCCGCCCGGCCCGCGAAGATGATGAATTTTCGCTCGACGCCGATGACCGCGTCATCGGAAGCAGATCCGCGCGTCGCGGCGGCTCCAGGCCCCCGCCGCAGCGTGCCGCCCGCCAGCGGCGGCGCGAGCCGCGGGAGCGTGAAGGCGGCGGCCTTTTCGGTTTCCTGCGCGGCGTGGTCTACTGGTGCGTCGTGCTTTTCATCTGGGCCGGCATCGGTGTTGCCGGGCTCGTTCTCTATTACGGCTCGCGCATGCCGAGCGCCAGCACATGGGCGATCCCCGAGCGTCCGCCGAACGTCAAGATCACCGCCGTCGACGGCAGCGTCATTGCCAATCGCGGCGCCACCGGCGGCGAGGCGCTGTCGCTCGAAAACATGTCGCCCTATATTCCCGAAGCCGTCATCGCCATCGAAGATCGGCGTTTTTATTCGCATTTCGGCGTCGATCCGCTCGGCCTTGGGCGGGCGATCGTCACCAATTTCACGGCCGGCCACATGGTGCAGGGCGGTTCGACGCTGACGCAGCAGCTTGCCAAGAATCTCTTCCTCTCTCCCGAGAGAACGCTGGAACGCAAGGTGCAGGAGGTGCTGCTCGCGCTCTGGCTGGAGCAGAAATACACCAAGGACCAGATCCTTGCGATGTATCTCAACCGGGTGTTCTTCGGATCGAACGCCTATGGCGTCGAGGCGGCCTCTCGCCGCTACTTCAACAAATCTGCGCGGGATGTGAACCTCGGTGAGGCAGCGGTGCTGGCGGGCCTGCTCAAGGCGCCGTCGCGGCTTTCGCCGGCCCGCGACGCGGAAGCGGCGAATGCGCGCGCCCAGCTCGTGCTGGCGGCGATGCGCGAGCAGGGGTTCATCACCGATTCCGAGGTCAAGACAGCGATGTCGCAGACCCCGGCTTCGGCCAAGAGCTACTGGTCGGGCGCCGGGCACTATGTCGCCGATATGGTCATGGACGATTTGCCGGGACTGATCGGCGACGTCAAGGAAGACATCATCGTCGATACGACGATCGACAAATCGCTGGAGAAGAAGGCTGAGCAGTCGCTGGTCGACGTGCTCGACAAGGAGGGCGGCAAGCTCGATGCCTCGCAGGCGGCCCTGGTCTCGATCGATGGCACCGGGGCGATCCGGGCGCTCGTCGGCGGCAGAGACTATGCGACGAGCCAGTTCAACCGCGCCGTCAAGGCCAAGCGCCAGCCGGGATCTTCGTTCAAGCCCTTCGTCTATACGGCGGCGCTGGAAAAAGGGCTGACGCCATTTTCGGTGTTTAACGACGCGCCGATTCGCATCGGCGACTGGACGCCGGAGAATTACGAGAAGAAATACAATGGCGAAGTGACGCTGGCGACCGCACTCGCCAAGTCGCTGAACACGGTGGCCGCGCAGCTGGTCATGTATGACGGGCCGGATCAGGTGATCAAGCTCGCCCACCGGCTGGGGATCGAAAGCGAGTTGCAGCCGAACGCCTCGATTGCACTCGGGACGTCCGAAGTGTCGCTGATGGAACTGACCGCCTCCTATGCAGCCTTCATGAACGGCGGCTACAAGGCGACGCCGCACGTCATCCGCCGAGTGACGACCGCCGAGGGCAAGGTTCTCTACGAAAATACCTATGACAGTCCGCCGCGCGTACTTTCCGAGCAGATCGCCGCGCAGATGGATGCGATGATGATGGGAGTCATCGAAAATGGCACCGGCAAGAGTGCCAAGATTCCCGGCTGGCAGGCGGCGGGCAAGACCGGCACGACGCAGAATTCGCGCGACGCGCTGTTCGTCGGCTTTACCAGCAACCTCACGACAGGCGTCTGGTTCGGCAATGACGACGGCAAGCCGATGAAGAAGGTGACCGGCGGCGGTCTTCCAGCCAAAGCCTGGAAGGAATTCATGGTCGCCGCCCACAAGGGTCTTTCGCCGGCGCCGCTCTTCGGCAACGGCCAGCTCATCGACGATCCGAACAGCGGCCAGCCGATGGCGCAGGCAGCGCCCGACGGCGGGCAGCCGGTCACGGCCGAAGTGCCGCCACAGACGACGATCGGCGGCATCATTTCCGGCGTCTTCGGCGGCGGCGAGAATGCAGAACGGTATCCACAGGCGCCTGTCCGGCAACAGCGGGCAAGCCCCGGCAACGGCCCTGTTCCTCCTGCAGACGTAGCCGACGGCGGCAGTTCAGGCTACGACGGCATCGTGCCGCCCGGCGATGTCGGTGGGTCGCAGACGACCTCTTCGGTGCAGCCTCGGCGCACGACCCTGCTCGACCTGATCATGGGTCAATGAGATTCCGTGCTGCATGCCCGGCGCAAGCCATCTATCCTAGAAATCGTACGCTTTCCGCGGATCGGGCGGCCTCTTTCCCGGCTGCTGCGAAAATTGAAGGCAACACATTCGTTTTGCCGGATTCGGGGCCATTTCCCGCCTTGCAGTCGAGAAAACCGCTCCTTATATACGCCGCATCACCGCAATCACGATTGCGTAATCGCAAGTAGACCCATCCCGTAAGGGGCTGTCAGGGAAATGCCTTCTGGGGGTTCCGACAGCTTGCTTCAAGGAGAGAATGACATGGCAAAAGTAATTGGTATCGACCTTGGAACGACGAATTCCTGCGTCGCAGTCATGGACGGCAAGGACGCAAAGGTCATCGAGAACGCGGAAGGTGCGCGCACGACCCCTTCCATGGTGGCCTTTTCCGATGATGGCGAGCGCCTCGTCGGCCAGCCGGCCAAGCGCCAGGCGGTCACCAACCCGACGAACACGCTTTTTGCGGTGAAGCGTCTGATCGGCCGCCGCTACGAAGACCCGACCGTCGAGAAGGACAAGCATCTCGTTCCCTTCAGCATCGTCAAGGGCGACAATGGCGACGCCTGGGTCGAAGCCAATGGAAAGGGCTACTCGCCCGCACAGATTTCCGCGATGATCCTTCAGAAGATGAAGGAAACCGCCGAATCCTATCTCGGCGAAAAGGTCGAGAAAGCCGTCATTACCGTTCCGGCGTACTTCAACGACGCGCAGCGCCAGGCAACCAAGGATGCCGGCAAGATCGCCGGTCTTGAAGTCCTGCGCATCATCAACGAGCCGACCGCTGCCGCTCTCGCCTACGGTCTCGACAAGAAGGACGGCAAGACGATCGCCGTCTACGACCTTGGCGGCGGCACCTTCGATATTTCGATCCTCGAGATCGGTGACGGCGTCTTCGAGGTGAAGTCCACCAACGGCGACACCTTCCTCGGCGGTGAAGACTTCGACATGCGCCTCGTCGAATATCTCGTTGCCGAATTCAAGAAGGACAACGGCATCGATCTGAAGAACGACAAGCTTGCCCTGCAGCGCCTCAAGGAAGCCGCGGAAAAGGCCAAGATCGAACTGTCGTCGTCGCAGCAGACCGAAATCAACCTGCCGTTCATCACGGCTGACGCCTCCGGCCCGAAGCACCTGACGCTGAAGCTGACCCGCGCCAAGCTCGAGAGCTTGGTTGACGATCTGGTCCAGCGTACGATCGCGCCCTGCAAGGCAGCCCTCAAGGACGCCGGTGTCACCGCTGCCGAAATCGACGAAGTGGTTCTCGTCGGCGGCATGAGCCGCATGCCGAAGGTGCAGGAAGTCGTCAAGCAGCTGTTCGGCAAGGAGCCGCACAAGGGCGTCAACCCGGATGAAGTGGTTGCGCTCGGCGCCGCCATCCAGGCCGGCGTTCTGCAGGGCGACGTCAAGGACGTTCTGCTGCTCGACGTCACCCCGTTGTCGCTCGGCATCGAAACGCTCGGCGGCGTCTTCACCCGTCTGATCGAACGCAACACGACGATCCCGACCAAGAAGAGCCAGACCTTCTCGACCGCCGAAGACAATCAGCAGGCCGTCACCATCCGCGTTTCGCAGGGCGAGCGCGAAATGGCTGCCGACAACAAGCTGCTCGGCCAGTTCGACCTCGTCGGCCTGCCGCCGTCGCCGCGCGGCGTGCCGCAGATCGAAGTCACCTTCGACATCGACGCCAACGGCATCGTGCAGGTTTCGGCCAAGGACAAAGGCACCGGCAAGGAACAGCAGATCCGCATCCAAGCTTCCGGCGGCCTCTCCGACGCCGACATCGAAAAGATGGTCAAGGACGCCGAGTCGCATGCTGCCGAAGACAAGAAGCGTCGCGAGACCGTCGAAGCCAAGAACCAGGCCGAGAGCCTGATCCACTCTACGGAAAAGTCGCTGAAGGATTACGGCGACAAGGTCTCCGAAGCCGACCGCACCGCGATCTCGGATGCGATCGCCGCGCTGAAGTCCTCGACCGAGGCAACCGAAGCCGACGCCGAAGACATCAAGGCCAAGACCCAGACGCTCATGGAAGTTTCCATGAAGCTCGGCCAGGCGATCTATGAAGCACAGCAGGCCGAAGGCGGCGCTGCGGCCGATACCTCAGCGGAAGGCGGCGACAATGTCGTCGACGCCGACTACGAGGAAATCAAGGACGACGACCGCAAGAAGTCCGCGTAATCCGCGGCCGCGTGGTTATGCTTCAACACCTGATCCGGCTGCTCACCATGGCAGCCGGAAATCCATTTCCGGGGTTTAATCCTTAATGGCAAAAGCGGACTTTTACGAAACTCTGGGTGTAGCCAAATCGGCGGACGAGAAAGAGCTGAAGAGCGCCTTCCGAAAGCTGGCAATGAAATATCATCCGGACAAGAACCCGGATGACAAGGAAGCCGAACGGAAGTTCAAGGAAATCAACGAAGCCTACGAGATGCTCAAGGACCCGCAAAAGCGGGCAGCCTATGATCGTTATGGCCATGCGGCCTTCGAACATGGCGGCATGGGAGGCGGTGGCGGCGGCTTTGCCGGTGGCGGCTTCTCCGACATCTTCGAGGATATTTTCGGCGAGATGATGGGCGGCGGCCGGGCGCGCCAGCGCTCCGCGGGAGGCCGGGAACGCGGCGCCGATCTTCGCTACAATATGGAAATAACGCTGGAAGAGGCTTTCTCTGGCAAGACGGCGCAGATCCGCGTTCCCACTTCCATCACCTGCGACGTCTGTTCGGGTTCGGGCGCCAAGCCAGGCACCCAGCCGAAGAACTGCGGCACCTGCCAGGGCTCGGGCCGCGTGCGCGCGGCCCAAGGCTTCTTCTCGATCGAGCGGACCTGCCCGACCTGCCACGGCCGCGGCCAGATCATTCCCGATCCGTGCCCGAAGTGCCACGGCCAGGGCCGGGTGACGGAAGAACGGTCGCTCTCGGTCAATATTCCCGCCGGTATCGAGGATGGTACACGCATCCGCCTGCAGGGCGAGGGCGAAGCCGGGGCTCGCGGCGGACCGGCTGGCGATCTTTATATCTTCCTGTCGGTTAAGCCGCATGAATTCTACCAGCGCGACGGAGCCGATCTCTATTGCGCCGTGCCGATCTCGATGACGACGGCTGCTCTCGGCGGAACCTTCGATGTCGCGACACTCGACGGCACCAAATCGCGGGTGAGCGTGCCTGAGGGCACGCAGGCCGGCAAACAGTTCCGTCTCAAGGGCAAGGGTATGCCGGTGCTGCGTTCGGCGCAGACAGGCGACCTTTATATCCAGATCCAGATCGAGACACCACAAAAGCTCACCAAGCGTCAGCGCGAACTGCTGCAGGAATTCGAGCAGATTTCCTCCAAGGAGAACAATCCCGAGTCGACCGGCTTCTTTGCCCGGATGAAGGAATTCTTCGAAGGCTGAGCGGTCGATCGATACGCAATCGCGAGAGCCGGGGATGGAAACGTCTCCGGCTTTTTTGGCTCGCGCAAATCCTGATTTGAGACATGGTAGTTGATGCCGGGCGATCTGTTCCAGATCGACACGGCGCCCGATCGGAACAGGAACTTGCGTTAACGCAGCCCGATGATGCCGCTTGCAAGTTTTTAAAATGACTCCAATCTCTGCCGTCAGCGCATGACCAGTATCTCGGCATCGATGTCAGGAGGGTGATGCGCAGTTTCAGAGCGACAGAGCGTTTCCGGCGCGTCCCCTTTGGATGCAGACGCTCTAACGGGGACCACGAAGCAAGAGTATCCATCATGGCGCCAGCCTTTTCCTCTCAGTCCGAAGATGTCGACGTTCTCGCCGGCGCAATCTACACATGGTGTGCCGAGCGCAATATCAAGCTTCGCAGCCAGCAGGGCCTTTCCATCGCCAGTATCGCGATCGACCTCTACCACGCCGGCCACCAGACGCAGGACGACCTGCTGACGGCGTTGCATGGGTGCGAGATTCACTGATTCACCAGCGCGTCGCGAAATGCGTCTACTGCTACGGACAAGCCCGACATGATTCGGTGATCGTCCCTGTCTGAAGAAGTGTTGCTTTTCCGAGATCAGCTGACCGCTTCGGCTGAGTCAGGCGGCGCTCTCGACCACGTCGCCGCTCATGAGTGTAAGGATGGTCTTGACCGCTTCCTTGCCCGCAGCCGAGTTCAACCTGTCGTAGCTCAGCGCAAGGGCATAGGCATCAGGGCTGAGTTCGATACGGCCGCCGAATTCCGATATATCCGTCCCCTCGAAGAGGGCGGAGATCTCGACGCCGAGAAAAACCGCGATCTGATGCAGCTTGCTGGCTGAAACGCGGTTCGTCCCCTTTTCATATTTCTGGATCTGCTGAAAAGTCAGTCCGAGCGCTTCACCAAGCTCGAGCTGGGAAACACGACGAATGGCGCGAAGCTGTCTGATGTTGCGACCAACAATGATATCGACCGGATCTGGCACTTCACCACTCTCTTATACATGAACCTTTTGTTCACCATATCGTTTTCCCGGGATAACGCAACCCGGCAGTTGCAAAATTCAACCGACTTTTTCTGGGCATTACGTTACGTCAGCAGCCATGGAGGAAAGTCGCAGAAGCCCTGCTATACAGGCTATCCGAGAACTCCGACGGTGACCGTCGTCGGTGAGGACTCCCGATGTCGGAGGCCTCTGATGCGGTTGTATTTTCCAGAATTTGGGAAAACGGTACCGAAAAGTTCCGGAATCGATCGTGTTTGCGATGCTTCTGGTAAAGTGCGCGCGATCCGCGGCGCGAAGCGGCGCGCTTGCCAACCGCGCCGCTTCGGCTTAGCTGTCACGCTTCACGAACCCGGATACGCAATGCCGCATAAGGTTTCTCTTTCCCGTCTGAAGCTGACAGACTTCCGCAATTATGCCGCCGCGAGCCTTAGTCTCGATGGTCGGCATGCCGTGTTGACCGGAGACAATGGCGCCGGCAAGACCAATCTCATGGAGGCGATCTCGCTGCTTTCGCCCGGCCGCGGTCTGCGCCGAGCCGCCTATCGCGACATTACCCGCGTCGGCGCGGCCGGCGGCTTTTCGATCTTCGCGGCGCTTGACGGCATGGAGGGCGAAGTCGAGATCGGAACCGGCATAGAAACGGGCGAGGACACCACAGCCCGCCGGCTTCGGATCAACGGCACCCCGGCTAAGACCGCCGACGAGCTGACCGATCATCTGCGTCTTCTCTGGCTGACACCGGCGATGGACGGGCTCTTCACCGGCGCCTCCGCCGACCGCCGACGCTTTCTCGACCGCCTGGTGCTGTCGCTCGATCCCGCCCACGGCCGCCGCGCGAGCGATTTCGAGCACGCCATGCGCAGCCGCAACAAGCTGCTGGACGAAGGTCGCTTCGACCCTTCCTGGCTTGCCGGTATCGAAGAACAGATGGCAAGCCTCGGCATCGCCATGGCGCTCGCCCGCCAGGAGATGCTCGGCCTCTTGACCCGACTGACCGAGGAAACACTGGAGAGTTCACCTTTCCCGTCAGCCTCGCTGCAGCTCTCAGGCTTCATGGACGGCCAGTTCTCGCGGCCCTCGGTCGACCTCGAGGACGACTACGCGGCGATGCTCGCCGAGAGCCGTTACCGCGATGCCGGCGCGGGGCGCACGCTGGAGGGGCCGCACCGGACCGACCTCATCGTACACCACCGCGAAAAGGCGATGGAGGCGGAGCGGTGTTCCACCGGCGAGCAGAAAGCGCTGCTTGTCGGCTTGGTGCTTGCCCATGCGCGGCTCGTCGGCAATCTCACCGGTCATGCGCCGATCCTGCTGCTCGACGAGATCGCTGCGCATCTCGACGAGAACAGGCGCGCCGCGTTGTTCGACCTTATCGACGGACTGGGAGGTCAAGCCTTCATGACCGGAACGGATCGGGGAATGTTCTCGGCCCTCGGCGACAGGGCGCAGTTCTTTACGGTTGCGGACGGAAGGGTGTTCGGATGAGGGAGACAGCTTTTCCCGATGTCGCTTTTGCCGATGTCGGCGGCCATGCTACGATCGCCGCCATGGAACCTCTCAGCCCCGATGAAATCGCCCGGTATCAACGCCATATCCTGCTCCCCGAAATCGGCGGCGCAGGCCAGCAGAAACTCAAAGCCGCCCGTGTGCTGGTGATCGGCGCCGGGGGGCTCGGTGCGCCGATCCTGCAATATCTCGCCGCCGCCGGTGTCGGCACGCTCGGCATCGTCGACGACGACCGGGTGTCGCTGTCCAATCTGCAGCGCCAAGTGATCCATGATTCCGGCACGATCGGCGAGCTGAAAACCGAAAGCGCCGCCTTAGCCATTGCCAGGCTCAACCCGCATGTCCGGCTCGTCCGCTTCGAGGAACGCTTTTCTCGCGAGACTGCCCGGCGTCAATTATCCGGCTTCGATTTCCTGATCGACGGCTCCGACAATTTCGATACCCGTTATGCCGCGGCCGATGCGGCGGAGGAAGCACGTATCCCGCTCGTCACCGGCGCCGTCGGTCGTTTCGACGGTTCACTAACCGTGCTAAAACCTTATGAGACGGCCGAGGATGGAGCGCCCAACCCAGGCTATCGCGACCTTTTTCCCGAGGCGCCTCCGGCGGGTCTGATTCCCAGCTGCGCTGAAGCCGGCATTATCGGCGCGCTCACTGGCGTCATCGGCACGATGATGGCGATGGAGGCGATCAAGCTCATCACCGGCGCCGGCGAGCCGCTGATCGGGCGGCTGCTGCTTTACGACGCACTCTCGGCCCGGTTCGAAAGCGTGCGCTATAGGCGCCGCCGCGCCAGGCAGGCCGGATGAGGATTATCCGCCTCGATCAGAACTTCGCGCGCTGGGACGAACTGCTCGCCCTCATCCTCGCGGCCTTCGCTTCGATGAACGGCAAGATCGATCCGCCGTCCTCGGCGCTCAATCTCACGGCGGAGGCGCTGGCAGCAAAGGCCGAGGCCGAGATCGGCCATGTCGTCATCGACGATGGCAAACTGACCGGCTGCCTGTTTCTGCGGCCGGAGGCCGATTGTCTCTATGTCGGCAAGCTCGCCGTTCTGCCGGAAGCGCAAGGCAAGGGCCTCGGGAGGCGTCTGCTGGCAGTTGCCGAGGAGACGGCTGCAGAACTGGGCTTGGCTGCTTTGCGGCTGGAAACACGCATCGAGCTTACCGAAAATCACGCCGTCTTTGCCGCCCGGGGATTTTCCAGAACCGCCGAGAAGGCCCATCCTGGATTCACCAGGACGACCTTCATCGAGATGCGGAAGATACTCGCTCGCTGACGCGCATCGAACAATTCGCCCCCGAATTCCTCAACGACCCGGAAGCACCCGATTCGGCGGCCTGTGGCCATCGATGAAGGTGCGGATATTGATGATGACCTTGTCGCCCATGTCGATGCGGCCTTCGATCGTCGCCGAGCTCATATGCGGCAGCAGCACGACCTTGCCCTCATTGGCGAGCTTGACGAGCTTCGGATTGACGGCAGGCTCGTTCTCGAAGACGTCGAGGCCGGCGCCGGCGATCCTGCCCTCCCTCAGGCATTTTATCAGCTGGGTTTCATCGACGACGTCGCCACGCGCCGTATTGACGAGATAGGCCGTCGGCTGCAGCAGCGCCAGGCGGCGCGCCGAAATCAGGTGAAAGGTCGCCGGTGTCGAGGGGCAGTTGATCGAGACGATGTCGACGCGGGCCAGCATCTGGTCAAGACTTTCCCAATAGGTTGCCTCCAACTCGTCCTCGACGGCCGGATTGACGCGCTTGCGGTTGTGGTAGTGAATCGAAAGACCAAAAGACTTGGCGCGGCGGGCCACCGCCGTGCCGATTCGCCCCATGCCGACGATGCCGATCCGCTTGCCGTGAATGCGCCGGCCGAGCATCCAGGTGGGAGACCAGCCGGCCCACTCGCCCGGCTTGTCGGTCAGGACCCGCGCCCCTTCGCCGAGCCGCCTCGGAACCGCGAGAATCAGTGCCATCGTCATATCGGCAGTGTCCTCGGTCAGGACGTTCGGCGTGTTGGTGACGGTGATGCCCTTGCGCGCCGCCGCCTCGACGTCGATGTGGTCGGTGCCGTTGGAGAAGCTGGCAATCAGCTTCATCTGCGGTCCCGCCTCATCGATCAGCGCCGCATCGATGCGATCGGTGACCGTCGGCACCAGCACGTCCGCATTCCGCACAGCGGCAATGAGCTCGGGAACGGAGCGCGGCGTGTCATCGATGTTCAGCTCGGCATCGAAGAGCTCCCGCATTCGGGTTTCGACGGCATCCGGCAGCTTGCGGGTGATGTAGACCTTCGGTTTTTTCTTCGCTGTCATGGCTGCCTGCGGTGCCTTGTTCAGAGGTCTTTAACCAAGAGGGGTGATAATTTTCCCGTTCCGGGCAATTTCTACCAGACCCGCACGCGAAGACAAACAAAACTCGTGGTGCAGCCGTGGAATGTAAAAGCCCGGACCGCGCGCAGGCCGTGCCTGGCGCGAATTCGAGCAAACGGAAGCCTCCATGCGCAGCAAAGTCCTGAAGTCCTGCCTCGCCCTTGCGATTGCTCTGGCCGCATCCATGGGAACCTTAGAATTTGCTCATGCGCAGGCGGCCAAGGGGCCGAGCGGCCTGCCATTGCCGCGCTTCGTCACATTGAAATCGAAGCGCGTCAATTTGCGCATCGGCCCGGGAACGGACTTCGCCGTATCGTGGATGTATCTGAAATCCGGCCTTCCGGTGGAAATCATCCAGGAATACGACAATTGGCGCCGCATCCGCGATGCCGATGGTACTGAAGGCTGGGTCAATCAGTCGCTGCTATCAGGCCAGCGCGCAGCGATCGCCGCGCCCTGGATGAAGACGAAGGGCAAGGGCGTCTATGTCAATCTGCGCCGTGAGGCGCAGCCCTCCGCCTCGATCGTCGCCAAGCTGGAACCCGGCGTGATGCTGACGATCGGCGAATGCAACGGCGATTGGTGCCACGCAGAAACCGACGGCGCCGCGGGCTGGGTGGCGCAGTCGGAAATCTGGGGCGCCTATCCCGGCGAAGCCTTCAAATAAGCCCCGCCTGTTTGGCGGCCTCGGAAAGCGAGGTCATCGGGCGCGGGCCGATCTGCTGGATGACAATGCCGGCGGCGAGACAACCGAGCTTGCCGCAATCCTCGAGGGACCGTCCCTGCGTGTAGCCGTAGAGGAAGCCGGAGGCAAACAGGTCGCCGGCACCCGTCGTATCCACAACCTCCCGGATCCTGATCGCATCGACATAATAACGCTCCCGGCCCTTCAGGATGACGGCGCCGTTCTCGCTCATCGTCACGGCGGCGATCTTGCAGTCCGCGGCGATGCTGTTCAGCGCCTCTTCGAAATCGTCGGTCTCGTAAAGCGACAGCGCCTCCTGGCGATTGGCAAAGACGATATCGACCTTGCCGGAGCGCATCAGATCGAGGAACTCGCCGCGGTACCGATCGACGCAGAAACTGTCGGACAGCGTCATCGACATTTCCCGGCCGTTTTCATGGGCGATGCGGGCGCAGTCGAGAATCGCCTCCTTGGCGCGCGGCGGATCCCAGAGATAACCTTCGAAATAGGTGACCTTGGCATCGGCAACGACATCGGCCTCGACATCCTCAGGACCGAGTTCGACGCAGGCGCCGAGATAGGTATTCATCGAACGCTCGCCATCCTCGGTGACGAAGATCATCGAACGCGCGGTAGGCGGGAAGGTGCCTTTCGGCTTCGTCTGGTAGTGAACGCCCTGGGCGCGAATATCGTGGGTGAAGATGTCGCCGAGCTGATCCGCAGCGACATTGCCGAAATAGGCCGCCCTGCCGCCGAGGTTGGCAACGCCCGCCGCCGTGTTGCCGGCGCTGCCGCCGGAGGCTTCGAGAGCCGGCCCCATGCGTGAATACAAGAGTTCGGCGCGTTCGGCGTCGATGAGGTTCATCGCCGCCTTCGTGATCTGGTTGTCAATGAGGAACTGGTCGTTGCAACGGGCGATGATATCCACGATTGCGTTGCCGACCGTCAGAACATCGAATCTTGTCATGAAATGGGGGGTCCCGGATTTGTGATAGCCGGGGTTCGGTCTTAGCGAAATTTCCGCGGTTTGGAAGGACAAATGGTGAATGGCGCATCTATTTCTTCGCAAAAGTGCCGCTCATTCGTCACGCCCCTGTCATCTTCGAAACCTAGAAATATTCGCAGGAAGACCGGCATGAGCAGCTTTCAGTTGCAGCCGGGCGCCCGAGGGATGACCCCTTCGATCTTACCGGCGCGATGCTGACCACGGATGAACTGGCAGCTTCGCGATTCGGGCAGCCGGAGCGGGCGGCGCTTGCCTTGCTGCTCGAGCGCCGTGCGTCCGTTCGGGCGCGCAAAGGACGCTCTCACTCTTTAGATCTACGCATCGGGCTTACCGAAAATCGATTCCGATTTTCGGGCCGATGCTGTAGAGGTCGGATACTCCCCTCCCCGCAGAGCATCCCGCCTCATGTCAGCCATCATTCTCGACGTCCTTCCTATCTTCATCCTGATCCTCATCGGCTGGGTTATCGTTCGCAGCGGCCTGATGGCGTCGAATGTCGGTGACGCGCTCAGCGAATTCGTCTTCAAGATCGCCGTGCCGCTTCTGCTCTTCCGCACCATCGCCGAAGCCGATTTCCACGGCGCCTCCCCTTTCCGGCTCTGGATTGTCTATTTCTCCGGCGTCGCAATCACCTGGACCGCCGGGCATATCGCCGCCACCCGGCTTTTCGGCCGCGATGAACGGATCGGCGTACTTGCCGGGGTTTCCTCAGCCTTTGCCAACAACGTCTTCATCGGGCTGCCGCTCGTTCAGCGGACCATCGGCGACGAAGGTCTGGTGGCGCTGTCGATCCTGCTTGCCGTGCATCTGCCTGTCATGATGGTCGCCGGAACAGTGCTGATGGAGCACGCAGAGCGCAAGATCGCCGGCAAAAGCGACCGCAGCATGGTGTTCGTGCTTCGCCAGATCGTCATCAATCTCATACGCAATCCGCTGGTCGTCGGGCTTGCGGCCGGCATGGCCATGCATCTTTCCGGCCTTACCATGACGGCGACGCTGGCGACGGTCGTCAATCAGATCGCCGGCATTGCCGGTCCGGCGGCGCTGATCTCGCTCGGCATGGCACTGGAGAGATACGGCGTCTCCGGCAATTTCGGCATTGCCAGCGTCACCTCGAGTTTAAAGCTGCTGCTGCTGCCCGGTTGCGTCTGGGCGGCGAGCCATCTCCTCGGCCTCAGCCCTGCATGGACGGCAGCGATCGTGCTGACCTCGTCGGTGCCGACAGGCGTCAACGCCTGGCTGATCGCCAACCGGTTCGGCGTCGGCCACAGCCTCGCCGCCTCGACGATCACGGTGACAACGGCGCTCGGCGCCATCACGGTCTCGCTCTGGGCTTATTTCCTGGGCGCCTGAGCGGGTCTCGGCATAATAAGAAAAGCCCGGCTTGCGAGCCGGGCTTTTCCATGAATGCGATCATCGTGCCGTTCACTGCGTGGCCGTTTTCGGATCCGGAAGCGGCACCGGCGAATCAGCGAGCGTGTGCAGGTAGAGGATGACGTTGGCGCGATCCTGATCCTTCGCCAGACCGGCGAAGCCCATCGCGGTGCCTGGAACGTCCTTCTTCGGCGCCAGCAGGAACTTGTTGAGGTTCTCGAAAGTCCACTTCTCGCTGCCGCCCTTGGAGAAATCCTTCATCGCAGCGGAATAGGCAAAGCCCTCATGCGAGGCGATCGGGCGATCTACGACACCAAAGAGGTTCGGACCGACCTTGTTCGGTCCGCCTTTTGTGCCGTCATGACAGGCCTGACACTTCTTGAAGATCGCTTCACCGGCCTTGGCATCTGCAGAAGCGAGCAACTGGGCGATCGGAACGGCAGCAGCCGGCGCAGCTTCACCGCCGGCGGCAGGCGCCTCTTCGGCAACGATCGCGAAACCTTCCTTCTCCGGCGCTTCGGAATGGAAGATCCCCTCGGACGCGATGGAGACCGACATCAGAACGAAAATCGTTCCGAGCAGTGCCCCCACGGCCGTATTGACGTATGAATTCATCTGCAATGCTCCCCTTGCAGCCGGCAGACCAGAACCGGACCATCTTGAAATCGCGCGGAACCTATGTCTTTTGACTGTTCGTTGCAACTGTCTAAATGGTCTTATGCGTGAGACTTTTTGACACTTTTCAGCCCGGAATAGAAGGCCCGAACAATGCGTGATTCAAATTTCGACGACGTGCTCGTATTGATCCCGGCACGGATGGCCTCCACCCGGCTTCCGGGCAAGCCGCTCGCGGATATTTGCGGACTGCCGATGATCGTGCAGGTGGCCATGCGCGCAAAAGAAGCCGAAATCGGCCGCGTCGTCGTCGCCGTCGACGATCCGCAAGTGTTCGATACGGTGGCCGCCGCCGGTTTCGAAGTCGTCATGACCAGCAAGGATCATCAATCCGGCTCGGACCGCATCTTCGAGGCGTTGAAGAAGGTTGATCCGGACGGCAAGGCGAAGTTCATCGTCAACGTCCAGGGCGACCTGCCGACGATCGAGCCGGAAACGGTGCGGGCGGCCTTGCGCCCCCTCGAGAACGAAGCGGTCGATATCGGCACGCTCACCATCGAAATCGACAACGAGGAGGACAAGACTGCGCCGCACATCGTCAAGGTCATTGGCTCGCCGATTTCTGACACCCGCCTGCGCGGCCTCTACTTCACGCGCGCGACGGCGCCCTACGGCAAGGGGCCGCTGTACCATCATATCGGTCTCTATGCCTATCGGCGCGCGGCGCTCGAACGGTTCGTGTCGCTCGGCCCGTCGACGCTTGAAAAGCGCGAATCGCTGGAGCAGTTGCGGGCACTGGAGGCCGGCATGCGCATAGATGCCGAGATCGTTGACACGGTTCCGCTCGGTGTCGATACTCCGGCCGACCTCGAAAAAGCGCGACGCATCCTCTCTGCACGGCAGAACTGACGGGACTATCATGAACATCAAGACCAACAGGATCGCCTTCCAGGGCGAATTCGGCGCCAATTCCGACATGGCCTGCCGCGACATGTTTCCGACAATGGAGCCGCTGCCCTGCCAGACTTTCGAGGATGCCTTCACGGCGGTCGACAATGGCGACGCCGATATCGCAATGATCCCGATCGAGAATACCATTGCCGGACGCGTCGCCGACATCCATCATCTGCTGCCGGAATCGCGGCTGCATATCATCGGCGAATATTTCATGCCGATCCGCTTTCAGCTGATGGTTCTGCCCGGGGTCACCAAGGATGAGATTCGCACCGTCCACAGCCATATCCACGCCCTCGGACAGTGCCGCAAGATTGTGCGCGCTCACGGCTGGAAGCCTGTCATCGCCGGCGATACGGCAGGCGCTGCAAAACTCGTGAAGGAAACCGGCGATCGCTCGATGGCGGCGCTTGCTCCGCGCCTTGCCGCTGATCTCTACGGGCTGGAGATCGTCGCCGAGAATGTCGAGGATACGGAAAACAACGTCACCCGTTTCGTGATCCTGTCGCGCGATGAGGAATGGGCGCAACGCACTTCGGCTGAGGAAAAGGTCGTCACCACCTTCGTCTTCAACGTTCGCAACATTCCGGCTGCGCTCTACAAGGCGCTCGGCGGGTTTGCGACGAACAACATCAACATGACGAAGCTCGAAAGCTATCAGCTCGGCGGAAAATTCGTGGCGACGCAATTCTACGCCGATATCGAGGGCCATCCGAACGATCCGAACGTTCGCCGAGCATTGGAGGAGCTGCGTTTCTTCTCCGAAAAGGTGCGCATCCTCGGGGTCTACAAGGGGCATGTGATGCGAGGCCTGCTTTAACAGGCCTCGCGCTCTCTCATTATTTATCCGGCTCGCATACGCGGAGCCGATGCCCGTCCGGGTCGAGCACGACGAAGGTCGGGCCGAAATCGAGTTCAGTCAGTTCCTGGGCAATCGGCAGGCCACGCTGACGCCAGTCATCATATTGCCTGGCCACGGCATTTTCTCCGGCCAGCATGAAGGCCACTTCGCCTCGATTGCCGATGGCCGAGGGCTGCGGCTCGACCTTGCTGCGCCGCCAGAGACCAAGGGTGAAGCCGCCATCGAGCGGGAAGGCGACGAAATTCGGCGCTTCGACGGCCGGCTCGCGGTTCAGGAGGTTCCGATAGAAGCTCGCGCTCTCTGCCGGATCCTTGACATAGAGAATTATCAGATTGGGGCTGGTCATTTCGGTTCTCCCGTTGCTGTAAGTTGGGTCCGCGAGATCTCCTGCTGCCAATTTATGGCAGGAGGAAATAAAGGGCGCTGCGAAGGCAACGCCCGTTCTCGGCAAGTGGATGAGTTGAACAATCAGATGTTTAAAGCGGGAACCGGTCCTGGAGGCGCGGGTTGCGCCCATCCATGAAACCGAGGTCGCGCTTGCGGGAATCCGGTATGGCTTCGATACCGAGTTTCGAGCGGTTGCTCTCGGAGAACCGGAAAAAGCTCATAGCCAGGCGCAGGAGGCCGGAGCGTGCCGACTGCCGGACGTCGGCAAAAGTCTCGGCGGAAATGATGTCGGCAAAGCTATCGGAGGCGAAGCGATCACCGGCCTGTTGAATGACTGGAGGCGTTACCATGATCAGTACTCCTTCCCAAGCGCATCGGCACGATGCGCTAAACCTGGATGTCACAGCGTCCTTGCGCGTCCGAAGACGCGCGGCGCTGTAGTGAAGTGAGACTGATAATAACTCTCCCTGCTGACAGTTTATGGCAGCAGCGTTCAAGTCTCCAGCGGCACGTCCTGCGTCTCGCGCCATTCCTTTAGGAGCGCTGTGCGGCGACGGGGATAACGCATCTCATGGACCGCCATATCAATGATGCGATCGGTGCGGAAATGGCGGAAATCCTGGCGCAGTTCGCACCAGGCCATGATGATGCGCACATGCTCGAAATAGCCGAGCGCGAAGGGCCAGACACGGCGACGGGAGATACGGCCCTGCTCGTCGCCGTAATGCAGTTCGAGCACGCGCTCCAGACGGATCGCTTTGCGGATAGCCGAAACATCGGCCCTGTCCTCGTCCTGGCGCTTGCGGCCGACGAAGAGTGTCGCCGAATCGACCATGTCACGCATGTCGGCCGGCAGCACGGCGACGATCTTGGCGAGCGCATCGGCGCCGGCGCCGGCAAGGCGCGGCTCGGCCGCACGGGCCACCCAGCGCGAACCGAGCACCAAGGCTTCCAGCTCTTCTTCGGAAAACATCATCGGCGGCAGCATGAAGCCGGGCTTCAGCACATAGCCGATGCCCGCTTCGCCTTCGATCATCGCGCCCTGGGCCTGCAGGCTGGCAATATCGCGATAGAGCGTGCGAAGGCTGACGCCGGTTTCCTGGGCAAGAACAGTTCCGGTCACCGGCCGCCGATAACGCCGAAGCGTCTGCAGCAGCGTCAGCAGCCGTTCCGAGCGGGCGACCGGCATGGTGTTACCGCTTCCACTCCGCCCAGTCGCGCATCAGGCGGTGGGCGATCGCCCCTTTCGGCGGAGAGGCCTTGCCCGTCGCACTCGGGCGTTCCAGCATCTCAATTGTTTCCTCGCGGGTGAACCAGCGGCAATCCTCGAGTTCCGTCTCGTCGCGCGTAACTTCGGTCGATTTGGCCTCAGCGTAACAGCCGATCATCAGCGAATGCGGCATCGGCCAGGGCTGCGAGGCATGATAGCGGATGCGGCCGGTGCGGATGCCCGATTCCTCCAGCGTTTCGCGGCGCACGGCATTCTCGATCGTCTCGCCGGGTTCGACGAAACCGGCAAGGCAGGAATACATGCCAGGCGCGAAATGCGGGCTGCGCCCGAGCAGGCAGAGGTCGCGCGTCTCGTCGACCGTTAGCATGATGACCACGGGGTCAGTTCGAGGGAAGATCATGTGTTCGCAGGCGGTGCAGACGCGTTTGTAGCCGCCGATATGAATCTCCATCGCCGCGCCGCAACGGCCGCAAAAGCGGTTGTCGCCATTCCAGCGGATGAGGCTTGCGGCCTGAGCGAATTCGCCGAGCAAGACTTCGTCGATCAGCATCTCGCGAAACAGCGTGCGGCCGTCGGCCGGCTTGTATTGGCTGGCGAGATCTTCGACGTCGATGCCGACGGGAACGGCAAGGCGCGGCTCGCCTGATTTGCGGTAGCCGAGCAGCACCGTCTCGTCCCAATCCGGCTGTAATTCCTGCAATTCGTAACGGGCAAACAGCGGATCGAGCACCTGGCCGTCATGTTTCAGCACCAGCTTGTCCCGGGCGAAGGCAAAGATATGGGTGCCGTCCTTGGCCAGCGCCCTTTCGACGGAATGTTCGTCACGATGTTCGGAATCGCGATTGAGGTCGTTGGCGGCAAAGGCAGTGAGATTGCTGGGTTCCGGATGGGGCACATCCGAATCGAAAAGCGAATGGTTCATGATGAAAGGGCTTCCCGCAGCTTTGCTGTGAATTCGTCTCTCCTTGCGTCCTCGTAAAGCTCAGCGCGCCCGAAACCCCAAACGGGACCCGGCCAGTTGGCGTCGCCTTCGAAGCGGGCAATGACATGAACATGAAGCTGGCGGACGATATTGCCAAGAGCCCCGATATTGATTTTTGTCGCGCCGGTGATGTCTTTCAAGGCCTTGGCGACAAGCTCCGTCTCGAAGGCGAGCAGCACCTGATCGAGCGGCGTCAACTCGAAGATTTCGGTAATTCCAGCCCGGCGCGGGACCAGAATGAGCCACGGCCAGCGGGCATCCTTGGATAATCTAAGATCACAGAGACCGGTGACCATGATGCTGACGCTGTCGTTTTCCAGCCGGGGGTCGAGCACAAAACCGTCCAAGGGACATTCCTCCTGTCTTTTCCTAGGACTAGCAGTTTTTTTGGATGTTGGCTTGCTTTTGATGACGATATTGCCGATATGTGCATCCGGGAGGTTGGTGGTGGACGAGCCACTCGCCAACCGGGTCAGGTCCGGAAGGAAGCAGCCCTAACGAGCCCGGCACGGGTCATCGTGCCAGCCTCCCACCTTCTCTCCACGAAATGCTCGACGATTCGGGCGACAAGCAGGGCGATGAGCGATACCGAGCGACAATCAAAAGATGCCGCCTCGACGGGCACCGGATACCGGGTGCTGGCTCGCAAATACCGCCCCAAGGATTTCACGGACCTGATGGTCGGCCAGGAGCCGATGGTCCGCACGCTCACGAACGCCTTCGAGACCGGCCGCATTGCCCAGGCTTATATGCTGACTGGCGTGCGCGGCGTCGGCAAGACGACGACGGCGCGCATCCTGGCGCGCGCGCTGAATTATAAGACGGCTGATATCGACAAGCCGACGATCGACCTGCGCGTGCCTGGCGAACATTGCCAGGCAATCATGGAAGGCCGGCATGTTGACGTGATCGAAATGGATGCCGCCTCCCATACCGGCATCGACGATATAAGAGAAATCATCGAGCAGGTGCGCTACCGGCCGGTTTCGGCGCGCTACAAGGTCTATATCATCGACGAAGTGCACATGCTGTCGACCCAGGCCTTCAACGGCCTGCTGAAAACGCTGGAAGAGCCGCCGGAGCATGTGAAGTTTATCTTCGCCACCACCGAGATCCGCAAGGTGCCGATCACCGTGCTGTCGCGCTGCCAGCGCTTCGACCTGCGCCGCATCAGCGCGTCGGATCTCGTCGGGCTGTTTTCGACAATCGCGGCCAAGGAGGGCATCGAGGCGGAACCGGACGCGCTGGCGATGATCGCGCGCGCCGCCGAAGGCTCTGCCCGCGACGGCCTGTCGCTGCTCGACCAGGCGATCGCCCATGGCGCAGGCGCCGTGCAGGCGGAAGCGGTGCGCGGCATGCTCGGCCTTGCCGACCGCGCCCGGATCGTCGATCTCTTTCAGCAAATCGTCAAAGGCGATGTGGCCGGTGCACTCGGCGAGTTCCAGAGCCAGTACGAGGCCGGCGCCAATCCGGTGGTCGTGCTGACCGATCTTGCCGATTTCACCCATCTGGTGACGCGACTGAAATATGTGCCGGATGCGGCAAACGACCCTTCTCTGAGCGAGATCGAGCGCACCAAGGCGGCGGAATTCGCTAGGGGTGTTGCGGTGACGACGCTGTCGCGCATCTGGCAGATGCTGCTGAAGGGCATTCCCGAAGCGGAAGGCTCGTCGCGCACGGCGGGGGCGGCCGAAATGGTGCTGATCCGGCTCGCGCACGCCGCGCATCTGCCGGCGCCCGAGGATGCGGCGCGGCGGCTTGCGGAGTTTTCCGGCGATAATGCCGGCCAGCGCCCCTCCTCACCCTCCGGCAATGGCGGCGGCAACGGAACGCGGGTTCCCTATCAGAGCAGCGTTGCCGCACGGGCGACGGAGCCGACACCACGGCCGCAGCCCTCGGGGCCGACCGCGATGCTGCGCGCCGTGCCTAATCCGGAGCCGCAGAATATCGGTCGTACCGAGGCAAAGCCCGCAGAGGCTCCGAAGCCGCTCGTGCGTGTCAATTCCATCGCCGATATCGTCGAGCTTGCGGCCGAGAAGCGCGACGTCAAATTAAAGGCGCTGGTGCGCAACTTCGTGCGCCCGGTCCGTCTGGAGCCCGGCCGGCTTGATGTGAACCTCACCGAAGGCGCGCCGAATACGCTGCTCAACGAGCTCGCCGTCAAACTCAAGGAATGGACCGGAATCCATTGGATCGTCAGCACCAGCCGCGAAGAAGGCGGGCCGACGATGGTGGAGGCAGAGGCCAAGGCGCAGGAACAGCGCGTCAGCGATGCGCGTCAGGATCCCGATGTCGCGGCAATCCTGGCTCTTTTCCCCGGCGCCAAGATCATCGACGTGCGCGTGCGGGCGCCTGAACCGGAGGAGGAAGGCGAGTTGAAGCCGCCGGCCGCCGCCGAATCCGAGGAAGGTGACATCCTACCCGGCGACGACATAGAATTTTGACGTTTCAACAAGGAGCGAGACGATGCGCGACATCATGGGCATGATGGGCAAAGTCAAGGAAATGCAGGCGAAGATGGAGCAGATGCAGGCGGAGATCGCCGAGCTCACCGCCGAAGGCAAGGCGGGCGGCGGCCTCGTCACCGTCGTCATCTCGGGCAAGGGCGAGCTGAAAAGCCTGAAAATCGACCCATCGCTGTTCAAGGAAGACGATGTCGAGATCCTCGAGGACCTGATCGTCGCCGCCCACAAAGACGCCAAGGACAAAGCCGAGGCGCTCGCCGCCGAAAAGACCAAGGCGCTCACGGCCGGCCTGCCGATCCCGCCCGGCTTCAAGCTGCCGTTTTGATAGCAGGCAATTCGGTCTTAGACTTTCCGCTTTCTTCGAATTGCGAAGACAAGCGTGTCGCATCAATTTGATTCATGCGATGCGCTTTGTTTGTTTTGATGCATATCGTTACGGCGGAGCCTTTGCTTATTTCCCGGTGACACGAATGAACTCTTTATTTTCAAGTAATTTTTGACAAAAAACCGAGCCATAATTTTGCTGGAATTACTCATATTTTTCAGCAAATATTTTCACAGGTCTTACAGGATTTTTTATGAAGATCGTCGGCGTTTTTCGCCTTTGCGTCGCCGCTATTCTGGTGCTGCCAACAGTTGTCAATGCAGGCCAATGCGACCGCAGCAAGCGCGTTTATGTCTTTGATCAGCCCAATCCGGGCGACCCAGACGACGACACCAAAATCTTCTATAAGGTGCGCGCTGGAGAACACCCAATCTATGCGGAACCGATAAGGTTTGAAACTTGGCGAAAATCCAAACTGGTTTGGTCTGTCGACGGCGTTGTAATTTGCAGCGATGTTATACCGCTATGCAGCCTAGACTTGGAGTCTTCAAAAAAAAATAGTGATAAAACAGTGGCTTACGAATGCTTAAAGGAAAACAATGATCCGGCGGCAGCCGATCAACCGGTCCCGTTCCCCATCCCCGTCACTGAAATTTTCTCTGGCGATCAAACGCCGTACATCGCCTTCGGCAATTTGACCGCTTTGTCCATCGCCTGCAGCAAGCACATGGGCGTCCATGTTAAACGCAAGGAATTGCTAACCGAGGACGAACGCCAAAATGGATTCATGTTGCCTCCTTTTGTCCGGCTAGATTCATGCCAGAAGTAGATGTCCGTCCGCCAGTACCGATGCAGTCGCCCGGTTCCACCGCCCTTATGTCTCGGCTTCCAACAACGCTCGCAGTTTATAGTGGATCGGTGACGCGAGATATCGCGTCCGATCTGGCTCTGAAAGCCGCCGGCCAAAGGTTCTCATCAGCTCCGGCATCGAGACTTTCTCTCCAACAAACGCTTGACGTTTCACCGGCATTCCGGGCTCGGCCACACCGCCTCTGATCACGCGGCAATAGATCCCGGGGCGGCCAGCGACGGTATAGCGTTTGACGAATTGCTGGTCGTTCATCCTGGCGGCAAAGGTGGCGCAGGGGATGCGGCACGATGTGACTTCGAGGATGAGATCGCCCGATGTGAACCGGTCGCCGACGGCAACGTCGCGATTATCGAGATCCGAGATCACCATATTTTCACCGAAGGTGCCCGGCTCGTAGGGCCGGCCGAGCTCACTGCTCCACCAGTCGAGCGTAAGCGATCCCTCGATATAGACTGCCTGATCGACGCCGCCGTGATGTTTGCGGTTGCAGATGGCATCGCCGACCAGACCCTCGGCATCGATCATCACCGCGCCGTTGACGGCATGTTTGAAAATACCGGTCTTGTAGCTCTTGCCGGCCAGCTTTTCCGCATTGCCGATGCACAGCGCCAGGATTTTCATGGGACGGCCGATCCTTCCGCGATTCCGTTTTCGTTCCATATCAGTTAAGAACGGCGCATGGCAAAACGAGTCACCGGCCCCGAAATCGAAAAACTCATCCAGCTTCTGGCGAAAGTGCCGGGCCTCGGGCCGCGCTCGGCGCGCCGGGCGGCACTGCATCTGATCAAGAAGAAGGACCAGTTGCTCGGCCCGCTGTCAAACGCCATGGGCGAAGCCTACGACAAGGTGAAGATCTGCTCGCGCTGCGGCAACGTCGATACAACAGACCCCTGCACCGTCTGCACCGATACGCAGCGAGATCAATCCGTCATCATCGTCGTCGAGGACGTGTCGGACCTCTGGGCGCTGGAGCGGGCGCGCGCGATGAACGCCGCCTATCACGTGCTCGGCGGCACACTGTCGCCGCTCGACGGGATCGGGCCCGACGATCTCAATATCCGCGGACTGATCGACCGGATCGGCGAAGGCGGCATCCGCGAGCTGATCATCGCGGTCAATGCGACCGTCGAGGGGCAGACGACGGCGCATTACATTACTGACCAGTTGCAGGGGCTCGACGTGAAGATTACGCGATTGGCGCATGGCGTGCCTGTGGGCGGCGAGCTCGACTATCTCGATGAGGGCACGCTCGCGGCCGCGCTGCGGGCACGGACGGTGATATGAGGGGATTGTTTATGCTGCGAATATTCGCGCTGGCCATAACGGCCGCGCTCCTCCCCCTCACCTCCCACGCAGCCCCTTCCAAAGCCGATGTCGAGGCACAATTCCAAAAATGGGTGCAGAGCGACCTCTGGCCCGAAGCAAAAGCGGGCGGTGTTTCCGAGAAGACCTTCAAGGCCGCTTTCTCAGGCATCACGCTGAACTGGAACCTCCCGGATCTTGCTCCGCCTGGTTTCCCGCCGCCGAGGGAGCAGAAGCAGACGCAGGCGGAATTTTCCTCGCCCGGCCCCTATTTCAACGAGGACCGGCTGAAGAAGCTCGCCGCGACAGGGCGCGGCTTTGCCGCACAATATGGCTCGACGCTGAAGAGGATCGAGAAGACCTATGGCGTGCCGGGCTCGATCGTGCTTGCCATCTGGGGCCGCGAGACGGGGTTCGGGGCCGCGAAGATCCCGGAATCGGCGATCGAAGTGCTGGCGACCAAGGCCTTCATGTCGACTCGCAAGGAGATGTTCCGCACCGAGCTGGTGGCGGCACTGCATATTCTCGACGGCGGCGACGTCACGCCTGCCGACTTCAAGGGCTCGTGGGCCGGGGCGCTCGGACAGCCGCAATTCATGCCGACTAGTTATCTGAAATATGCCGTGGATTTCGACGGCGACGGCCACCGCAACATCTGGACCTCGGTGCCGGATACGCTCGCCTCGATCGCCAACTATCTGGTCAAGAAGGGCTGGCAGCGCGATCGCGACTGGGGCTTCGAGGTGTCGATACCCGAAGCGGTCTCCTGCGCGCAGGAGGGGCCTGATCTGGCAAAGCCGCTTTCGCACTGGGCCTCGCTCGGCATCGAGCGCATCTCCGGCAAGGCCTTTCCCTCAGGTGAGATGAAGGCTCAAGGAATGATGCTGGTGCCGGCCGGCCGCGACGGCCCGGAATTCATTGTCACGCCGAATTTCTATATCATCAAGGAGTATAACAACTCCGACCTCTACGCGCTTTATATCGGCAATCTCGCCGACCGGATCGCCTCGAACGGCGGCGCCTTCGAGGGCCAATGGGGCGATGTCGGCAAGATGCTGCGTTCGGATGTCGCCGCCATGCAGAAGGCGCTGGAGCGGCAGGGTTATGACGTCGGCGGCACCGACGGACTGCCGGGCTACAAGACGCGGCGCTCGATCGGCCAGTGGCAGGCAAAGAACGGCATGAAACCGACATGCTTTCCCGAAGCCGGCATGAAGGGCAAGCTGAAGTAGACGGATTCACAGGTTGCGCTTCAGTCCTTCGTGGCTGGCGACAAAACCGAGCTTCTCGTAGAAGCGGATCGAGTCTTTCCGTGTCTTGTCCGATGTCAGCTGCACGAGGCCGCAACCGCGCTCGACGCATTGGGCGACCGCCCATTCGATGAATTGCGCGCCGAGGCCGGCTGCCCGAAACTCTCTTGCGATACGCACGCTTTCGATCTGCCCGCGCCACATACCGGTTCGGGAGAGGCCGGGAAGAAAGCTCAGCTGCAGGCAGCCGACGACCTGGTCGGAGGCGTCGGTTGCGACAGCCAGCAACTGGTTGGCGTCCGCCTCGATCGCCGCGAAGGCCGAAAGATAACGCGCATCGACGGGATCGGAGACGATTTCCCTGGCGGCGCCGAGATCGTCATCGGCGAGAAGCCTTACGATGGCTGCGAGATCGGATAGACGGGCGAGCCTGAAACTGTACATGGCTGCTCTCAATGATGCAGATCGATCGGCGCTTTATGGAAGACATCATCGCCTGGCGGGATGGCCTGGCGCTCGATCATGCGGTGGACATGGGGCGGACCTTCACCGCGATGGAGCGCGCGCAGCCTGTCGATGTTTTCAGCATCGGCCTGCGTGCGCCGCTGGTTGTGTCTGATGTACTCGACCCAGGTCGGCGTATGGTAGCTTTCCGTCCAGAGGCCAGGATTTTCGAGATCGCGCATCAGCGCCCAATGCCGGGCGCCGTCGCGGATGCGGATGCGGCGGCGCTCGCCCATCAGCGCCATGAATTCCGCCAGATCGTCGTCGGCGATCTCGTAATCGACCTGAATGACGATCGGGCCGCTGCGCGGGGTGATGTCGAGGCTTAAGGCCGGCGCGGTGAAGCGGTTCAGCGGATCGAGATTGAGCGAGGCGAAGGCCGGCATCGAAAACCGCAGCCCGATCGCAATGCCGAGCAGCAGTACGACCGACGCCATCAGCAGCGCATCGGCGACCCCATAGCGGTCCGCCGCAACACCCCAGAGCCAACTGCCACCGGCAATGCCGCCGAAGGTGACGGTCTGATAAAGCGACAGCGCGCGCCCGACCACCCAGCGCGGCGTCGACAGTTGGACGATGGTGTTGAAGAGCGAAAGTGCGGAGACCCAACAGGCGCCCGAAATGAGCAGCCCGGCTGATGTGAGGACGGCGCTCGGACTGATGGCGGCGATGACGGCGCTCAGCGCAAAGCCGGCAAAGGCGAGGCGGATGATCGTCTCGCTGGACAGCGCCTGGCGAATTCTTGCACTCAGCACCGCACCGCCGATCGCGCCGATACCGAAGGCGCCGAGCATGAAGCCATAAGTCAGCGGACCGCCAGCAACGAGATCAAGCGCGACGACCGGCAGCAGCGCCAGGATCGAGCTCGCGCCGACGCCGAAAACCAGTCCTCGCACGAGGACCTTTTCGAGATTGGGCGACATCGAGACGTAGCGCAGGCCGGCAAAGATGGCGCTGCCGAGCGCCTCCCTCGGCAGAGTCGAGACCGGTGTGCTCGGCCGCCAGCGCAGCAGGGCGTAGATCAGAGCGAGGTAACTCAGGGTGTTGACCGCGAAGGCCGCGGCAGCACCCGCAGCCGCCACAATGACGCCGCCGATCGCCGGGCCGACGCTGCGGGTGATGTTGAAACCCATGCTGTTCAGCGTGACCGCACCCGGCAGATCGGCGCGCGGCACCATATCGCCGACGGAGGCCTGCCAGGAGGGATTGTTAAGCGCTGTGCCGCAGCCGATCAGGAAGGTGAAGAAGAGCAGCAGCCAGGGCGTGATCCAGCCGAGAAGGGCTGACGCCGTAAGCAAGGCCGAAACCGTCAGCATCATGCACTGCGCCGTCAGCATGACCCGGCGGCGATCAAAATTATCGGCCAACGCCCCCGATACCAGCGAAAACAGCATGATCGGCAACGCCGTCGAGGTCTGCACCAGCGCGACCATATCCTCCGAAGCGGTGATCGTCGTCATCATCCAGGCAGCACCCACCGCCTGGATGAGGCCGCCAAAATTCGAGGAAAGGCTGGCAAACCAGATGGCACGGTAGGTATCGTGCCGCAACGGCGCCAGTGTCGCTGAGGTGTAGGCCACGATTTCTCCCGCTTTTGTTTTTGAGCCCCACAGGCAATATATGCGCAAGACGTTCGCTGGCCATAGGCTCGTTCGCCTTGCCGGAAGCGAAATCGCGGAATCGGTCGCAGACCTTGCAATTTCGGAAAAACCCGACTATATGGCTCTCAAATTCTTGATCGCTTGATGAAGAGTGGGCCGCAAGGACCCGCTCTTTTTTATTAGCTCGATCGCCCGAACAGCTTGAAATTGCGAGGAGCGCCGCTTGTCGGACATGACAAACGCAGACAACGAACTTGAGCCGCGGCTGATTACCGAAACCGGGCTCGACCAGCGTCTTGCCGATATCATCGAACCCGTTCTCGTCGGCATGGGCTTCCGGCTCATCCGCGTGCGCATGCTGAACCAGAACGGCGCGACGATGCAGGTGATGGCCGAGCGCAATGACGGCACGATGACGGTTCAGGACTGCGAAGAAGTCTCGATGGCGATTTCTCCCGTCCTCGATGTGGAAGATCCGATCGATAAAGAGTATCATCTTGAGGTGTCTTCGCCCGGCATCGACCGTCCGATGGTGCGGAAATCCGATTTCGTCCGCTGGCAAGGCCACCTTGTAAAGTGCGAGACGTCGATCATGATCGGCAACCGCAAACGCTTCCGCGGCAAGATCGTCGAAGCAGACGCCGATGGATTCACGCTCGAGCGTGACCAGGTCGCCTACGGGGAAGAGCAGAAGGTCATCATTCCCTTCACGGCGCTTAGCGATGCGAAGCTCATTCTGACCGACGATCTGATCCGCGATGCGCTGCGCGCCGACAAGCTGGCGAAAGCGCAGGCCGCCAACCAGAACGAAGCAGACGACCAGGAATAACCGATCAACAGACCGCTCCCAGGGACGGGAACCCTGGAGTAAAGACGGAGAAACAAGACAATGGCAGTCAGTGCGAACCGGCTCGAACTTCTGCAGATCGCAGATGCAGTGGCGCGCGAAAAAGTTATCGACCGGGAGATCGTGCTTGCCGCAATGGCCGATGCCATCCAGAAGGCGGCGCGCTCCCGTTACGGCACCGAATCCAACATCCGGGCCGACATCAATCCGAAGACCGGTGAAATCCGTCTGCAGCGCCTGCTCGAAGTGGTCGACAAGGCGGAGGATTATTCGACGCAGATCCCGCTGGAGCTTGCCCGCGACCGCAATCCGGACGCAGCCCTCGGGGATTTCATCGCCGATCCGCTGCCGCCGATGGATTTCGGCCGCATCGCCGCACAATCCGCCAAGCAGGTGATCGTGCAGAAGGTGCGTGAAGCCGAGCGCGACCGCCAGTTCGACGAATTCAAGGATCGCGTCGGCGAAATCGTCAACGGCACCGTCAAGCGCGTCGAATACGGCAACGTCATCGTCGATCTCGGCCGTGGTGAAGGCATCATCCGCCGCGACGAAATGATCCCGCGGGAGAACGTGCGCTATGGCGATCGCGTGCGTGCATACGTATATGATGTTCGTCGGGAGCAGCGTGGTCCGCAGATTTTCCTGTCTCGCACGCATCCGCAGTTCATGGTGAAGCTCTTCACCATGGAAGTGCCTGAGATCTACGACGGCATCATCCAGGTGAAGTCGGTCGCCCGTGATCCGGGCTCGCGCGCCAAGATCGCGGTGATTTCGAACGACTCGTCGATCGATCCGGTCGGCGCCTGCGTCGGTATGCGCGGCTCGCGCGTCCAGGCCGTCGTCGGCGAACTCCAGGGTGAGAAGATCGACATCATCCCCTGGAGCCAGGACCCGGCGACCTTCGTGGTCAACGCCCTGCAGCCGGCCGAAGTGGCCAAGGTCGTTCTCGACGAGGACGCCGAGCGCATCGAAGTCGTCGTTCCCGACGAGCAGCTGTCGCTTGCGATCGGCCGCCGCGGCCAGAACGTCCGCCTTGCTTCGCAGCTGACCGGCTGGGATATCGACATCATGACGGAGGCCGAGGAATCGGAACGCCGTCAGAAGGAATTCAACGAACGCACCAACCTGTTCATGGATTCGCTCGACGTCGACGAAATGGTCGGCCAGGTTCTGGCGTCCGAAGGCTTTGCCGCCGTCGAAGAACTGGCCTATGTCGATCTCGACGAGATTTCCTCGATCGACGGTTTCGACGAAGAGACCGCGCAGGAAATTCAGCAGCGCGCCCGCGAATTCCTCGAGCGTCTCGAAGCCGAGATGGACGAGAAGCGCAAGGCGCTCGGCGTTGAAGACGAGCTGCGCCAGATCGACGGCATGACCGCCCAGATGATGGTGGCGCTCGGCGAGGACGGCATCAAGACGATCGAGGATTTCGCCGGTTGTGCGGCCGATGATCTCGTCGGCTGGAGCGAACGGAAGAACGGCGAAACGAAGAAGTTCGAAGGCCTGTTCTCGAAGTTCGATGTCTCGCGTGTCGAGGCCGAGCAAATGATCGTCCAGGCCCGCCTCGCGGCTGGCTGGATCACCGAAGAGGACCTGGCGAAGGGGACCGAAGAAGAGGTCACCGAAGCCGAACAGGAAGCATGATGACCGCGCATGAGCCGAACGTTCTTCCCGAGGACGACGATCTTGCAGGGTATGACGTGAACGGACGCATGTGCATCGTGACGCGCGAAAGCGGATCGCCGGAAGAGCTGATCCGCTTCGTCGCGGCTCCCGACGGAACCGTCGTCGCCGACCTGAAGCGCGAGCTTCCGGGACGCGGCTGCTGGGTGAAGGCCGACCGGTCGCTGGTCGACAGGGCGGTGGCGAAAAAGCTGTTCGCCCGGGCGCTGAAAGCGGAAGTGAAAGCGGCGGACGATCTCGGCGCAAGCGTCGACCGGCTGCTGGCTGCGCAATTGATGCAGATGATGAACATGGCGCGCAAGGCCGGCCAGTTCGTCAGCGGCGCCTCGAAAGTGGATGCCGCGGTCAGAAGTGGAGCAGCCCTTGCGGTGTTCCACGCAACTGACGCAGCGGATGATGGAGTGCGAAAAATCGACCAGGCCCGCAAGGCCTGGCACCTCGGAATGGAGACCGAGGAGGAGATACCTTCCTACCGTTTCTTCTCGGAGAGCGAAATGGAAGGCCTGATGGGCCAGAATGCTTTTATCCATGCCGCAGTGCTTGCAGGGCAGGCGGGTGAGGGTGTAGTGAAGCGCGCAAAGATGCTCGAACAGTACCGTATTGGCGGTCAGTCCCGGGCAGCGGGCGGCGCTGGCCGGCAAAAACAATGAGGCGGTCACCGGCATCGGCCGGTTTCATTCTCATTGATCGACAGTATTTGAACGACAGGGTCTGATCTAGTCATCGCTCCCTGTCCGAAGGAACGGGAACGAATGACCGATAGTAACGACGACAAGACACTCAGCGTAACGGGCAAGAAGACGCTCACCCTGAAACCATCGGGGATGAGCCAGGGTACCGTTCGCCAGGATATGGGTCGGGGTCGCACCAAGGCGGTCGTGGTCGAGACCCGCAAGCGGCGCCCGATGCGCCCGGAAGACGAAAAGCCGATCACGCCTGCGGCCCCCGCAGCCCCGGTTCGCGCAGCCGAACCGGCGCCGGCACCTGCTCAGGCGCGTCCGCAGCAGTCGACGCCGGCACCCCGGATTCATCAGCCCGGTGGCGGCCAAGCCAACCAGCGTCCGCAGCAGTCCTTTCAGCAGCCGCGTCCGAACGATCGCCCGCGCCCTGTCGTGCTGAACCATCTGTCGCCTGAGGAAATGGATGCGCGCCGCCGTGCGCTCGCCGAATCCCAGGCGCGTGACGCCCAGGATGCGATCCGCCGCGCCGAGGAAGACAAGCGCCGCGCCGCCGAAGAGGCTGTCCGCAAGGCAGCCGAAGCGGAGGATGCCGCACGCAGGGCGGCCGAAGAGGCAGCCCGGCAGGCCGAAGCGGCCGCTGCTGCTGCCGCCGAACCGGCAGCCGCTGCAGCCGCGCCGGCTCCGGCAGTGACCGAAGCCCGTCCGAGCACGCCGCGGCCGGCATCATCGGCTCCGGCTGCCCGCCGGCCTGATGGCGCAGCGCCCGCTGGCGCCCGTCCGACCCCCGGCGCCGCCACACCGGTCGGCGCCCGTGGCCGCCGCGATGATGATGGCGACGACGATCGGGGCGCCGCGCGCGGCGGTCCGGCCCGTGGCCGCATCGTCCGTCCGGAACCCGCAAAGCCGGTAACCACGCGTCCGAAGACGGATGACGAGCGCCGCCGCGGCAAGCTGACGATCACCACTGCCGATGTGGACGGCGAGGACGCCGGCCGCAGCCGTTCGCTTTCGGCGATGCGCCGCCGGCAGGAGAAGTTCCGCCGCAGCCAGATGCAGGAGACTCGCGAGAAGATTTCCCGCGAAGTCGTCCTGCCTGAGACCATCACCATTCAGGAACTGTCGCAGCGCATGTCCGAACGCGCCGTCGACGTCATCAAGTACCTGATGAAAGAAGGCCAGATGATGAAGCCGGGCGACGTCATCGACGCCGACCTTGCCGAACTCATCGCCGGCGAATTCGGCCATACCGTCAAGCGTGTCTCTGAATCCGACGTCGAACTCGGCATCTTTGACATCGCCGACGTTGAAGGCGACCGCGTTTCGCGTCCGCCCGTCGTCACCATCATGGGCCACGTCGACCACGGCAAGACCTCGCTGCTCGACGCCATCCGCCATGCCAACGTGGTTGCCGGCGAAGCCGGCGGCATCACGCAGCATATCGGCGCCTATCAGGTGGAGCAGAACGGCCAGAAGATCACCTTCATCGACACCCCCGGCCACGCCGCCTTCACGGCGATGCGTGCCCGCGGCGCGCAGGCGACCGACATCGCGATCCTCGTCGTGGCAGCTGACGACAGCGTCATGCCGCAGACGATCGAATCGATCAATCACGCCAAGGCAGCCGGTGTTCCGATCATCGTGGCGATCAACAAGATCGACAAGCACGAAGCCGATCCGCAGAAGGTGCGCAACCAGCTTCTGCAGCACGAAGTCTTCGTGGAATCGATGGGCGGCGAAACACTTGACGTCGAAGTGTCGGCCAAAACAGGCAAGAACCTCGACAAGCTGCTCGAAGCCGTTCTGCTGCAGGCGGAAATCCTTGACCTCAAGGCCAATCCGAACCGCACCGCGGAAGGCACCGTCATCGAAGCCCAGCTCGACCGCGGCCGCGGCTCGGTTGCCACGGTTCTCGTTCAGAACGGTACGCTGAAGCCCGGCCAGATCATCGTCGCAGGCGACGTCTGGGGCCGTGTGCGCGCCCTCGTCAACGACAAGGGCGAGCATATGAAGGAAGCGCCGCCGGCGATGCCCGTCGAAGTGCTTGGCCTTTCCGGCACGCCGCAGGCGGGTGACAAGTTCGCCGTGGTCGAGAGCGAAAGCCGCGCCCGCGAAATCTCGGAATACCGCCAGCGTCTTGCCCGGGACAAGGCGGCCGCCCGCCAGTCGGGACAGCGCGGTTCGCTGGAACAGATGATGACGCAGATGCAGAGCACCGGCATCAAGGAGTTCCCGCTCGTCATCAAGGGCGACGTGCAGGGTTCGATCGAAGCGATTGCCGGCGCGCTGGAAAAGCTTGGCACCGACGAGGTCCGTGCCCGCATCGTCCATTCGGGCGCAGGCGGCATCACGGAGTCGGATATTTCGCTCGCCGAAGCCTCGAACGCGGCCATCATCGGCTTCAACGTTCGCGCCAATGCGCAGGCGCGCCAGTTCGCCGAACGCCAGGGCATCGAGATCCGCTACTACAACATCATCTACGACCTCGTGGATGACGTGAAGGCAGCGATGTCGGGCCTGCTGTCGCCGGAACGGCGCGAGACCTTCATCGGCAATGCCGAGATCCTGGAGGTGTTCAACATCACCAAGGTCGGCAAGGTCGCAGGCTGCCGTGTCGTCGAAGGCAAGGTCGAGCGCGGGGCGGGCGTCCGCCTTATCCGCAACGACGTCGTCGTTCACGAAGGCAAGCTCAAGACCCTCAAGCGCTTCAAGGACGAAGTCTCCGAAGTGCCGATGGGCCAGGAGTGCGGCATGGCCTTCGAAAACTACGAAGACATGCGCGTCGGCGACGTCATCGAGTGCTTCCGCGTCGAACATATCACGCGCACGCTATAATCCTCTGCGTTCCAGCAGCTTGACAAAAGCCATCCGCTCTCCGGCGGGTGGCTTTTCTACCTGCCGGCTTGACCTTTTCAGCCAAAAGAGTCATGGACGCTCTCCTTTGACGGGTTCGATTCCCAGCCGCATCGGCAAACAGAGATAACAATGACCAGACCAACATCCTCCGCGCCTTCGCAGCGCATGCTGCGCGTTGGCGAACAGGTCCGCGCCGCGATCACCCAGGTGCTGCAGCGCGGCGAAGTGCGTGACGACATCATCGAGGCAACCGTGATTTCGATCTCCGAAGTGCGCATGTCGCCCGATCTCAAGATCGCCACGGCTTATGTGACACCGCTCGGCGTTTCCGACCACAGCATCGTCATCGAGGCATTGAACCGCCATGCGAAGTTCATCCGCGGCCGGCTCGGGCCGCAGCTTCGGCAGATGAAATACATGCCGGAGGTGCGCTTCCGGGACGACACCAGCTTCGACAACTACAAGAAGATCGACGAGCTCTTGCGTTCGCCCGAGGTGAGCCGAGATCTCGACGGCGACAACGACGAACAATAATAGAAGAGACTGATGTCCAAACCACGCAAACCCAAGGGCCGGCCGATTTCCGGCTGGCTGATTCTCGACAAGCCGGTGGATTTCGGCTCGACGGAAGCCGTTTCCAAGATCAAGTGGCTCTACAAGGCGCAGAAGGCCGGCCATGCCGGCACGCTCGATCCGCTCGCCTCCGGCATGCTGCCGATCGCGCTCGGCGACGCGACCAAGACGGTTCCCTATGTAATGGACGGCCGCAAGATCTATGAATTCGCGGTGAGCTGGGGAAAGGAGCGCGCGACCGACGACCTCGAAGGCGAGGTCACGCAGACATCCGACAAGCGTCCGACCGAACAGCAGATCCGCGACATCCTACCAAAATATACCGGCACGATCAGCCAGGTCCCGCCGCAGTTTTCCGCCATCAAGATAGCGGGTGAACGCGCATACGACCTGGCGCGCGAAGGGGAAGCCGTCGAGATCCCCTCGCGCGAGGTGGAGATCTTCCGGCTGACCCTGCTTGCCTGCCCGGACGCCAATACCGCGCATTTCGAAGTGGAATGCGGCAAGGGCACCTATGTCAGGGCGCTGGCCCGCGATTTCGGCCGCGAGCTCGGCTGCTACGGCCATATATCAGGGCTGCGGCGCACGTTTGTCGCGCCCTTTTCGGAAGACGCCATGGTGCCGCTCGCAAACCTCGTGGCACTCGAAGCGATCGAGGATATGGACGAGCGGCTTGCCGCCCTCGACGCGCTGCTCATCGACACCTGCGAAGCATTGTCGGCCCTGCCCCATCTCGTCATCAACGAAGATCAGGCGCACCGGCTGAAGATGGGCAATCCGATCCTGGTGCGCGGCCGCGATGCGCCGATTGCTGAAAGCGAAGCCTATGCGACGGCACGCGGCAGGCTGATCGCGATCGGCGAAATCGGCCAGGGCGAGTTTCGACCGAAGCGGGTTTTCGCCTGAGTCCGTTACCACTGACGATTGTCAGGCGCTAGCGATGCGATATCTTCCTTTCGGGCCATAGCGCCCGAGGGGCCATGGTGGCCCGACAAGGGGATGAAAATGCGCGCAACCGCTATCGGAGTACTGACGTTCTTTTCGATGTTCCTGACCATCGCCGGCGCTCAATCCGCCGAGCGCTGGGCCGAGCTGCCGGCCTTTCCTTCGATGCCCGCGGCGACGACGAGCGGCGTGGCCGATGTGAACGACATCAAGATGTATTATGCCGAATATGGTGAAGGCGAGCCGATCCTCTTCATCCATGGCGGCCTTGGAAATGCCGACGTCTGGGGTCACCAGATCGCCGATTTCGCCAGGGATCACCTGGTCATCGTCGCCGACAGCCGCGGCCATGGCCGCTCGACGCGCAGCCAGCAGCCTTTCGGATACGATCTGATGACATCGGATTACGTGGCCCTTCTCGACCATCTGAAGATCGGCAAGGTGACGCTGGTGGGATGGTCGGACGGCGGCATCATCGGCATCGACATGGCAATGAAACATCCGGAAAAGCTGACCCGCGTGATTGCCCAGGCGGCAAACGTCACGACCGACGGCGTCAAGGCCGACGTCATGGAAAACCAGACCTTCAAAGCCTACATCGATGTCGCCGGCGATCAGTACCGAAAGCTTTCGCCGATGCCGGACGAGTACGATGCCTTCGTCACGCAGATCTCCCACATGTGGGAGACCCAGCCGGCCTGGACAGCCGCCGATCTTGCGAAGATCTCGGTTCCCGTCACGCTTGCGATTGGCGATCACGATGAAGCCGTCAAGCTCGACCACACGGAAATGATGGCAAAGGAGATACCGGGCGCCAAACTTGTGATCCTTAGGGATGCGAGCCATTTCGCCATGCTGCAGGATCCTGCCGGTTACAACGGGATGATCCGGGATGCGATGGCCGGCCGTTGAAGCCGCCGGGAATACTCCCTCTTTCCATCGCTGCGTATTTGGTTTATAGGCAGCGCCAGCGTCAGGTCCGCCTGCTCGCATTCACGGCCAAAGCTGGACGGCATCCCGGCTTTTGGCGACCTCTTCTCCTCTCATAGAAAGGAACATCCGATGTCGATCACTGCTGAGCGCAAGGCTGCGCTGATCAAGGAATATGCGACTGCCGAAGGCGATACCGGTTCTCCGGAAGTCCAGGTCGCAATCCTGACCGAACGCATCAACAACCTGACCGAACACTTCAAGGACCACAAGAAGGATAACCATTCCCGCCGTGGCCTGCTGACGATGGTTTCGAGCCGCCGCTCGCTTCTTGATTATCTCAAGAAGAAGGATGAAGGCCGTTATTCCAAGCTGATCAACAGCCTGGGTATCCGCCGCTAAAATTGTCCGGCGGGCGCTTTTAAGCGTCCGCCGGATCTGTTTCGGGACGACGTTCCCGATGAAATGTTCCGCCCGCGCCCTATCTCAAGCGGTGGAACGACCGGCAGGCCCGGATGGGCCGGTTCTGCCAAACCAACCGCTGACCTGTCATGGGGCAGGATTGCCGGATGCTTTCGGCCAAAGCTCTCCAGGCTTTGGCCCAAGTTTCTCAGGAACTCTCAAGTTCGGGAAACTGCCGATGAAAAGCCTCCCGTTGTCTTGCCCGTGATACGTCACATTGATTGCGGTCGACTGTGCGCTGCGCCCTGATATCGGCGATGGCGCGTGCTCCCGCATTGAAGGACAAGATATGTTTGATACACACACAGTGGAAATCGAGTGGGCCGGCCGCCCGTTGAAGCTCGAAACCGGCAAGATCGCCCGTCAGGCCGACGGTGCGGTTCTCGCCACTTATGGCGAGACCGTCGTTCTTGCCACCGTCGTCTCGGCCAAGGCGCCGAAGCCCGGGCAGGACTTCTTTCCGCTGACCGTCAACTACCAGGAAAAGACCTACGCGGCCGGCAAGATTCCCGGCGGCTATTTCAAGCGTGAAGGCCGTCCGAGCGAAAACGAAACGCTCGTCTCCCGCCTGATCGACCGCCCAATCCGCCCGCTCTTCCCGGAAGGCTACAAGAACGACACGCAGGTCGTCGTCACCGTCGTCCAACACGACCTTGAAAACAATCCCGACATCTTGTCCATGATCGCCTCTTCGGCGGCGCTGACGCTTTCGGGCGTTCCTTTCATGGGCCCGGTCGGCGGCGCGCGCGTCGGCTACATCAATGGCGAATATGTTCTTAACCCGCATCTCGACGAGATGGATGAGTCGAGCCTCGACCTGGTCGTCGCCGGCACCTACGACGCCGTGCTGATGGTCGAGTCCGAAGCCAAGGAACTGCCCGAAGACGTCATGCTCGGCGCCGTCATGTTCGGCCACAAGGGCTTCCAGCCGGTTCTCGACGCGATCATCAAACTCGCCGAAGTCGCCGCGAAGGAGCCGCGCGACTTCCAGCCGGAAGACTATTCCGAGCTCGAAGGCGAGATGCTGAAGCATTTCGAAGCAGAACTCCGCGAAGCTTACAAGATCACCCAGAAGGCCGATCGCTACGCCGCCGTCGACGCCGTCAAGGCAAAGGTCAAGGCGCATTTCCTCCCCGAGGAAGGCGAAGCCAAGTATACGGCCGAGGAAGTCGGCGCGATCTTCAAGCACCTGCAGGCCAAGATCGTCCGCTGGAACATCCTGGATACCAAGAGCCGCATCGACGGCCGCGATCTTGAAACCGTTCGTCCGATCGTTTCCGAAGTTGGCCTTCTGCCGCGCACGCACGGTTCGGCGCTCTTCACGCGCGGCGAAACGCAGGCGATCGTGGTTGCCACGCTCGGCACCGGCGAAGATGAGCAGTATGTCGACAGCCTGACCGGCATGTACAAGGAGCGCTTCCTGCTCCATTACAACTTCCCCCCCTTCTCGGTTGGTGAGACCGGGCGCATGGGCTCCCCAGGTCGCCGCGAGATCGGCCACGGCAAGCTCGCATGGCGCGCGATCCGTCCGATGCTGCCGTCGGCTGAGCAGTTCCCCTACACGCTGCGCGTGGTTTCCGAGATCACCGAATCCAACGGCTCGTCGTCGATGGCAACCGTCTGCGGCACGTCGCTGGCGCTGATGGATGCAGGCGTCCCGCTCGCCAAGCCGGTTGCCGGTATCGCCATGGGCCTGATCCTCGAGGGCGATCGCTTCGCCGTCCTCTCCGACATTCTCGGTGATGAAGACCACCTCGGCGACATGGACTTCAAGGTTGCCGGCACGGCCGATGGCATCACTTCGCTGCAGATGGACATCAAGATCGCCGGCATCACCGAAGAGATCATGAAGGTCGCTCTCGGCCAGGCCAAGGGCGGTCGCGCCCATATCCTCGGCGAAATGGCCAAGGCCATCACCGAAAGCCGCGGCCAGCTCGGCGAATTCGCTCCGCGCATCGAAGTCATGAACATCCCGGTCGACAAGATCCGCGAAGTCATCGGCTCCGGTGGCAAGGTCATCCGCGAAATCGTCGAAAAGACCGGCGCGAAGATCAACATCGAGGACGATGGCACCGTCAAGATCGCCTCCTCTTCCGGCAAGGAGATCGAAGCGGCCCGCAAGTGGATCCACTCGATCGTCGCCGAGCCTGAAATCGGCCAGATCTACGAAGGCACTGTCGTCAAGACCGCCGACTTTGGCGCTTTCGTCAACTTCTTCGGCGCCCGCGACGGCCTCGTCCACATCTCGCAGCTCGCTTCCGAGCGCGTCGCCAAGACGACTGATGTCGTCAAGGAAGGCGACAAGGTCTGGGTCAAGCTGCTCGGCTTCGACGAACGCGGCAAGGTTCGCCTGTCGATGAAGGTCGTCGACCAGGCTACTGGCCAGGAGATTCCGAACGAGAAGAAGAAGGAAGAAGCGGCCGAATAAGCCGCCTCTGCCAGCTTCAATTCCGGGCGCGGAATCTTCCGCGCCCTTTTTCTATTCTAAATGAGACGATATCCATGAGCCGCGAAACGCTGAAGACCCTTTTCCATCCCTTTGCCAGCGGCACAATCGCGGCGCCCGGCGAAGGCGAGCGTGTGCTCTTCCTCGGCGCCGAAGCCGGGTTTGCGCTGCCGGAAGGCTTCGCCGCCTCGCTCAGCGCCGTCCAGGGCTTCCGGCCGCTCTACCGCCAGCTGCTGGCGCAGCGGATCGAAGCGACGCCTGAAATCAACGGCGAGGATTATGACGCAGCACTCGTGCTCTGCACCAAGCACAAGGGCGAGAACGAGGCCAACCTCGCCGCCGCAATCGCCCGTACGCAAGCCGGCGGGCTGATCGTCGTCGCCGGCGCCAAGGAAGACGGCATCCAGCCGTTGCGCAAGCGGATGGAAGGTTTCGGCTTCGCCATCGACCATATGCCGAAATATCACGGCGTCGCCTTCTGGTTCGGCCGGCCGGCCAATGCCGACGACGTCATCTCGAAACTGGCAAAGGCGCCGGTGCGCGTCGACAATCGCTTCCATGCGACGGCCGGCATGTTCTCGCACGACCGGATCGATGCCGGATCGGAACTGCTCGCTTCGCGCCTGCCGCAGGATTTTGCCGGCGACGTTGCCGATTTCGGCGCCGGATGGGGTTATCTCTCGGTCGAGATGGCGCAGAGATCGCGCGGACTGGCCCGCCTTGACCTCTACGAGGCCAATCACGCGGCCCTGGAGGCCGCGCGGGATAATCTGGCGGAGAACTGCCCGAACGCGCCGGTGCGCTTCTTCTGGCATGATCTGGCGGGCGAGCCGATCAAGGACAAGTACGATCTCGTGATCATGAACCCGCCCTTCCACGAGGGCCATGCGGCCGAGCCATCGCTTGGCCAGGCGATGATCAAGACAGCCGCCTCCGCCCTTCGCGGCGGCGGCCGGCTGATGCTCGTCGCCAATCGCGGCCTGCCCTATGAGCCGGTTCTGGCGGTGAACTTCAGGGAAAGCGGCGAAACCTGCCGCAATGCACGTTTCAAGGTGCTGTGGGCGAAGAAATAAGGCTCAAGCCGCATTTGAGCCGACTTGCAGGGAAAACAAAAAGGCCGTGCGCAGGATCTGCGCCCGGCCTTCGAATTTCAATCAGCTGCGTTTATTCCACGTCCGCCGTACGCAGGGCATCCAGTGTCGGCATCGAGGTGATGTTGAAGCCGGCATCGACGAAGTGGATTTCGCCGGTGACGCCGGCTGAGAGATCGGAGAGCAGGTAGAGCGCCGAACTGCCGACCTGATCGATGGTCACGGTCTTGCGCAGCGGCGCATTACGCTGGTTCCAGGACAGGATCGCGCGTGCGTCCGATATGCCGGCGCCGGCAAGCGTGCGGATCGGGCCCGCGGAAATTGCGTTGACGCGGATGCCGCGCGGGCCGTAGTCGGCAGCGAGATAACGCACCGAAGCCTCGAGCGCCGCCTTGGCGACGCCCATGACATTGTAATTCGGAATGACGCGCGTCGAGCCGTTATAGGTCAGCGTCAGCATCGCGCCACTGCCTTCCATCAGCGGGGCGCAGCGCTTGGCGATCTCGGTGAAGGAGAAGCAGGAGATGACCATGGTGCGGCTGAAATTCTCCCGCGTCGTATCGGCGTAGAGGCCCTTCAGCTCGTTCTTGTCGGAGAAGCCGATGGCATGGACGATAAAATCGAGCTTGCCCCAGCGCTCGCCGAGTGCGTCTACGACGGCATCGACGGACGCAATGTCCTCGACGTCGCAAGGCAGCACGAAATCCGAGCCGACTTCGGCGGCCAGCGGCCGGACGCGCTTGCCGAGCGCATCGCCCTGATAGGTGAAGGCGAGGTCCGCACCCTGCGCGGCGAGCGCTTTTGAAATCCCCCAGGCAATCGAATGGTTGTTTGCGACGCCCATGATGAGGCCGCGCTTACCCTGCATGATTCCAGTCATGTTGTTATCCGTTGTAGCGCTGGAAGACGAGCGTGGCGTTCGTCCCGCCGAAGCCGAAGGAATTGGAGAGAGCGATATCGATCTTCGCATCGTCGATACGCTTGCGCACGATCGGCACGCCTTCGAATTCGGGATCGAGCTCGGTGATATGGGCGCTTTCGCCGATGAAGCCTTGCTGCATCATCAGCAGGGAATAGATCGATTCCTGCACGCCGGCCGCACCCAGCGAATGGCCGGTCAGCGATTTGGTCGACTGGATATGCGGGATCTTGGCGCCGCCGAATACCTCGCGGATGGCGCCGATTTCCTTGCTGTCGCCGACCGGAGTAGACGTGCCGTGAGTGTTGATATAGTCAACATCGCCTTTGACGGTGGAAAGCGCCTGGCGCATGCAGCGGATAGCGCCTTCGCCCGAGGGGGCGACCATGTCGTAACCATCGGAGGTCGCGCCGTAGCCGACGATTTCGGCGTAAATTTTGGCGCCGCGGGCCTTGGCGCGCTCCAGCTCCTCCAGCACCAGCACACCGGCGCCGCCGGCGATGACGAAACCGTCGCGGTTGGCGTCATAGGCGCGCGAGGCAGTCTCGGGCGTATCGTTATATTTGGAGGACATGGCGCCCATGGCATCGAAGAGATTGGACATCGTCCAGTCGAGATCCTCGTGGCCGCCGGCAAACATCACGTCCTGCTTGCCCCACTGGATCATCTCAGTGGCGTTGCCGATGCAATGGGCGGAGGTCGAGCAGGCCGACGAGATCGAATAATTGACGCCGTGGATCTTGAACCAGGTGGCAAGTGTGGCCGAAGCGGTGGAGGACATCGCCTTCGGCACGGCGAAGGGACCAATGCGCTTCGGGCTGTTGTTCTTGGTGGTGATCTCGGCCGCCTCGATCAGCGTGCGCGTGGACGGTCCGCCGGATCCCATGATGATGCCGGTGCGCTCATTCTGGGCATAGTCCTTCTCTTCGAGGCCGGAATCGGCGATCGCCTGCTTCATGGCGACATGGTTCCAGGCGCCGCCCTGCGACAGGAAGCGCATGGCGCGGCGATCGACCAGTTCGGCAAGTTCCGCCGGGCCGAGCTTCGGGCTGCCCCAGACTTGACACTTGAAGCCGTGTTCGGCGAAATCGTTGGAAAAGGAAATGCCCGACTTTGCCTGGCGCAAGGATTCGGTGACTTCGGCCGCATCGCTTCCGATCGAGGAAACGATACCCAGACCCGTGACAACTACCCGTCTCATCTGATCAAACCTTTGTTGTTTTCGTCAGCCGCTCGAAATGCCGTCAGGCGGTCTTGTCTTTCGATAGACCGACGCGAAGGTCGGACGCCTGGTATATGGTCTCGCCGTCCGCCTTCAGCCAGCCGTCGGCCGTGCCGAGCACGAGGCGACCGCGCATGACGCGCTTGAAGTCGATGCCGTATTCGATCAGCCTGGTATGCGGCCGGACCATGCCCTTGAATTTCACTTCGCCGGTTGAAAGCGCCATGCCGCGACCTTCCTCGCCGAGCCAGCCCAGGAAGAAACCGGTCAGCTGCCACATGCCGTCGAGGCCGAGGCAGCCCGGCATAATCGGATTGCCTTCGAAATGGCAGGGAAAATACCAGTCGTCGGGGCGTACGTCGTATTCGGCCCTGAGATAACCCTTGTCGAAGGCGCCGCCCGTTTCGGAGATGTCCGTGATGCGGTGAACCATCAGCATGGGCGGAAGCGGCAGCTGCGCATTACCGGGTCCGAACAGCTCGCCATGGGCGCAAGCGATGAGTTCTTCATACGAGAAGCTGGACTGTCTGGTGGTCATAAAATTTCTTTTTCCCCCCGCGTGAAGCCGATGGATGTGAACGTGTAGTCCAAGTTCTTCAGAAAATGAAGCACAAGCAAGGCAGCTTCATTCATCGGTTTGGACCAGGCTTACGCCGTTATTTGGTGGTCGCATACAGGAAGGCCAGAGCTGCGACCAGACCTATTTGCATCAAAAGCCCGTTTTTGCCGCGTTTATCAGGCTCCTGTCCCCACTGAACTATTGAAAGGCTCCGATGCAAAAGTTATACCGCTTGAAGAAACATGATTGCTTTATGCAGGAATAATCGGAGTTCGTGTTGATGACGGGTACACTCCCGATCGCAATAGAGGTAAGGCTGCGCGGCGCGGGCCTGCGCCCTACACGCCAGCGCGTCGCGCTCGGCGACCTCCTGTTTGCCAAGGGCGACCGGCATTTGACCGTCGAGGAACTGCACGAGGAGGCGGTTGCCGCCGGCGTGCCGGTTTCGCTGGCGACCGTCTACAATACGCTGCACCAGTTCACCGAAGCCGGTCTCATCCGCGTTCTCGCCGTCGAGAGCGCCAAGACCTATTTCGACACCAATGTTTCCGACCACCATCATTTCTTCATCGAAGGCCATAATGAGGTGCTCGACATTCCCGTCAGCAACCTGACGATCGGCAATCTGCCGGAGCCGCCCGAAGGCATGGAGATCGCTCATGTCGACGTGGTGATCCGCCTGCGGCCCAAGCAAGGCTGACGGCACCTAAAAGATTCACATCACATCGTCTGGATGCCGACCGGGCTTATGTTTGTAGATCGGGAAGGTCCAACCGAACCAAAGAGCGCCGCCGCGAACAGCAAAGGCCGCCACGACACCGCAGCCCGAAGCCAGATAGAGCGGCATCCCCAGAGCGTTGGCGAGCGTAAACACGCCGGCGCCGATCAGCGCCGCCGTCACATAGATTTCCGGCCGCAACAGCACCGAAGGCTCGTTTGCCATCAAATCGCGCAGGATGCCGCCGAAGGTTGCCGTCAATGTACCGGTGACGATCGCGATGGTCGGCGAGCCGGTGGCGGCAAGGCCCTTGGCGGCGCCGAGCACGCAATAGGCGGCAAGACCGATCGCATCCAGCCAGATCAGCAGGCGATAACGCGATTCCAGCAGGTGGGCGGTGAAGAAGACAATCACGCCCATGATGCAGCAGACGAGGATATAGGCGGGGTTCAATACCCAGAAGACCGGCACGCGGCCGAGCACGATGTCGCGCACCGTGCCGCCGCCGGTTCCCGTCACCATGGCGAAAAACAGAAAGCCGATCAGATCGAGCTGCTTGCGCGAAGCGGCGAGCGCGCCTGTCGCGGCAAACAGCGCAATACCAGCATAATCGAGATAGACAAGCAAGGACATGCGGACCCCGAGACCGGCGAACAGTTTCCGGAAAGAACCATGGCGGCAAGGGCGGCGCAAGGCGGCGCGGCCATAAAGCATCGGTCTTTATTCGATGCATGTCACTATCCGGAAACTGCTGCACAGTTTTGGGCGGCATGCATGGACTACGGAGCCTTTGTCCAAAAGAGGAAAGCTTGTGAAAACGCTGGTGCTCGCCGTTCTCAACATCGTCCTGTTGCTTGCCATGCCGGTTGCCGCGCTTGCCCAGCAATCGCTGATCTCCGATCCCGAGATCTACGAGAAGAAGCATTTCCAGGAACAGTGCAAGGCGGCCGAATTCGCCGACGGCTTCATCACCCGGCAGGACATCAACAATGACGGGCTGATCGACGCCGTGGTCAATGAAGGCCAGCTGACCTGCGACGGGCAGAAGGGGCCGCAATGCAACGACGACGGCTGCACCTATAACTTCTATCTGCAGGTCGCAGAAGGCGGTTATTTCATGATCGCGACGGCGCAGATCTACGGCTACGACTTCGTCCAACGCTTCGGCAACATGGTGCTGGCGATGAAGATGCATCCGCGTTTCTGCGACCGCACCGAAGGCGATCCCTGCATCGTGACCGCGCGTGTGCGCGGCACGAAATTCGTTACCATCTCGAAGAAATAAGCTTAGCGCGGATAAAGCTCCGCCGTCCGGCCGGCGAGATAGTAGCCGACCAGGCCGTACCATTCGCGGATCGCCGTTGCCATATTCTGGGCATTGAGGTTCGGCTGGGTGAAATCCAGGCCCGGTCTCACCCGCCCGTCGGTGCGGTAATCGGTCGGCCAGGGCACGATGTCGATGCCGAGCTTGCGGAAGATGCCGACGGAACGCGGCATATGGAAGCCCGAGGTGATCAGCAGGCAATTGGAAAGCCCCTGGCTCGTCAGGAATCCCTTGGTATTGATGGCATTTTCGAAGGTTGTGCGCGATTGCCGCTCCTCGATCAGGCGATCCCTCGCGATGCCGAAGAGCGGGAAGAAGCGCTCGGATGCCGCCGCATCGCCTTCGTAAATGCCTGAGAGTGAGCCGTCGCCGCCCGAGATCAGAATGCGCGACTGCGGAAATTTCTGTGCGAGCCGCAGGGCTTCGACGAAGCGGTCGGCCGCAGCGTTGAATTCAATGCCGTGGCGCGCCGTATTCACCTCGTTTTCGAAGGCGCCGCCGAGCACGATCATGCATTGCAGGCTATCAGGGTCGGCTGCGGGTTTTGGAAACCGCTCTTCGAGATCCTGCATCAGAAGGTTTCCGGCCGTGGTGTAGAGCGTGACGAAGAGGATCACGACTGAAGCCATCGCGCTGAGAATGCTCAAGCTGCGCCAGCGCAGGAGGCTGGCGGCAAAGGCGAAGAAGACAAGAATGAATGCCAGCGACAGCGGCTGGGCAAGAATCCAGACAAGCTTCGAAAGAACGAACAAGACCTACTCCCTTGAAGATCGGCGGCGGTCCTTCCTATCCGATTCGACGGTAACAGGAATGCGACGGGTCATATCTCTAGCGCAGGGCGCCCGTGTGGTGCGGCGCGAGCTTCTGGTTGAAGCGCCGCTGAAGCGGCCGGGGAATGAACATGGTGGCAAGCGCCAGAGCCATGGCAAAGATGGAGACCAGCCACAAGGCATGGGCGCCGCTCAGCCGCGTCAGGACCGCACCGGCGATCGCGCCGAGCACCATGCCGCCCCAGGGCACGATCTGGATCGTCCATTCGATACGGCGATCGCCGATGATCCAGCGGCCGATGCCGCGGCCGAAACGCGACAGTGCGCCTGTCACATAAGTCAGGCCGATCGGCAGGCCTTCGATATGTTCGACGGCGGCATTCACCATGCCCATGGATAAAACGATCATGTAGAACCGCGCGAGCATCAGGCCCTCAGCCGTCGTCATCGAAGCAAGCGCCAGAAGGGCGCCGACGCAGCCGAGCACGACGAAGATGCGCCGCTCGGAGACATGGGCGATGACGATGCCGGCCGCATTGCCGAGCACGAAAATGAAAATGGCGGAGATCAGCACCGCCGCATGATAAAGATTGCCCTGGCTCAAGGCGAGTGCGGCGCGCGTCGTATTCCCTGTCATGAAGGAGACGAAATCGCCGGTCAGCAGCAGCCCGGTCGCATCGGTCATGCCGGCCAGAAACGAAATTGAACCGACGAGGGCGAGCCCGGTCAGAGTTCGTCGTGTACGAATGATACGGCGGCGTCTTGCTCTGGTCATTGGTCGAAGGTCCTGAAGCCGAATCACTGAGATTCTTGCACGAAGGATAAGTCCTCTTCTTGAGGAATTGGCAAAGGGTTGGCCGAGACGGGCGCTTGCACGGCCGCACTTTTTCGGCGATAAAACGGCGTCGCTTCAGACCGAAGCTCCGTAAGCGTTTACGTCAATCAACGCGCAACCCGCCGGTCGGCGCTGCGCGATTGTTCGATCGGCATCTTACGGAGATTAAAATGCCCAAAGGCAAACTCCCCAAGCGTTACAACTCAATCGTCATGCCGCTCATCCTCTCGCTGCTGATGACATCCATCGTCTCGGCGATCAGCATCGTCAGAGCACAAGGCCTCACCATGGCTGCACTTGCCATGTGGCCATCCGCGTGGGCTCTCTCTTGGGCAATCGCCTTTCCCGTGCTGCTCCTGGTGCTGCCGGTGGTGAAGCGGTTGACGGCAGCGATCGTGGAGGCTTGAGACGAAAGACGCCGGCAGGCTGTGGGGGCGGTCTGCCGGAGTTGGCGGGCTGGGTTAAAGTCTTTTCTTTGCGAATGCGCCATGCATATCGCGTGGCCCGGCTTTCGGTTTTCCCACGCGCCGGCGCATATTGGGAGTCAATCTTCCGGTTGGCGAATCAGTTTGAATTCACGTTCGGCTGGACTAATCTCTTGCCGGCAAAAGCCCTGCCGGAATGCGATTTCAAGTATTTTTCGAATTCAAGAGCTTTGTGCTTGTCAGGAAAGGCGCAATACCAGAGCAACTTCCATGGTGCGAACTTCGCGGTATGGGCGGATTTGCCGGAATTATGAGCCAAAAGGCGCTGCTTCAGATCTGTGGTACACCCGGTGTATTCCTGATCGGGAAAATCGGCGCTTCGGAGAATATAGACATACCACATCAGCGTTTCAGCCCGTCGTCGCCCTTCGGGCTATGCCGGGCACTGCTTCGGCCTAACGGTTCCTCGCGGCTGCGCCACGCGAAGCCCGTAAGGGCGAAGCGTGGTGGAGCTAAGCGGGATCGAACCGCTGACCTCTTGCATGCCATGCAAGCGCTCTCCCAGCTGAGCTATAGCCCCATCAAGGCGGTCCGGCGTGGCCGGTCCTGGGATGCTCCGGAGGGCGTTTCCTCTGGAGTGGCGGCTTCTTACTTGCGGTTTTCGCAGATGGCAAGCCTAAAAAATCCGACCCGGAAATTTTTTGTCATCCGGGCCGGCATTTGTCCGATCAGACTTCGTCTTCGTCGCCGGTCACGCCGATGATGTCGCTCATGTCGTCGTCATCGTCGTCTTCGTCAGGCGTGAGGAAGGTGTCGTCATCGTCGTCGCCTTCGATTTCGACATCGTCATCGCCGATATCAGGGATGTCGTCGCCGCCGGCGGCGTCATCGGCATCCTCGAGCGAAACCAGTTCGACTTCGGTGTTTTCGGTATCGACTTCCGCGACCTCGTCTTCTTCGGCAACATCAGCGATCGCCGAGGTTTCCTCGAAGAAGGACAGGGGATAGGACTTGCCGGTATAAGGGGAAACGATCGGATCCCGGTTCAGATCATAAAACTTCTTGCCGGTTTCCGGATCGGTGCGCTTGGTTCCAAGTTCCGCTTTCGCCACTATAAGCCTCGTGAGAATGGCCGAATCCGCGATTCGGCAAAATGCCGTGCAAGCCGGCGTTCCATCGGAATTTATAAGCCGGTCCCCTTAATCGCTGTGGCTTCCCATGTCAAAGCCAAACTTTATCATCTCCGTGCGGCCGTTTTCGCCGGCTGGCGGATGACCGCTGACGGCGTTTGTGGTAACGAGCCGCGGCGGTAGAAGAAGCGGACGAAGGCAGCAGCCGGCCAGGCCGACGCTTCAGAAGAAATGCGCTGCAGTTACAGAGGATTACGCGATGCATGGCTCTGCGCCGCAGCCCGCCGCCAGCTTCCAGCTGTTCCAGCCGCATCCGCGCAGGATGACCCCTTCGGCGCCTCGCGGCGCATCATTGCAGGATTGATCCCCATGGCTACAAAGAGTTTCACCATCGCCATTGACGGTCCGGCGGCGGCCGGCAAGGGGACGCTTTCGCGTCTTATCGCTGCACGATACGGCTTTCACCATCTCGACACGGGCCTGACTTACCGCGCGACCGCCAAGGCGCTGCTCGATGCCGGCCTGCCGCTCGACGACGAGGCGGTGGCGGAAAAGATCGCGCGGGAGGTTGAACTTGCCGGGCTGGATCGCGATATACTTTCCCGACACGAGATCGGCGAAGCCGCCTCGAAAATCGCTGTCATGCCGGCGGTGCGCCGGGCCCTGGTCGAGGCGCAGCGTCGGTTTGCGGCAAAGACGCCGGGCACGGTGCTCGACGGACGCGATATCGGCACGGTCGTATGCCCGGATGCGCCGGTCAAGCTCTATGTGACGGCGTCGCCGGAGGTGCGCGCCAGACGGCGTTACGATGAGATCCTCGGCAAGGGGGCGACGGCGGATTTCGATGCGATTTTCGAGGACGTCAAGCGGCGCGACGAACGCGACATGGGACGGGCCGACAGCCCTTTGAAACCAGCCGATGATGCGCACTTGCTTGATACGTCGGAAATGAGTATAGAGGCCGCGTTCCAAGCCGCTCAATCGATCATCGATGCGGTCTTGAGCCGAAATGCCTAAATTCAAGCGATTTTGCATGCTCAGACGCATGGATCGCTTTAATGCAGCCTGAAATTCCGTCCAAGCGCCGGATTGCCTTCGTGAAAGAGGGCGGACTGGGTTCAGGCCCATTCAACTCGAACCAACCGGCGCATACGTGGGCCTTGAAGCTATCGAAGGCCACGCAGGAGATTTTATGTCAGTAGCAACTCCCTCTCGCGAGGATTTCGCGGCCCTTCTCGAAGAGTCCTTTGCCAAGAACGATCTGGCTGAAGGCTATGTCACCAAGGGTATCGTCACGGGCATCGAAAAGGATGTCGCCGTTGTCGACGTCGGCCTCAAGGTCGAAGGCCGCATCGCGCTCAAGGAATTCGGCGCACGCGCCAAGGACGGTTCGCTGAAGGTCGGCGACGAAGTCGAAGTCTATGTCGAGCGCATCGAAAACGCGCTTGGTGAAGCCGTTCTGTCGCGCGAGAAGGCTCGCCGCGAAGAAAGCTGGATCAAGCTCGAAGCCAAGTTCGAAGCCGGCGAGCGCGTCGAAGGCGTGATCTTCAACCAGGTCAAGGGCGGCTTCACCGTCGACCTCGACGGCGCGATCGCCTTCCTGCCGCGTTCGCAGGTCGACATCCGCCCGATCCGCGACGTCACGCCGCTGATGCACAACCCGCAGCCCTTCGAAATCCTCAAGATGGACAAGCGCCGCGGCAACATCGTGGTTTCGCGCCGTACGGTTCTCGAAGAGTCCCGTGCCGAGCAGCGTTCTGAAATCGTTCAGAACCTCGAAGAAGGCCAGGTTGTTGACGGCGTCGTCAAGAACATCACCGATTACGGTGCGTTCGTCGACCTCGGCGGCATCGACGGCCTGCTGCACGTCACCGACATGGCATGGCGCCGTGTGAACCATCCGTCGGAAATCCTGAACATCGGCCAGCAGGTCAAGGTTCAGATCATCCGTATCAACCAGGAAACCCACCGCATCTCGCTCGGCATGAAGCAGCTCGAGAGCGATCCGTGGGATGGCATCCAGGCGAAATATCCGGAAGGCAAGAAGATTTCCGGTACCGTCACGAACATTACCGATTACGGTGCGTTCGTCGAGCTGGAGCCGGGCATCGAAGGCCTGATCCACATCTCGGAAATGTCCTGGACCAAGAAGAACGTTCACCCCGGCAAGATCCTGTCCACGAGCCAGGAAGTCGAAGTCGTCGTTCTCGAAGTCGATCCGTCCAAGCGCCGTATTTCGCTCGGCCTCAAGCAGACGCTGGAAAACCCGTGGGCAGCATTCGCCCGCAGCCATCCGGCCGGCACTGAAGTCGAAGGCGAAGTCAAGAACAAGACCGAATTCGGCCTGTTCATCGGCCTCGACGGCGATGTCGACGGCATGGTGCACCTCTCCGACCTCGACTGGAATCGTCCGGGCGAGCAGGTCATCGAGGAGTACAACAAGGGTGACGTCGTCAAGGCTGTCGTTCTCGACGTCGATGTCGAGAAGGAACGCATCTCGCTCGGCATCAAGCAGCTCGGCAAGGACTCGGTTGGTGAAGCAGCAGCTTCGGGCGACCTACGCAAGAACGCCGTTGTTTCCTGCGAAGTCATCGCCATCAACGACGGCGGCATCGAAGTGAAGCTCGTCAATCACGAGGATATCACTTCCTTCATCCGTCGCGCCGATCTCGCCCGCGACCGCGACGAGCAGCGCCCTGAGCGCTTCTCGGTCGGCCAGATCGTCGACGCCCGCGTCACCAACTTCTCCAAGAAGGACCGCAAGATCATGCTGTCCATCAAGGCTCTGGAGATTGCGGAAGAGAAGGAAGCCGTCGCTCAGTTCGGTTCGTCCGACTCGGGCGCTTCGCTCGGCGACATCCTGGGCGCAGCCCTGAAGAACCGCGGCGGCGAATAAGCCCCGCAGTCACGTCTGAAATATGGAACCCGCCGGAGCGATCCGGCGGGTTTTCTATTTTCAGGTAATGAAAACCGCTATTCCCAGCCGACCATGCGCTGATAGAGCGCGTAGACCGGATCGGCTGCCGTGTCGGGCCGATACGCCGACGGCTCGGCATCGATCATCCTCGGCGTCCTGCGCTCGGGTGCCGCTTCCGCCCCGTCAGCATCGGGCTCGGCATCCTCACAGCCGGATTTCGCCTGCTGCTCGTCCTGCGGCGCACCGTCCTGGTGATGGTGATGCTGGTGACTCGTTTCACCGGCGTTTTCGTTCGACGGCGTATCCTTGGCGAACTGATAGGGCAGCTGGGCATAGGCAAAGCCCTCCGGCACCCTGGCCGCGAGCGGCACATAGGAGGCCTCGGCCATCTCGGGAAGCGGCATCGGTCGCGGCTGTGCGGCAATTTCTTTCGGCTGTCGGAGGACCACAGCCGTGGCCCCGGTTTCCATCGGCGACGGGTGAGGCGTTGCGGACTGTCGAGCGCCGGCGGCCAGATCTGGCGGCTGTCTCGTCAAGGTCTCCTTCGCTTCGCTGATGATGGCCTCGTCGAGAATGGCATCCACCTCCACCGCCGCCTCGACAGCACCATCCCCCATCACGTTTTCCAAGTCCTGCTCGCGGATGATGGTGACGATCATCTCGGAGACCTCTTCGGTCATCGAGGCGACGATTCCCGTCCAGTTCCGGGGAATGACAGGATCGGCTTTTTCCGACGTTGCGCGAGGCTGAATGACCGGCAGCTGCGTCACCTCGGCCGTGTCGTCACCTGGCTCCGCCGGCCCCGATTGCCTAGCTTCGACCTTCGGGGCAACCTCTGCTTTTGTCGCCGAAGCGGAGTGAATCCGGTTTTCAGGCTGCGAAATTTCAGGATCAGCGGCTTCCACGGTTGCGGCGGTCACCGCTTCCTCGGTTGCCGCAAGCAGGGCGGTCTCGAACAATTTGCCGGCTGGTTCGGTTCGCTTTTCCGCCGGCTGGCGGATCGTGGCGGGCAGGCTGTCTTCATGCAGCTGGATCTCGGGCCGGGCTTCGGCACGCATCGGCGACGCGTCGTTCTGACCATAGGAGCGGACAACGGCACGGGCGGCAAGATCGCGATCCTTGTAACGCACCATTTCCAGATAGGCGATGATACGCGCCGCCTCAGGCCCCGCCGGGTTCTTCAGGGCTTCGGCGATCATCCGGAGCGGCAGGTTGTGACCTTGCTCGTTCAGCTGGCGTTCGACCTCATCGATTCTGGCGGCCGGCAGCCGCTGAATGGCGTCGGCAAGCCGAGAGGCGAAGGCCAGATTGGTCTCGTCTCCACGGCGATCGAGGGAAATGGAACGGCCGGCCGCATCGATGACATCGAAAAGGGCTTCGACCATACGCTCGCGTGCCGCAAGGAGCAGGATATTGAGCTTGCCGGCAATGGCGGAATTCAGGTCGGCGGCTTCGACCGCGTTGACGGGCGCGGGGGCAATCACCGAACGCTCAAGACCGCCGGCAACGATCGCCGCAGTCTGGCCCTGAGATGAAAAGCTTGCATTGGACGCTGCACGAACGGGGGTCAACATGGCATGCCCTTTCGTAAAGTGACGATGAAAGCAGGCTCTATGAAAGGACCGCGCTCATCCGGTCCCTTGCATCCCGAGCAGATCCTCCTGTCCGCATGACGCAAGCGGCGCCATCGAATGCCTAAAAATTAAATCGAATATTAAGAAACAGAGATTAACCAATCGCTAACGCCCGCGGATAAGTTCATCCGCGGCTGCGGACAGTGGAGACTGACGGCAATTCGCTTAGCTGTGAGCGAAGATATCGGCCTCTTCCCAGCCGAGAAGGTCGAGCTTGGCGCGGGTCGGCAGGAATGCGAAGCAGGCCGTAGCGTGGTCGAAGCGGCCGTCGCGGATCAGGCGGGCCGTCAGCTTGTCGCGAAGTGCGTGCAGATAAAGCACGTCGGATGCGGCATATTCGAGCTGGGCCGGCGACAGTGTCTCGGCCGCCCAATCGGAAGATTGCTGCGCCTTGGAGACGTCGACATCGAGCATCTCCTTGAGATTGTCCTTGAGGCCGTGGCGATCGGTGTAGGTGCGGCAGAGGCGCGAGGCGATCTTGGTGCAGAACACCGGGTTCGTCGTGACGCCGAAAGTATGGAAGAGCACGGCGATATCGAAGCGGCCGTAATGAAAGATCTTCTGGTGCGTGGGATCTTCGAGCAGAGCGACGAGATTGGGGGCCTCTGTCTGGCCGGCGGCAATGCGGATGATGTCGGCGGTGCCGTCGCCCGGAGAAAGCTGGACGACGCAGAGACGATCCCGCCGCGGCACCAGGCCCAGCGTCTCGGTATCGATCGCGATCGCGCCGGTATAGCGGGCCGCATCGGTCGCGGAAATATCGCCTTCGTGATAACGGATGGTGGCGGCCATGAGACTGTCTTTCGTTCGGATATTCTCCACTCGCGCTATAGCGCAAAGGCACACATTGCGAAACTGCTTCCTGCTGCGGCTGGTTCAGAATGTCGGCGGCGTGTTGATCCAGAGGAGCACGGTTTCGCCATCGTGGCGGTTGCGCCAGGAATGGTAGCGGCGGCTTTCGAAATACAGTGAATCGCCCGGGCCGAGATCGAAGAACTGGTCGCTGTCGAGCACGAGTTCCAGCCGGCCGGACAGGACATGCATGAATTCCTCGCCTTCGTGGCGATAGGCGCCCTCGCTGGCGGCGCCGGGCGCCAGCACGAAACGGTGGCAATCCATCATCCTTCGACCTTCGGCAAGCAGCTGCACCGTGACTCCGGGGGTCGTTTCCGGCCAGGTGCGCCACTCGCCGGCGCGTATCACTGCCGGCACCTCCTCGCTTTCCGCGCCGGAGAGGCGGGAGACGGTGGTGGCGTAATATTCGGCGAGGTCGTGAAGCGTCTTGAATCCGACGCCTTGCGAGGTGCGCTCCAGCGTCGAGAGCGTCGAAGCGGTGATGCCGATATCACCGGCGACCTGATCAAGCGTTTTGCCCGCGGCGTGGCGGAGGCTCCGCAATTTACGGCCGAGGCCGGAATCCTGGCCGGGTTCGGCACCGTCGGCGGAAGGTTCCTCGCTCTCCAGCGCCTCGCGAATGGCGGCGGGATTGAGACCGCGCTCGGCCCGATACCAGGAGATGCGCTTCAGCCGCGCCACGTCTTCGGCGCTGTATTGGCGATGGCCGGTTTCGGAGCGGCCGGGAACGACCAGACCCTGGCTTTCCCAGAGGCGCAACGTCGAGGGGGAGACGCCCGCCAGCCGCGCGGCCTCCGCCACCTTGTAGCGCACAGGCCCGTTGTCACTCATCAGCCAATACCCCGATTCTCGTTGCGCGAGCATTCATCAAATCGCGTGATGTTTGAAGCAAAAAATGCCGCTTGTTTTCTTGCAGAAAAAATGTAGGAATTTCCAGAGCATCTTACAGAACTTATGTAAGATAAATCCAAAAACGTCAAACGGGAGCAGATCGATGACCGCGACACACCTTACCGACCGGAAGAATGCCGCGATTTCGCGCGGTGTCGGCATGACCACCCAGATCTATGCGGACCGCGCAGAGAATGCCGAAATCTGGGACAAGGAGGGCCGCCGCTATATCGATTTCGCCGCCGGCATCGCCGTGCTCAACACCGGTCACCGCCATCCCAGGGTTATCGCAGCCGTCAAGGAGCAACTCGACCACTTTACCCACACCTGCCATCAGGTCGTGCCCTACGAGAACTACGTCAGCCTTGCCGAACGGTTGAACGCGCTGTTGCCCGGCAATTTCCAGAAGAAGACGATCTTCGTCACCACTGGCGCCGAGGCGGTCGAGAATGCCGTCAAGATCGCACGCGCGGCAACCGGCCGCTCGGCCGTCATCGCCTTCAGCGGCGGTTTCCATGGCCGCACCTTCATGGGCATGGCGCTGACCGGCAAGGTCGTGCCCTACAAGGTCGGCTTCGGCGCGATGTCCGGCGACGTGTTCCATGTTCCTTTCCCGGTAGAACTTCACGGCGTCTCCGTCGACCAATCGCTCGCAGCGCTGAAGAAACTCTTCGCCGCCGATGTCGATCCGCAGCGCGTCGCCGCCATTATCCTCGAGCCGGTGCAGGGCGAAGGCGGATTCTATCCGGCGCCCGTAGCCTTCATGAAAGCACTGCGCGAACTCTGCGACCAGCACGGCATCCTCTTGATCGCTGACGAGGTGCAGACCGGTTTTGCCCGCACCGGCAGAATGTTCGCGATGGAACATCACGAGGTGGCCGCCGACCTGACGACGATGGCGAAAAGCCTTGCCGGCGGCTTCCCACTTGCTGCCGTCACCGGCCGCGCCGAAGTCATGGACGCGCCGGGACCGGGCGGGCTCGGCGGCACATACGGCGGCAACCCGCTCGGCATCGCAGCCGCCCATGCCGTCCTCGACGTCATCGCGGACGAAGACCTCTGCAGTCGCGCCAGCCAGCTCGGCGGACGGCTGAAGCAGCGGCTTGAATCCTTGCGCGAGAAGGTGCCGGAGATTGCCGATATTCGCGGACCTGGCTTCATGAACGCCGTCGAATTCAATGACCGGACGACGGGATTGCCGAGTGCTGACTTCGCCAACAAGGTGCGGCTGACAGCGCTCGACAAGGGGCTGATCCTGCTCACCTGCGGCGTCCATGGCAACGTCATCCGCTTCCTCGCGCCGATCACCATTCAGGACGAGGTCTTTGGCGAGGCGCTCGACATTCTCGAGACGTCAATGCTGGAAGCAAGCACGGGCAAGTGACCGCATCGGAACCGCACTCAATCCCCAATGAGGATATGACATGGCTTTCACGACCGCATTGACAAAGCACGTTCCTTTCTCTTCTCCCTTGCTTCGCGACGCCGGCTACATCAACGGCGTCTGGACATCAGGCAATGCTGCTGGAACTTTCGACGTGCTCAACCCGGCAACCGGCGAGCTGCTCGCCTCCCTGCCCGATATGGGCGCAGCCGAAACGCGAACGGCGATCGATGCGGCCCATGCCGCCCAGCCGGCCTGGGCTGCCCGCCCGGCCAAGGAGCGCAGCGTCATCCTGCGCAAATGGTTCGACCTGATCGTCGCCAATGCCGACGAACTCGCGGCGATCCTGACGGCCGAAATGGGCAAGCCCTTCCCGGAAGCACGCGGCGAGATCCTTTATGCCGCCGCCTATATCGAATGGTATGCGGAAGAGGCCAAGCGCATTTACGGGGAGACGATCCCGGCGCCTTCCAACGATAAACGCATGATCGTCATCAAGCAGCCGGTCGGCGTCGTCGGCACGATCACGCCGTGGAATTTCCCGGCGGCGATGATTGCCCGCAAGATCGCGCCGGCGCTTGCCGTCGGCTGCACTGTCGTGTCGAAGCCGGCCGAGCAGACGCCGCTGACGGCGATTGCCCTTGCCGTGCTCGCCGAACAGGCCGGCATTCCCGCCGGCGTCTTCAATCTCATTGTCGGGCTCGATGGCCCGGCGATCGGCCGCGAGCTCTGCGGCAATGAAAAAGTGCGCAAGATCAGCTTCACCGGCTCGACCGAGGTCGGCCGTATCCTGATGCGGCAATGCGCCGACCAGATCAAGAAGGTGAGCCTGGAGCTCGGCGGCAATGCGCCGTTCATCGTCTTTGATGATGCTGATCTCGACGCTGCCGTCGAGGGCGCGATCGCTTCGAAATATCGTAATGCCGGCCAGACCTGCGTCTGCGCCAACCGCCTCTATATCCAATCAAACGTCTATGACGCCTTTGCCGCCAAGCTCGCCGCCGAAGTCGCCGCAATGTCGGTTGGCGACGGGTTCAAGCCGGGTGTCGAGATCGGGCCGCTGATCGACGAGCAGGGGCTCGCCAAGGTGGAGGACCATGTCGGCGACGCGCTTGCCAAGGGCGCCAATGTTCTGACCGGCGGCAAGCGCCTCGACGGCACCGGCACCTTCTTTGCGCCGACAGTGCTGACCGGCGTGACCCGCGGTATGACGGTGGCGCGCGAGGAAACCTTCGGGCCGGTAGCGCCGCTCTTCCGCTTCGAGACGGCCGAGGACGTCATTGCTCAGGCCAACGAAACGGAATTCGGCCTGGCCGCCTATTTCTATGCCGGCGACCTTAAGAAGGTCTGGCGCGTGGCGGAGGCGCTGGAATATGGCATGATCGGCATCAATACCGGCCTGATGTCGTCCGAGACAGCGCCTTTCGGCGGCATCAAGCAATCCGGCCTCGGCCGCGAGGGCTCCCGCCACGGCGCCGACGATTATCTGGAGATGAAATATCTCTGCATTGGCGGCGTCTGATCGGCCAGCCTCGATCCTTGACCAGGGTAGGTGCCGGTAGCGAGGAACACGGCCGGCATGCTGGTTTTCGTGTGGAAGCCGGTCGATCTCCGGCCGGGTATCCCGACCGCGTACTTGAGCCTCTCTGTGTCGAAGAGGCTCTGTTGCTGGCGCGTCTCTAAGCGGACCGGGATTGACCTGGCCGAAGGCGCCGGTGCCAATAGTGCGTATCCGGCAGTGTTTCACGTTCTCAAAGTGCCGCCTGCGGTTGCCACGGGCTGACGACAGTTGCTCCAAGCGTGATCTCCCTTCTCAGTTTATTATGGGAAAACAGCTAGCCGACATGGACATTTTTTCGCGCGCGATCCAAGGCTATCGGAAGTAGCTCTACCCGTGGATGCGCCATGACGATTTTAAAGCGTTTACTTAAGCGTCCGCTCACATCGGCGGACCTGCACCGGCTGACCAGGCAAAACATGATGAAGCCGCCTTTACCAAAAGGAATGTATGAAGCCGCTGCGGGCCTTGTAGGAAAGTCAGGCCTCTCACTGTGGGATTACTGGCGCAAAACTTTTTCGATGCAATTGGACGAAATCGCTGCCCAGAAGACGTGGCAAGGTCAACGGGCAAGGCTCTTAGAGCTGTTCTTAGCTGAACAAGGATGGTGCGATATTTGGGCGTCCGCCAAAGACGTTGAAGCGCCGGTATGGGGACACCTAGTTTCCGAGGTGGAACCTTTCGCCGCCATTCCAAAAGAACATTGGAATGGGC